>NZ_JBWKZE010000008.1:0-223425 GCF_059424205.1 Pseudomonas sp. GW456-12-1-14-TSB6
CCCCCACCCACACACAAACCGCCCCAATCCCCAGCACCATCCCGTGAATCACAAACGTGAAAATCAGCGCCTGCACAATCTGGCCGAACGTATCCGGTCGCTTGAAGGCCGTCAGCGTGTAGAAAATCCAGGTCGAAACAAACCCCGGGACCAGGTATTGCAAAAGCGGAATCACTTCCTTCACCAGATCATCCATGATCGGTCGCTCCTTGAATCAAGAAACACTCCTCCCAAAACAGCAATCCCGGCCTGTAATGGTCCGGCATTCAAAGCCTAGTGCTCGCGGGAAAAAAGCCCGCAATCAACTGTCACCGCGCATTACACTTCCCGCAGAATCTGATCCGCGCCGTTCCCTGCCGCCATCAACACCGCCGCATGAAGGTTGATGCACGAGCCGGATCGTTTCATCATCGCGCAAGGTTTCGAGGAGTAACGCCATGACCCGTTATCAGCCGTTGAACTGTGATCTGCACGACTACTTGGAAATCGCCTGCCTGCGCGGCTATCAGCTGGACATCGAGCTGGTCGACGGTCAGCGTCTGATGGCCCGGGCCGTGACCACGCGGACCAGCAGTGAAAAAGAAGAATTTCTGGTGATCGAGCAACAAGGCGCGCAACAGGAAATTCGCCTCGACCAGTTGCTCGCGATCACACCTCAGGAGGCCAACGCCGAGTTCGGTCGAGTGGTCCTTGCCGGAGGGGTTTGCGGAATCTGAACAAAAAATCCCGCCCGGCATCAACCGGGCGGGATTTTCTAAACACGCCGTTTACGCGACGACGGGGATCATCGGATCCGCAGCCGCCAGCGCGATGGCACGGTCAGCCGCCGGTGGATAGATCCACTGGGTGTTGATCTGGGTCTTGAGCGACTTGCCCTCCTCCTTGACCAGTTTCACCTGACGATCCCAGCCTTCGGTGTACACCGAGCCCCAGGCGCCGAGGTCTAGGCAGGTCACGTATTTCGGCTGGCTGTACGGCGTTGGGTCGACCCCGAGGATCTGCGCTGCGACGTTGTTGCCGGCGTGACGACCAAGGGAAATCGCGTGCTGGCAGGTCATCAGGGCGAAGTTGCCGACATCGTCGGTGGCCGCGTAAGCCACGTCGCCGGTGGCGAAGATGTCGTCCTGGCCGATGACTTTCAGGTTGGCATCAACGTGCAGACGGCCCTGACGATCACGCTCGGCAGGAATCTGCTCGGTCAGGGAGCTGGCACGTACACCGGTGGTCCAGACCACGGTTTTTGCCTCGATACGCTGGCCGTCCGACAAGGTCACGCCGTTTTCATCGACGGACACCACCGACACACCCAGTCGCCATTCCACGCCCAGCTCTTCGCTAGCTTCAGCAATCGACACGCTGATCGCTTCGCCCATGGACGCGCCGACTTTTTGCCCGCGATCAACGATGATCACTTGAATATTGGCATCGTCGCCCAGCACGGCCCGCAGACGCGCCGGCATTTCAGTGGCGGTTTCGATACCGGTGAAACCACCGCCGGCGACGACCACGGTGTTGCGCGCCTGGCTTTCAGGCTGGCCGATCAGGGAATCCAGATGGTTTTCCAGGCGGATCGCAGCTTCGATCTGGTCGACGTCAAACGCATATTGCGCCACACCCGGGGTGTCCGGCAGGGCCAGGCCGCTGCCGGAGGCCAGCACCAGTTTGTCGTAGCTGAACACCTGTTGCGCACCGGCTGCGTCGGTGTAGCCCACGGTTTTCGCCTGTACGTCGATGGTGTTCGCGGCGCCCTTGATGAAATTGACGCCAACCGCGTCGAACAGATCGCCCAGTGGTGCGGCCAGTGTGTGGGCATTCGGCTCGTAGAAACGTGGGCGAACGCGCAGCTCGGCTTGCGGCGCCAACACGGTTACGTCGATGTTGTCCCGATTGTGAATGTCGACCAGACGCGTGGCGCTCAATGCCGTCCACATGCCACCGAAACCTGCGCCGATTACCAGAATGTGCTGTTTCATTGTTCTCTCCAGGCACGAAGCCAAGTCACTGAATGAGGTGGAAGGATTCACATCATCGGGAGCGGACACGTCTGTATTTTTCAAGAACGCGGAAGGCTGCTCACCGGATAACGGCGACTGTATTGGTCGCCGTTATATCCGACAAGTCAGATTTTGTGATGATTAGCATCGAAAACTTCGATAGCTCAGATTGAACGGAGCCACCCTCTTCAACTCGTTGATTCAGCTGAAATCAAGAAATCCGGGATCCTAATAGCCAAACACTCAAGGCGCTCTCGATTTGTTTGCCACGAACAACCCTGATAACATCGGCGACAAATACAGTCGGAGATAGTTATGTCGCTTTACAGTGCGGGGGTCGAGTACGGCATTCACTGCCTGGCCTTTCTGGTGGGCAGCGGCGGTGACAGTCGTGAAGCCAGCGTGCGTGACCTGGCAGAGCTGCAAGGGGTGCCGCTGGATTACCTGGCGAAGATCTTCACCAAACTGGCCAAAGGCAAGCTGGTGGAATCCACCGGTGGCGTGCGCGGCGGCTTCACCCTGGCGCGTCCGGCGGAAGAAATCACCCTGCTCGACATCGTCAATGCCATCGATGGTCCCAAGAACATTTTCGAATGCCGGGACATTCGCGGACGCTGCGCGCTGTTCGATGGCTCGCCGCCGGACTGGGCGCTGGACGGCACCTGCTCGATTCACGCCGCGATGATGACCGCGCAAAAGCGCATGGAAGAAGCCCTCGCCCAGCAGACCATCCTCGACATCGCCAGAAAGGTCGGGCGCAAGGCACCGGCGGGGTTCAACAGTCAGGTGGAAGACTGGATGCAGGATCGCCGGGAAAAGAAGACCGGCGGCGCCGGCATTCCGCTCACCGACATCTCGGACTGAACTCGATCAGCAGGCAAAAAAAAGCAGAAACCGATCAGCGGTTTCTGCTTTCTCGTTTTTGACCTTACAAGCAGTCGCGCACCGCTTTGCGCAACGATCCGGACTTCGCCCACGGCGGCCCCTGATACAGGGAAACGCGGCTGCCGTCCTTGTACTTGACCACATCGAGAATCTCGTCAGCGGTGACGATGCTCGGCGCGGTGATCCGGTAGCCATTGGAAATCGCTGTCTGGGACGTCTTGGCAACGTCCTGCTGCCACAACGGCAATACACACGCGGCGTAGTCCTTGGGAGTCTTGTCGCTGGTCTTGCTGACATTCGGCTCGCCCGGCACCAGTGACGCAGGCAACGAACAACCGGCCAATGCCACCAACAGCATGCCCCCGATCAACATCCGCATGGTGATTCCTTCATCTGAAAAAAACGCGAATGTACCCTGTAACTGTTCGGACATCCATCGTAGCGCTCTGCCTGTACTCCTCGAAAACCGGACCAATCAGCTCACCGACAGATGACCTTGCCCCACTCCCAAAAAATGCGGCTACTCTGTTTTACCGAGAATGTTCCGGAGGTGATCATGCGGCTCAATGAATACGAACACGAACTTCAACGTGACCTGCAAAGCGTGGCATCGGACTTGAGATGGTCGGCGGTGGACCTCAAGCGCATTGCCGAGCAATTGCGCCAGTCGGGCAACGAGGCGGACGCCCAGGCGGTACTGCGATCCTGCGAGGTGCTGCAAAGCGATGAAGAGCGCCTGCAGCTGTATGCCCGGGAAGTGAAAGCCCGCGCCATCAGCCGAACCAAAGTCCACTGAAACCCACCCGGTCCACAACAAAAAGCCCCGGACATCCGGGGCTTTTTCTCCACAGGCCTTCAGCCTGTCTTGCGACCGCGTACACGGCTTTTGTACCCCGGCAGTGCGGCGGCGTAGGCCAGCGCTTCTTCGCGACTGGCAAACGAAGCGAGCCGGTCACCCTGCGTGCAGACCCGCCACGGGCCGTTGTTCACGCTGAGTACGTCGTAGCCATTCATGTGCATTTTGTTCAGCATCGCCATGCTCATAGGCACCTCCTGTCTTCTAACGAACTTTTGCACCTTACACCCGCAACACGCAGTCGTGCCGACCGGACGTCGCACCGCAGCCGCGTCAAGTCTCCGGCACTTTTGCCGCTGCCGGGCACTCAGAAGCTCTAAACCGGCAGCGGCCCAAATATTGCTAATTCATGACAGATTTATGACAAACGGCAATCAGGTAACACATGAAAGTACGAGCAACCGTCATCTGCGAACAGGATCGACACATTCTCCTGGTGCGCAAACCCAGATGCCGCTGGACGCTTCCGGGGGGCACCGTCGAACCGGGAGAGACCCGCGCGCAAGCCGCCGCCCGAGAACTCAAGGAAGAGACCGGCCTGGACAGCGATGACATGCTTTATCTGATGGAACTGCAAAACGGCAGCACCCGCCACCACGTCTACGAGGCGTCGGTGCTGAACATTGAGCAGGTTCGCCCGCTGAACGAGATCGTCGACTGCCTCTGGCACCCGCTGGATGCGGTGCAGAATCTGAACGTCAGTGACGCCACGCTGAGCATCGTCCGCGCCTTTCAACGACGCCTTTGACTCTCAGCCGGCGAACGCCCGGCGTCCGGCGCTCATTTCCGTGCGCAATTCACCGATGAAATTGGAGATGTCACGAATGGTGACCAGATGCTCAGGAGAAACACCATTGAGCAGCAACTCGACACGCCCGCTGTCGGGTTCGTAAACCTTGATCTGCAAGAGGCCCTGCGCCGTTTCGGTGCAGTCGCAATACAACGGCGAAAAGCCGGATTCGACGATGCGGCAAATGTCGGCAATGGCAATCATGGGGGCACGCCTCACAGGCTTTGGCTCGGGCGACCCGATCAGCATAGATGAGCTTTCACTGCCCCGCCCCTGCCGCCCAGTGTAAAAATTGCCAACCGCTTCACAACTTCAAATCGCGGTTCTCAATGGGCGTCATGGTCCCAGATCCAGTTCCATATTCCCGGCAGATTCACCGGTTTCGACGACTCGCGCACCGTGCGCGCCAGCGCAGCTTTTTCCAGCGCCGCGCGATCGTCATAGAACGGTTTGCCTGCCAGTCGTACGCCGGTGGCGGCGGCACTGTCGAGCAGAATCTGCAGATACTCGCGGGTGTGGCGCGCGGTGTAGCGGTTGAGGTCATGGAAGGTCACCACCACCGGAATCACCCCGTCCACAGTGGGCAGTTCGCCAAGAGCAATCCGTTCGCGGACTTCCGACAGTTGTCGCAGCATGTTCGCCCGCCGCCGGGGGCTGGCGTTGAAGCCCCAGATCTTGCCGTCGTTGGCGCTCAGGTCGGTCAGCAACACCTGCATATGGTGCTGCTGATAAGCGGCGAAGGTGCGTTTGTCGTAGTTCCAGAATGGCGGACGCAATAACGTCGGCGGCGCGCCAGTGATTGCCGCGATGTCCGCCGAACCGTTGGTCAGCGAGGTTTCGAGTTCTTGGGGATCGAGCAATCGATGATTGGTGTGCCAATGGGTGGCGGTGTGAAAGCCCAGAATGTGCCCTTCAGCGTGCTCGCGGCGCATGACTCGCCGACCGATCTCGCTGTTGCCCGCTCGGGGTGCGCGGGTCTGGACGAAAAACACCGCTTTGATCCCCGGTTGCAGCGGGTTGTCCTTGAGGCTGTCGAGTACGGTGTCGGTGGGGTTGAAAAGACTGGAAGCGCTGGGGCCGTCATCGAAGGTCAATAGAAAGCGCACAGGCGCCTGAGTCTTGAGCCGGGCTTCGGTCTGCGCGGTCATTTCGATGGGAGCGGCGATGCATCCGGCCAACCCGACGGCTACCGCCATCGCACAGAAAACCTTGAACCACTGTGTCATGTTTTGCCTTGAGCCCGACCGTTGCGGTCATGTTGTCGATTGGCAAAACTCCTTCGCCGCTGCTGCCTCCCTGCGACCCATTGAGATGGGCCGAGGTTGGATAAAGATACACAGGGTTTGGTTCCGGCGCTCGCTCAGCGCGCCAGCGCCTGTTGAAACGAGCTGTCGATGATACCGGCCGTGGCCAGCGGAGCCGGCAGCGCCTTGACCTTGAACAGGAAGTCGGCCGTGCTTTGCAGATCGGCGGCGGCCTGCTGATCCACCGGGCCGACCGTCATGTGCGCCTGGCGCAACCAGTGCCGCGAAACCTGTTGATCGAGGTTGGCCTTCTTCGCCCACAGGTCGGCGTACTCGTCGGTGTGGCTGTCGACCCAGGCCCTGGCCTGCTTCAAACGTCCGAGGAAATCGGCGATCGCTTCGCGCTTGCTGTCGATGGACGGCGCAGACGCGGCGATGGCGCTCAAGCCCGGCATCAGGTTTTTCGCCGTGAGAATCGGCCGGGCGCCGGAGAACACGATCTGCTGGGAAATGTACGGCTCCCATACCGGGAACGCATCGATGCTGCCTTGCGGTAGCGCGGCCGCCGCATCGATCGGCATCAGTTTGACGAAGTCGACGTAATTCTCCGGCAAACCGCCCTGCTCCAGTGCCCGCAAGGTCAGTTGCTGACTCCAGGCGCCCGGCCAGTAGGCGACTTTCTTGCCCTTCAGGTCCTCGATGGTTTTCACCGGAGAATCCTTGGGCACCAACAGGGCGATGGTGTCCGGATTCTGTCGTGACACACCGATCAGCTTCACCGGCGCTTGTTTAGCGGCCAGAAACAGAAAACCCGAATCCCCCAGGAAACCCAGATCCAGCGACCCGGTCTGCAACGCTTCGGCCAACGGCGCGGCAGCCTGGAAGTGTTTCCAGTCAACCGTGTAAGGCGCGTCCTTCAACACGCCGGACGCTTCTATCGAAGCGCGGATGTTGTAGTAATTCTGGTCGCCGACGTGCAGGACCAAGGGTTCGGCAGCATAGGTCAACGGCGTGGCAAACAGTGCGCTGGTCAACGCGGCGCGTAGGAAACGTGAGAGCTTCATGGCGAGTCCTGCAGAAGGGATTTTTTATAGACCATAACGCTCTTACAAATCAGATTTGAAATTCTATTAGCGCATAAGCTCAGCACCTTCCCGTTGCACTGTTTGCCGAGCAACAGTGGCTCGGCACAGTGTTTTCCCTGCAACACTTCAAACCTGCAAAACCGGCGTCACCCCCCGTAAATATGGGACAAAACGTACATGGCACAGAGCCTGCAATATTCCATTCATGCAGGAAGCATTCGATAAAAATATCTTTTTGGACATAAGAATCTGTTGCCTTGCCGGAGCGTGCCCATGAAACCCTTCTTACCGTTTTCCCGCGTCAAAACGCTGCTCGCGGCCTGCGCTGTAGCCCTGAGCCTGCAACCTCTGGCCCACGCTGCCGAAGCGCCGCCGGCCGAAGTGCATCTGGATTACGCCTATTACTCGCCGGTCAGCCTGGCGCTGAAACATCTGGGCTACCTGGAAAAAGCCTTGCCCCAGAGCAAAGTCAGCTGGGTGCTGAGCCAGGGCAGCAACCGCTCGCTGGAATACCTTAACAGCGGCGGCGTGGATTTCGCCTCGTCGGCCAGCCTCGCTGCCGTGCTCAGCCGTGCCAATGGCAGCCCGATCAAATCGGTCTACGTCTATAGCCGCGCTGAATGGACCGCGCTGGTGGTGCGCAAGGACTCGCCGATCCAGTCCGTCGCCGACCTCAAGGGCAAGAAAATCGCCGCCACCAAAGGCACCGATCCGTACCTGTTTACCCTGCGCACCCTGCAACAGGCCGGGCTGAAAAAGGACGACGTGGAACTGGTGCACCTGCAGCACCCGGACGGCCGCACCGCGCTGGAGAAAGGCGATGTCGACGCCTGGGCCGGCCTCGATCCGCACATGGCCGCCAGTCAGGTGCAGGCCGGTTCGCGCCTGCTGTACCGCAATCGCGACTTCAACAGCTACGGCGTGGTCAGCGTCACCGAGCAATACGCCAAGCAACACCCGCAAACCATCGACACCGTGATCAAGGCCTATGAGCAGGCCCGCGAGTGGTCGGTGAAGAACCCCGACGAATTGGCCAAATTGCTCGCCAGCGAATCCGGTCTGCCGCTGGACGTGGCCAAACTGCAATTGTCGCGCACCGACCTGAGCAGCCCGCAGCTGACCGCCAGGGACGTGCTGGCCTCGAAAGCCGCCGCGCCGATTCTGGTCTCCGAAGAACTGGTGCGCCGTGGGGTGAATGTCGATCAGGTCATCGATCAGTTGATCGACACCGGTTTCCAGCAAGTCGCCGCCGCCCAGTAACCGATCAGGCTCATGACAAGTCCGCGTCCGTCGCGGATTTGTCGTGAGCGGAGAACCGTCCATGAGCAACGACTTGCCCGCCCGCCTCGCCGTGCCGGCACCACGCCGAAGACTCCCACTGCTGAATCCGCTCTGGCGTCGGCGCCTTAAAGGCCTGGCCCTGCCACTGCTGATCGTGATCGCCCTCGAATTCATCGTGCGCATCGGCTGGCTGCCGTCCTACCAGATGCCGGCGCCGAGCGAGATCGCCCTGACCCTCACCGACCTGGCCGAAGGCGCCCTGTGGAAACACATCGGCGCCAGCCTGATTCGCGTGCTGCTGGGGTTTGCCATCGGCGCGAGCCTGGCGTTGGTGTTTGCCGCGTGGGTCGGCCTGAGCCGTGAAGCCGAGGCTTATCTGGAACCGACGTTCGCCGCACTGCGGTCGATTCCCAGCCTGGCCTGGGTGCCGCTGTTGCTGCTATGGCTGGGGATCGACGAGACCTCGAAAATCGTTCTGATCGCCATCGGCGCGTTCTTCCAGGTGTACGTCAACGTGGTCGCGGCGATCCGCAACATCGACCGCAAACTGGTGGAGGTCGGGCACATCTACGGCTTCAGCCCGCTGCAACTGGTGCGACGGATACTGTTGCCCGCCGCCCTGCCCGGCCTGTTCACCGGATTGCGCAGCGGTATGAGTTTGTCGTGGATGTTTCTGGTGGCGGCCGAACTGATCGCGGCGACCAAAGGTCTGGGTTACCTGCTCAGTGACGGTCGCGAAACTTCGCGGCCGGACATCGTGCTGGCTGCGATCATCGTCCTGGCGCTGCTGGGCAAACTCAGCGACGGCCTGCTGGCCGTGCTGGAACGCCGTTGGCTGGTCTGGCGCGACGCGTTCACCGGTCAGGGCAGCAAGGATTGAACCGTGCAACTAAGCTGAAACCTTCAGGCAGCTGTTCGCCGGAGGGTTGGCCGATGTGCGGAAGACTGTCGCAATACCGGGGTATCCACGATTTCGTCGCGGTGCTGAGCATTCCCGATGCGCTGATCAATCACGTCGGCGAGGCGCCGCTGGCGCATTACAACGCCGCGCCCACCACGTCACTGGCGATCCTTCATCAGCACCAACAACGGCTATACGCCGACAATCTGCGCTGGGGCTGGCGCCCGCACTGGGCCAGGGATCGCGCTGCACCGATCAACGCGCGGCTGGAAAAAGTCGCCCACGGGCCGTTCTTTCGAGCGATCTGGCGTCATCGACTGATCGTGCCGGTCGACAACTGGTTCGAGTGGGTCGATGCACCCGACAAAAGCCGACAGCCGTGGCTGATTCGCCGGGCCGATCATCAGCCGGTTTTCTGCGCCGCCATCGGCCAGTTTCCGATACCCGGCGAACTTTCACGGGAAGACGACGGCTTCGTCATCATTACCGCCAACAGCGAAGGCGGCTTGCTCGATGTGCATGACCGGCGCCCGATTGTGCTGCGCCCTGACCGGGTTCAGGAATGGCTCGATCCCGCCACGCCCACAGAGCGTGCCGAGCAGATGCTGTTGTTCGAAGCCGAGCCCAGCGAAGCGTTCCAATGGCACAAAGTCGGCAAAGCGGTGGGCAACTCCCGCAATCAGGGCGCGGAATTGATTGATGCCGTACCGTAAATAAATGTCGACGCGGTGCGTTATCAAAAGCAGGAACTCACGAATCGAATCCTGCCTGTTACACGCGGTGTTTCAAACGCGAAACATTCAACCTAAACAGTCGTTTGATTGAACTAACCGCCTGTCTGACATTTCAACCGTCATACATACATTTACAAACACTACGGATAGCATGCGCGCCGCATTTCCTTTTGGCATACCAGTTGACCAAAGAGTCAGCAAAACCAGGAATCCCCCACAAACTTACAAGCCTTGCAGAGAATTAAGTTGCGCGACGATTTTGCAATCAAACAGGTCACAGGCCTGGAGTGTATTCATCTGTCCCCGACAGAACGCTTTCAACTCGACTGTTTTATCGGCCATTACATAAAGACTCGAAACCTGCGTGACGTACCCGATATCGACCGCATCCTGCGCGCCACCCTCGAAAACTATCCCTGCCACCCGCCGGTGATGGTCAACGAGCTGAATGCCTGGATCGACAAGACCTTGGGTTATCGGGCCTCCCACCCCGATTTCACACTGCTGGAAGATCTTTGATGAAACGAAAAAGCCCCGCAATCGCGGGGCTTTTCGTTGTGGCGTTCAGGGTTTCAGCGGGCGTTCCTGATCACGGTCGGACAACTCGCGGCTGTCGTCATGCTTCCAGGTCTGCTCCTTGTGTTTCTCCCGTTCGATTTCTTCTTCGCTCGGTTCGTCATCTTCTTCAGGACGTTTCTGCTCGGTTGCCATGTTCACCTCGCTCATGAAATTGATCCATTAAGCGTAGAACTTAAAGCCACCAGCGCAATACAAAGAAAAACGCCATGCTCAATAGCATGCTGAGCAACGTGTTGCGCGTGTAGATCACCAGTGCGATTGCCACTAACGAACTCAGCAGATAAGGGTTATCCCACTGCAGATTCAGTTGTTTGTCCGGCATGAACACAATCGGCCCGCAAATCGCGGTCAACATGCCCGGCACGGCAAAACCGAGAAATTGCCGCGCGTTGCTGCTCAACCGTACCGGCAAGCGTGGTTCGAGAAACACGTAACGATTGAGGAACACCAGAATCCCCATGCCGAAAATCACTGCCCAGACCATCATGTGCGCTCCCGATACAGCTTGTTGCAGATGAACCCGGCCGTCATGCCGGCCAGCCCCGACAGCACCAGCGCCGAACCCCATTGCCAATAACTGAACAACACCGAGCAAAACAGCGACACCGCCACGCAGACCACCGTCGGCACATTGCGCACCACCGGTGTGATCAGAGCGATGAAGGTGGCGGCAATCGAGAAGTCCAGCCCAAGGTGTTCAAGCCCCGGAATGCTGCTGCCGAGCACAATGCCGGCCAGGGTAAAAAGGTTCCAGGCGATGTAGAACGTCAGGCCGACACCCAAGGCGTACCAGCGATTGAACTGCTGACGATCGTGCTGACTGGTCAGCGCGAACAGCTCGTCAGTGAGCAAAAAACCCAGGCCAATACGCCAGCGCCCCGGCAACGGCGAAATCACCTGGCGCATGCTCATGCCGTAAAGCAAGTGCTGCGAGGTCAGCAGCAGCGTGGTCAGCAGAATCGAGAAAATCCCGGCGCCGCCCTTGAGCATGCCGATTGCCACCAATTGCGCAGCGCCGGCGAACACGATGCTCGACAGGCCCTGCCCTTGCAGCGGCGTGAGGTTGGCTTCAATCGCCATTGAGCCGGCCAGCAGCCCCCAAGGAGCGGTTGCCAAGGATAACGGCATGATCGCCGCGGCGCCGCGAAGGAAGGCACTGCGCGGCATTAATGAATCAGACATAACACGCTTCAACCGTGAGACAAGGCCCCGGACTCTGCCAGCAAACGCCCTTTCATGGCTTGAACAATCTTGCGCAGTTGGCGCAACCCCTTCCTTCCGTCAGTCGTTTACCGGCGTAACATGGCAACCATTCACACACGCGTCAGGGAGACGACATGCTGTATCGAATAGCCGCCGACGGGCTGGTGCTGTTTCATTTGCTGTTCATTCTGTTCGTGCTGTTCGGTGGGCTGCTGGTGCTCAAGTGGCCGCGGCTGATGTGGCTGCATTTGCCGGCGGCGGCCTGGGGCGTGGCGGTCGAGGTGTTGCACCTGACCTGTCCGCTGACCTATTGGGAAAACCTGATGCGCCACGCTGCCGGGCAGACCGAATACGCGGGTGGTTTCATCGAACATTACGTCTGGCCGATCATCTACCCGGCCGGGCTGACCCCGCAGATTCAGTTGGTACTGGGTAGCGTGGTGCTGGTGGTCAACTTGCTGGTCTACGGGCGCCTGATTCGCCGCTGGAAACTCAGACGCGCCGCGCGCATTCCGTTTTAGCGCGCTTTCAAGGTTTCCAGCCAGGCCGGATCGAGGTGCGTCTGATCGGTGTCCAGACCGAGCGCCTCCATCCGCGCCTTGTGCGCTTCGACCTCCCGGTGCAATTGCGCGTGATCGCTGGAGTTGCCGTCCAGTTCATGCATCTGGGTCAGGCCCAGGTGATAGAAACGCAGCACTTTCATTGCCAACGGATCACCCTTCTCCACTGCCGCCGTCACCTGATGCATCACGTTGGTGACGCTCATCAGGCTGCGCTTGAGCCGCCAGCCATACACCGCCGGAGCCATCCAGGTCTGATTCCAGAAACGCCCGCGCAGCAACGCCGCCGTCAGCAGAAATGCGCCAAACACCCCGCCGACATTGAACCGCAGATTGTCCCCGCCCGGCTCGCCGAACAGCGCCACCGCCGCCGTCGAAAACGCCATCGCCAGCACCAGAAACAGCACCGCGATGATCAGCGTGCTGCGCCGGGTCTGCTGGCGATAAGTGATGGCATCGATCGGTTGAATCTCGAACATCGCGACAGGCTTCCATGGCTTGAAATAAAAAGAGGCCGGCGCATTATCGCCTCTGAGGCGGATTTAGCTATGCTGGAGCTCCTTTTCATCTTTTCAAAGTCCAACGGGGACATGGCGATACCACGCAGATCGTGCCATCTTCATTCATGGATACACACTATTCAGATGCCATTGGCCGTGCCGGCAATGACATCGTTTTAAGGATCACTGCATGACCCAACGACACGTAATCAATGCCTCGGTCAGCCCGAAAGGCAGCCTCGAAACCCTTTCCCAACGTGAAGTTCAGCAACTGAGCCAGGCCGGAACCGGCAGCACCTACACCCTCTTTCGCCAGTGCGCCCTGGCCATCCTCAATACCGGCGCCCATGTCGACAACGCAAAAACCATTCTGGAAGCCTACAAAGACTTCGAAATCCGCATCCACCAACAGGATCGCGGCGTGCGTCTGGAACTGTTGAACGCCCCGGCCGACGCCTTCGTCGACGGCGAAATGATCGCCAGCACCCGGGAAATGCTGTTCAGCGCCCTGCGCGACATCGTCTACACCGAAAACGAACTCGACGCTTTGAGCATCGACCTAAGCACCTCCCAGGGCATCAGCGACTACGTCTTCCACCTGCTGCGCAACGCGCGCACCCTGCGTCCGGGCGTCGAGCCGAAAATCGTCGTGTGCTGGGGCGGCCACTCGATCAACACCGAAGAATACAAATACACCAAGAAAGTCGGCCACGAACTGGGCCTGCGCAGCCTCGATATCTGCACCGGCTGCGGCCCGGGCGTGATGAAAGGCCCGATGAAAGGCGCGACCATCGCCCACGCCAAACAGCGGATTCACGGTGGCCGTTACCTCGGTCTGACCGAGCCGGGCATCATCGCCGCCGAAGCGCCGAACCCGATCGTCAACGAGCTGGTGATCCTGCCGGACATCGAAAAACGTCTGGAAGCTTTCGTCCGCGTCGGCCACGGCATCATCATCTTCCCGGGCGGCGCCGGCACTGCCGAAGAGTTCCTGTACCTGCTGGGCATCCTGATGCACCCGGACAACGCCGGCCTGCCGTTCCCGGTGATCCTGACCGGGCCGAAACATGCCGCGCCATACCTGGAACAACTGGACGCCTTCGTCACCGCCACCCTCGGCGAAGCGGCGAAAAAGCACTACGAAATCATCATCGACAACCCGGCGGAAGTGGCGCGGCAGATGACCGCGGGCCTGAAGGCCGTGAAGCAGTTCCGCCGCGAACGCGCCGATGCATTCCACTTCAACTGGCTGCTGAAGATCGACGAAGGCTTCCAGCGCCCGTTCGATCCGACCCACGAGAACATGGCCAACCTCAAGCTGCACCGCGATCAGCCGCCCCACGAACTGGCGGCCAACCTGCGCCGTGCGTTCTCCGGGATCGTCGCCGGCAACGTCAAGGACAAGGGCATCCGCCTGATCGAGGAACACGGGCCGTACCAGATCCGTGGTGACGCCGCGATCATGCAGCCGCTCGATCTGCTGCTCAAAGCCTTCGTCGCCCAGCACCGGATGAAACTGCCGGGTGGCGCGGCGTATGTGCCGTGCTATCGCGTGGTGTCCTGACCCGAAGAGACAGGTGCCCGAAGCGCAACGCTTCGGGCACTCCTTATAAAAAGAGCGAACCATGGATCACATCAACCACATCCTGATCGTCGACGATGACCGCGAGATCCGCGAGCTGGTCGGCAATTACCTGACCAAGAACGGCCTGCGCAGCACCGTGGTCGCCGATGGCCGCCAGATGCGCAGCTTTCTGGAAGCCAACACGGTCGACCTGATCGTGCTCGACATCATGCTCCCCGGCGATGACGGGTTGGTGCTGTGCCGCGAGTTGCGTGCCGGCAAGCACAAGGCGATCCCGATCCTGATGCTCACCGCCCGCGACGACCAGACCGACCGCATCCTCGGCCTGGAAATGGGCGCCGACGATTACCTGACCAAACCCTTCGCTGCCCGCGAACTGCTGGCGCGGATCAACGCCGTGCTGCGCCGCACGCGAATGCTGCCGCCCAATCTGCTGATCACCGAAACCGGGCGCCTGCTCGCGTTCGGCCGCTGGCGCCTGGACACCACCGCCCGCCACCTGCTCGATGAAGACGACACCATGGTCGCCCTCAGTGGCGCCGAGTATCGCCTGCTCCGGGTGTTTCTCGATCATCCGCAACGGGTGCTCAGCCGCGATCAATTGCTGAACTTGACCCAGGGGCGCGACGCCGACCTGTTCGACCGCTCCATCGATTTGCTGGTCAGCCGCCTGCGTCAGCGTCTGCTGGACGACTCCCGCGAGCCGACCTACATCAAGACCGTGCGCAACGAGGGTTATGTGTTCTCCTTCGCCGTGGAGATGCTCGCCGAATCCTGATGGATTTGTATCACTCTGTATAAATTCGCCGCGCAGATACGTAACCGGTGTTTTTGGGCCGTAACACCACATATCAGCGATACACCCTCGCGTTTGAATGAACCCACCAGAAAGCACTGGCTCACTCATCTCAAACGCAAGGAGAAGCACCATGTTCAAGTCCTCGAAATCCCTGGTACTCGTAATCAGCCTGCTCGGTGGCCTGGCCCTGACCGACCTGGCGTCCGCCAGCTCCCAGCCGCTGGTCGCCGAATACGGCTCGGAAAACCTGCAGAAGGATCGCGTGGCCGAAGGTGGCGCGGATCGCTTGCAGGAACTGCGCGAACGCGTGGCTGAAGGCGGCGCCGACCGTTTGCAGGAACTGCGTGAACGCGTGGCTGAAGGCGGTGCTGACCGTTTGCAAGAGTTGCGTGAACGTGTAGCTGAAGGTGGCGCCGACCGCTTGCAGGAACTGCGCGAACGTTCGGCCCGCAGCGTACTGGTCGCCGAGAACCGTCCCGAGTTCGGTTCCAAGTACCAGCGCTACTGATCGTCTGTACCCGCCGTTGTCGATTCCTGCCGGGGGCGCTCTGCCCCCGCAGCGATCACTACCGATAAGCCTTGTTCTCTGACACAAAAGCCCCGCTGTTTCCCCACGACAGTCATCACTGCTCGTACTAAGCTGCGCGATTGATTTGTTCAGGGACGATCCATGAAACGATTTGCCGCTTGTCTGCTGTCAATGCTGGCCCTGACGGCCACTGCGGCGGACCTGCAACTGCTCACCGACAACCACCCGCCCCTGCATTTCATGCAAGGCAATCAGCTCGCAGGATTCGGTGTGGACGTGGTGCAGGCCCTGGCGAACCAGACCGGCGACCGTATCCATCTGCAACAAGTCCCGCTGCTGCGCGCCCTGCGCATGGCCAGCGACACGCCCGACACCGGCGTATTCACCGTGCTGCGTACCGATGAGCGCGACGATCGCTATCAATGGGTCGGGCCGCTGATCGAAGTCGAAACCGCGCTATACGCCCGCGACAATCTCCAGCCTCCCGTGCACAGCCTGCGTGAAGCCGATCACCTGGGCCGGATCACCGTACCGCGCAAATGGCTGGTCTACAGCTACCTGCAAGGGCAAGACCTGAACAATCTCTACGGCGTGGAAACCCCGGAGCAGATGATGCGACTGTTCAGCCTGGGGCGTACCGATTTCGTGGTCTCCGATACCTGGTCCAAGGCCGCCCTCGCCCGCGAACAAGGCATGGAGCCAGGACGCTTGCAGTACCAGATCCCGTTGATGAAGCAGAACACCTACATCGCGTTTTCGCCGCAGACCGATCCGAAACAGGTAGCACGCTGGCAGCAGGCGCTGGATACATTGCGGGCCGACGGTCGTCTGGAGCAACTGCGCCAGCGCTGGCTGAGCAATACCCTCCCGCGCTGATCGCGCATCAACACCTTCGATAACAACTATGCGCAAGGGTGTTTTCACATCAAAACCCTCCAGCACTACAGTGGGCCCCATCTTCTCCCCACTCTCTGGAGCAACATCATGAAAGACATCATCGCCCTCGGCTTCATCGTTTCCCTGATCGGCGCCACCTCCGCCATCGCTGCCCCACACGCCAGCACTCCAGTTGTCGCGGCTACGACCATTGGCCAGTCCGGCACCCTGAACGTCGACACCGTCAGCATCGATGCCGAACACAAAGACGGCCTCAAACTGCAACAGAATGCTGAACAGACCAAACTGTACGTCGCGGAAAACCGCCCGGAATTCGGCTCCAAATATCAGCGCTACTGAGTGATCGGTTTGAGCTGCCAGAAACAGGAAACCCCGCCGAAGCGGGGTTTCTTGCATTCGGGCGTCAGCGCACCAGTCGCGCGGCCAGCGCCTTGGCCTGCAACGCCACGTCGGTGACAGCGGTGCTTTCCCACCACATGCCACGCAGCGGCGGGCCCATGGCGAACAGGCGGTTCGAGACCCGACCCTCTTCATCCAGCACCGCACCGTCCACCGCCGCCGCGATGCCCAGCGCCAACGGCCCCGGGCGAACCAGACCGCGCGCCAACAATTGCTGTGGCAAAGGTCGCGCGACCCGGCGCCAGTCGTATTCGATGCCGCTGGAATTGATCAACGCCGCGCCCTGCACCACGCGGGTCTCAGCCTTACCGCGAGGGCGAATACGGATACTCACCCCGCCATCCGACGCCAATTCAAGACCCTTGTAGGACGCAGCATGAATGCGCAATCGCCCTTCCCGGTGCAGACGCTCGACCAGTTCCGCGCTCAGCGGCGGTGAACGATGGTGATGACTTTCCCACCACGGTCGCACATGCCGTACGAACTGCCGGCGCTGCGCATCGCTGGCCTGACTCCATAACCGGCCGATGTGCGCACGCACGGTGTCCAGCGGCGCCTGCCAGTCGATGCCTTGGGCGATGGCGTCGCGGCAATGCCGACGCAATTCGCGCAATAGCTGGCGCGGTGTGCGAATGCTGTGATCCTCGGCGAGGAAGTCCACCCACGCGGGCGGTTGCCGACGAACATGAGGCAGCAGCCCGTGCCGGGAAAACACCTCGATCGGCCCGCGATGCCCGGCCTGCTCCAGCGACACCACGGCATCGACCATGGTCAGGCCGGAGCCGATGATCAGCACCGTGGATTGTGGATCGAGCTGGCGCATGGCCGCGACATCCCACGGATCCAGTGCCGCCGCGTTGAGGCCGCTGGACTCCTTTTGCGGCGTGCGGGCAGCCGGGAACATCCCGGTCGCCAGCACGGCAAAGGCGCCTCGCAGTTGCTGGCCGTCACTCAAGGTGAGCTGCACGCAATCGCTGGAAGCCTGAACATCGACAACTTCGGCCCGTACATGCTCGACTGTCGAACCCTGTTGCGCACCCACCTGCTGCGCTTCGGCCAGACGCTGCTGGACGTACACGCCGAACAGCCCCCTAGGCGGAAACAGCTCGCTGACCGGTACATGTTGCTGATCAGACTCTGGCCAACCGCCACCAGCAATATGATCGGTCAGCCAGTGGGTCAGGTCATCGGCATTGTCCGGATCGACGCTCATCCGCGCCGCATTGCCATTGAGCGTGTGGCCCAGTTCCACCGCGCTGTACGCTTCGCCCCGGCCCAGTTCGGCCCGGGGCTCGATCACCAGAATCGTTCTGCGCCCCGGCAAACGCAGCAATTGCACCGCCAGCATCGTACCGCTGAGGCCGCCGCCGACAATCAGAATGTCGGCGTGACGGGTGGCGGTTGTATCGGTTTGAGTCATGCCGTTCTCGCAGCTGAGGATATGCTCGGGCCAGTGTCATTCAGACGCCGCGAAGACGTCTAGACAGACGCGACCTTTTTCTCCTGCCGATGCAGCTCGCCGAGGTTTCGATAGCCGCTGCCCGGATGGATCTCCGGCAGTCTCGGCCCTTCGCCAAACAGCTTCTCACGCAAGGTCCCCGGCGCGTACTCGGTCTTGTAGACACCGCGCTTCTGCAACTCCGGCACCAGCAATTCCACGGCGTCGATGAAGGTTTCGTGGGTCAGCGCGTAGGCGAGGTTGAAGCCATCGACGTCGGTTTCGTCGACCCATTCCTGCAACAGGTCCGCCACCGTTTCCGGGCTGCCGACGAACAGCGGGCCGAAGCCGCCGATGCCGACCCAATCGGCCAGTTCGTTGGGGGTCCAGACCTTGTTCGGATCCGCTGTGGAAAACGCTTCGACCGCCGACTGAATCGCGTTGGTGTGTACGTGTTTGAGCGGTTCGTCCGGTTTGAAGCGGCTGAAGTCGATGCCGGTCCAGCCGGAAATCAGCGCCATCGCGCCTTCGTAGCTGACCCAGGATTTGTATTCTTCGAACTTGGCTTTGGCCTTGGCGTCGGTCTCGCCGAGGATCACCGTTTGCAGATTGAAGATCAGGATCTTCGACGGATCGCGCCCGGCCTCGGCGGCGCGACGGCGGATGTCGGCCACGGTTTTCTTCAGCAGCACTTTCGACGGTGCCGCGACAAATACACACTCGGCATGCTCGGCAGCAAACTGCTTGCCACGACTGGACGCGCCGGCCTGGTAGAGAACCGGCGTGCGCTGCGGCGACGGTTCGCAAAGGTGAATGCCCGGCACCTGGAAGTGTTTGCCGTGGTGGCGGATCTCGTGGATCTTGCTCGGGTCACTGAAAATCCGCCGCTCGCGATCCCGCAGGATAGCGCCCTCTTCCCAACTGCCTTCCCACAGTTTGTAGCAGACCTCCAGGTATTCCTCGGCGAAGTCGTAGCGCGCGTCATGTTCGGTCTGAGCTTGCTGGCCGATGTTCTTCGCACCGCTCTCCAGATAAGAGGTGACGATGTTCCAGCCGGCCCGGCCCTTGGTCAGGTGATCGAGGGTCGACAGGCGTCGGGCGAATGGATACGGATGTTCGAAGGACAACGAGGCGGTCAGGCCGAAACCCAGGTGCTCGGTGACCAGCGCCATCGGAGGAATCAACTGCAACGGGTCATTGACCGGCACCTGCGCCGCCTGCCGGATGGCCGCTTCGCCGTTGCCGTTGTACACGTCGTAGATGCCCAGCACGTCGGCAATGAACAAACCGTCGAACTTGCCGCGCTCGAGGATTTTCGCCAGATCGGTCCAGTACTCCAGATCCTTGTATTGCCAGGAGCGATCCCGAGGGTGAGCCCACAGGCCCGGCGACTGATGGCCGACGCAGTTCATGTCGAAGGCGTTGAGACGGATTTCGCGGGGCATCAGACGGCACTCCCGATTGTCAGGAGGCGTTTGAAGGTGTGAATTGAGACGGTCATGTGAGGCGACTCCGTTGTTTCCGGATGAGGATCCAGAACCCGTAGCAGGAGTCATGCCTTAATATATTTAACTTATTTATCAATATGTTGAGATAACAACCTAAAGCAGTCTGCACGCAGGATGGAGCAAACTGTTTATCCGCTGTCGGCCCTGCAACAGTCAGATCACCACATTGCGCACGAAGCGCGCGGCCACTTCCCCGTCATTGCGGTAGGTGTGCGGCTGATTGCTGGCGAACATGAAAAACTCGCCGGCCGCGATTTGCTGGGGTTGGTCGCCGAGCATCAGCGTCAGGCAGCCTTCGAACACAAAGATCTGTTCGCTCCAGCCCTCGGCGTCCGGTTGCGAGGGATAGACCTCACCCGGTTGCAGGCACCATTCCCACTGCTCCACCGCGCGGGTGGCGTTGGCCTTGGATAGCAAGACGGCTTTGCTGCCGGGGATGCTGCCGGCCCAGGCAAGTTCGTTGATACGGCCGGGATCGCGATTGTCCGGGGCCTGGATCAGATCGCTGAAGGCCACTTCGAGGGCTTCGGCGACGCGGTCGAGGGTGGTCAGACTGACATTCTTCTCACCCGCCTCGATGGCCACCAGCATTCGCCGGCTGACCCCGGACTTTTCGGCGAGGGCGGTCTGGCTCATGTCGGCGGCGTGGCGCAGGCGCCGGACGTTCTGGCTGACGTGTTGCAGGACTGAAGCCCGCTGAACGGAATCTCTGTGCACTATATTGCTCACTGGCTGGGGTTGGGCAGTATACTGCGCACCATTTGGCGCATTGTGCGTCCCCTCCTTAAAAGTGCGCAAGGTCATGACGTCAGCCAACTCCACTCAAACTCCCCTGCGATTTTCCCGGTTCAGCAAAGCCGAGTGCGTGCTGGTGTTGATCACCATGCTTTGGGGCGGCACCTTTCTGCTGGTGCAGCACGCGATGACCGTCAGCGGCCCGATGTTTTTCGTCGGTCTGCGCTTTGCCGCCGCAGCTGGCATTGTTGCGCTGTTCTCCTGGAAACACCTGCGGGAACTGACCCTGTTCGAATTCAAGGCTGGCGCCTTTATCGGCGTGGCGATCCTGCTCGGTTATGGCTTGCAGACCGTTGGGTTGCAGAGTATCCCAAGCAGCCAGTCGGCGTTCATCACGGCGTTGTACGTGCCGTTCGTGCCGCTGTTGCAATGGCTGGTGCTGGGCCGGCGCCCGGGTTTGATGCCGAGCATCGGCATCATGCTGGCGTTTACCGGGCTGATGCTGCTTTCCGGGCCGTCCGGTGCTTCGCTGAATTTCAGCCCCGGTGAAATCGCCACGCTGATCAGCGCCATCGCGATTGCGGCCGAAATCATCCTCATCAGTAACTACGCCGGGCAGGTGGATGTGCGCCGAGTGACGGTGGTGCAACTGGCGGTAACCTCGGCCCTGTCTTTCTTGATGGTGGTGCCGACCGGCGAGGCGATTCCGGATTTCTCGTGGCTGTTGCTGAGCACTGCCCTGGGCCTGGGCGCGATGAGTGCGGCGATTCAGGTGGCGATGAACTGGGCGCAGAAAAGTGTTTCGCCGACCCGCGCGACCTTGATTTACGCCGGTGAGCCGGTGTGGGCCGGGATCGTCGGGCGCATCGCAGGAGAGCGTCTGCCAGCGATCGCATTGATAGGTGCGGGGCTGATCGTGGCGGCGGTGATCGTCAGTGAATTGAAGACCAAAGGCAAAGGGACACAAACGGTCACGGAAGAATTGGAACACGAGACCGAAGGCTAAACGGGGTTTTTACGGCTACTTTGTAGGATTCAGAGACATCCTCGCGTTTGGCGATCCGGGAGCTGGCACGTATGATGCTTCACAAACTTCCGCAGATTAGAAGCCTATGTCCCTGATAGTTCTACTGCTTCTGCCTTTTCTGGGCAGCTGTCTGGCAGCCGTGCTGCCGCACAACGCACGTAACGCCGAATCCCTGCTGGCAGGTCTGGTCGCACTGATCGGCACTGTCTCGGTCGCGATGCTGTATCCGCAGATCGCCCACGGCGGCGTGATCCGCGAAGAATTCACCTGGCTGCCCAGCCTGGGCCTGAACTTCGTCCTGCGCATGGATGGCTTCGCCTGGCTGTTCTCGATGCTGGTGCTGGGCATCGGCACTCTCGTCTCCTTATATGCCCGTTATTACATGTCGCCGGACGATCCGGTGCCGCGTTTCTTCGCGTTCTTTCTGGCGTTCATGGGCGCCATGCTCGGGCTGGTGATCTCCGGCAACCTGATCCAGATCGTATTCTTCTGGGAGCTGACCAGCCTTTTCTCGTTCCTGTTGATCGGCTACTGGCACCACCGTCACGACGCCCGCCGTGGTGCTTACATGGCGTTGTTGGTGACTGGCGCGGGAGGATTGTGCTTGCTGGCGGGGGTCATGATCCTCGGCCATGTGGTCGGCAGCTATGACCTGGACAAGGTCCTGGCCGCCGGCGATCTGATTCGCGCACATGCCCTCTACCCCATCCTGCTTCCCCTCATTCTTATCGGCGCCCTCAGCAAAAGCGCCCAGTTCCCCTTCCACTTCTGGCTGCCCCACGCGATGGCGGCACCCACACCGGTTTCGGCGTATCTGCATTCGGCGACCATGGTCAAGGCCGGGGTTTTCCTGCTGGCCCGTCTGTGGCCATCGCTGTCCGGCAGCGAAGAATGGTTCTACATCGTCAGCGGCGCCGGCGCTGCTACGCTGTTGCTCGGCGCGTACTGCGCGATGTTTCAGAACGATCTCAAAGGGCTGCTGGCCTACTCGACCATCAGCCACCTCGGCCTGATCACGCTGCTGCTGGGTTTGAACAGTCCGCTGGCCGCTGTGGCGGCGGTGTTCCACATTCTCAACCACGCGACCTTCAAGGCTTCGCTGTTCATGGCCGCCGGGATCATCGACCACGAAAGTGGCACCCGCGACATCCGCAAGCTCAACGGCCTGTTCAAACTGATTCCATTCACCGCCACCCTGGCGATGGTCGCCAGTGCGTCCATGGCCGGCGTGCCGCTGCTCAACGGCTTCCTGTCCAAGGAGATGTTCTTCGCCGAAACCGTGTTCATCAACGCCACCGCCTGGGTTGAAACCAGCCTGCCGATCGTCGCGACCATTGCCGGGATGTTCAGTGTTGCCTACTCACTGAGATTCACCGTCGACGTGTTTTTCGGTCCGACCGCCACCGACCTGCCGCACACCCCGCACGAACCGCCGCGCTGGATGCGTGCACCGGTGGAACTGCTGGTGTTCACCTGCCTGCTGGTGGGGATTTTCCCGGCCCAGGTGGTCGGCCCGTTGCTCGCCGCTGCCGCCTTGCCGGTGGTGGGCGGCGTGCTGCCGGAATACAGCCTGGCGATCTGGCACGGCCTCAATGCACCGATGATCATGAGTTTGATCGCCATGTCCGGCGGCATCGTGCTGTATCTGCTACTGCGCAACCAACTCAAGCGCGGCCGCTTCAAGTATCCGCCGCTGGCGGGCCGCCTCAACGGCAAGCGAATGTTCGAGCGCAGTCTGGTGGCGATGATGCGCCTGGCTCGACGCCTGGAGCGACGAATCGGCACAAAGCGCCTGCAAGCGCAATTGTTCCTGATGGTCCTGGCGGCGGTGCTGGCCGGGCTGATCCCGATGCTGCACAGCAGCCTGAGCTGGGGCGACCGGCCGAAGATTCCGGGCTCGATCGTGTTCGTGACCCTGTGGCTGCTGGCAATCGCCTGCGCCCTGGGTGCTGCGTGGCAGGCCAAGTATCACCGTCTCGCCGCACTGACCATGGTCAGTGTCTGCGGCCTGATGACCTGCGTGACCTTCGTCTGGTTCTCGGCACCGGATCTGGCCCTGACGCAACTGGTAGTCGAAGTGGTGACCACCGTGCTGATCCTGCTTGGCCTGCGCTGGCTGCCACGGCGGATCGAAGAGGTTTCGCCGCTGCCAAGCAGCCTGCGCAAGGCGCGGGTTCGACGTCTGCGCGACTTGCTGCTGTCGATTGCCGTTGGTGGCGGCATGGCGCTGCTGTCCTACGCGATGCTGACCCGGCAGACGCCGAACGACATTTCCTCGTTCTATCTGAGTCGCGCCCTGCCCGAGGGCGGCGGCAGCAACGTGGTCAACGTGATGCTGGTGGATTTCCGTGGTTTCGACACCCTTGGTGAGATCACAGTGCTCGCCGCCGTGGCACTGACCGTGTTCGCCCTGCTGCGTCGCTTCCGCCCGCCGAAAGAAAGCCTGCAACTGCCGGCCCAACAGCGCCTGCTCGCCCCCGACGTGGTCACCGATCTGGTCAACCCGCGCTCGGCCAGCGACACCGCGCTCGGTTTCATGATGGTGCCGGCGGTGCTGGTGCGCCTGCTGCTGCCGATTGCGCTGGTGGTGTCGTTCTATCTGTTCATGCGCGGGCACAACCAGCCGGGTGGCGGTTTCGTCGCCGGCCTGGTGATGTCGGTGGCGTTCATCCTGCAATACATGGTCGCCGGCACCCAGTGGGTCGAGGCGCAAATGAGCCTGCGCCCACTGCGCTGGATGGGCACCGGCCTGCTGTTCGCCACCGTCACCGGGCTTGGGGCGATGGCGGTCGGGTATCCATTCCTCACCACCCACACCTGGCATTTCAGCTTGCCGCTGCTGGGTGATATCCATATCGCCAGCGCGCTGTTCTTCGATATCGGCGTCTACGCCGTGGTGGTCGGCTCGACCTTGCTGATCCTCACCGCCCTCGCCCACCAATCAGTCCGGGGCCATAAAACCGCTGCCGCCAAAGGAGCCGTCTGATGGAAGAAGTCATCGCAATCGCCATCGGCGTGCTCGCCGCGTCCGGGGTCTGGCTGATCCTGCGACCACGGACGTTCCAGGTGGTGATGGGCCTGTGCCTGCTGTCCTACGGCGTCAATCTGTTCATCTTCAGCATGGGCAGCCTGTTCATCGGCAAGGAGCCGATCATCAAGGACGGCGTGCCGCAGGACCTGCTCAATTACACCGACCCGCTGCCCCAAGCGCTGGTGCTGACGGCCATCGTCATCAGCTTCGCCATGACCGCATTGTTCCTGGTGGTGTTGCTGGCCTCACGGGGCCTGACCGGCACCGACCACGTTGACGGAAGGGAGCCCAAGGAATGACGGCGATGACTCACCTGATCGCCGCACCGATTCTGCTGCCGCTGCTGACTGCCGCCATCATGCTGATGCTCGGCGAAAAGCACCGTCCGCTGAAGGCGAAAATCAACCTGTTCTCCAGCCTCCTCGGCCTCGGCATTTCGGTGATGCTGCTGCAATGGACCCAGACCACCGGCGTGCCCGGTTCGATTGGGGTTTATCTGCCGGGCAACTGGCAGGTGCCGTTCGGCATCGTGCTGGTGGTCGATCGTCTGTCGGCATTGATGCTGGTGCTGACCGGAATCATTGGCGTCAGCGCCCTGCTGTTCGCCATGGCCCGCTGGGACGGCGCCGGGTCGAGCTTCCACGCGCTGTTCCAGATTCAGTTGATGGGGCTGTACGGCGCGTTCCTGACCGCAGACCTGTTCAACCTGTTCGTGTTCTTCGAGGTATTGCTGGCCGCGTCCTACGGTTTGCTGCTCCACGGCTCGGGCCGGGCCCGAGTGTCGTCGGGGCTGCATTACATCTCGATCAACCTGCTGGCGTCGTCGCTGTTCCTGATCGGCGCGGCGTTGATCTACGGCGTGACCGGCACGTTGAACATGGCGGATCTGGCCCTGAAGATCCCGCTGGTGCCGGAAGCCGACCGTGGCCTGCTGCACGCCGGCGCGGGAATTCTGGCCGTGGCGTTCCTGGCCAAGGCCGGCATGTGGCCGCTGAACTTCTGGCTGGTGCCGGCCTACTCGTCGGCCAGCGCGCCAGTCGCGGCGATGTTCGCGATCATGACCAAGGTCGGTGTCTACACCTTGCTGCGCCTGTGGACGCTGCTGTTCTCCGGCCAGGCCGGCGCTTCGGCGTATTTTGGCGGCGATTGGTTGATCTACGGCGGCATGGCGACCATGGCCGGCGCGGGCGTGGCGATCATTGCCGCGCAACGCCTGGAACGCATGGCCAGCCTGAGCATTCTGGTATCGGCAGGGATTCTGCTGTCGGCCGTGGGTTTCGCCCAGCCAAACCTGATCGGCGCCGCGCTGTTCTATTTGGTCAGCTCGACCCTGGCGCTGAGTGCGCTGTTCCTGCTGGCCGAATTGATCGAACGTTCGCGCACCGCCATCGAAGTGCCGCTGGAGGACGAGAACGAACTGCTGCCGCGTCCGCAGGAATGGCAACGACCGGTCAAGGGCATCAACCTCGACGACGATCAGAAAGCGGTGGTCGGTCAGGTGATCCCATGGACCATGGCGTTCCTCGGTCTGAGCTTCATTGCCTGCGCGCTGCTGATTATCGGCATGCCGCCGCTGTCCGGCTTCATCGGCAAGCTGAACCTGATCGGCGCCCTGCTCAATCCACTGGGCCTCGGCGCAGGCGAACCGATCTCGAATGCCGCCTGGGGCTTACTGGCCTTGCTGATTCTTACAGGCCTCGGCTCGCTGATGGCGTTCTCGCGCCTGGGGATCCAGCGCTTCTGGTCGCCCGAGGAGCGACCGTCGCCGCTGCTGCGCAAACTGGAATGCACACCGATTTTCCTGCTGCTCGGCCTGAGCATCGCGCTGACCTTCAAGGCTGAACCACTGCTGCGTTACACCCAGGCAGCGGCCGATGCCCTGAACAATCCGCAGCAATACGTAATGGCGGTACTCGGCACCCGCGCCGTGCCGAGCCCGGAAGCCAAGGCTGCGCTGCTGGAGGTGCAACCATGAAGCGTCTGTTTCCGGCTCCGTGGTTGTCGCTTGCGCTGTGGTTGCTGTGGCTGGTACTGAACCTGTCGGTCAGCCCGGGCAACCTGCTGCTGGGTGCCGTACTCGGTTTCTGCGCCCCGCTGATGATGCGCAAATTGCGCCCGCAGCGGATTCACATCCGCCGCCCGGGCACGATCCTGCGATTGTTTCTGCTGGTCGGGCGTGACGTGATCGTCTCGAACCTGCAGGTGGCCTGGGGCGTGCTCAACGCCGGTCGCCGCCCGCCTCGTTCACGCTTCATCAAGGTGCCGCTGGACCTGCGCGACGCCAACGGCCTGGCAGCATTGTCGATGATCACCACGGTTATTCCCGGCACAGTCTGGTCGGAACTGGCGCTGGATCGCAGCATTCTGTTGCTGCACGTCTGGGATCTGGATGACGAGGCGCAGTTCATCCAGCACTTCAAGGTCACTTACGAGCGGCCGTTGATGGAGATTTTCGAATGAGCCCGCTGCTGTCGAACGCGATTCTGCTGACGCTGTTCCTGTTTTCCCTGGCCATGGTCCTCACGCTGGTGCGCCTGTTCAAAGGCCCGTCGGCGCAGGACCGGGTACTGGCGCTGGATTACCTGTACATCGTCGCCATGCTGATGATGCTGACCCTGGGGATTCGTTATGCCAGTGACACCTACTTCGAAGCGGCGCTGCTGATCGCGCTGTTCGGCTTCGTCGGCTCGTTTGCCCTGGCGAAATTCCTCCTGCGTGGCGAGGTGATCGAATGAACGCTGAACTGTCTTTGTGGGTGGAAATCCCGGTGGCGATTCTGCTGGTGCTCAGCGGTGTTTTCGCCCTGATCGGTGCGACCGGCCTGCTGCGGATGAAGGATTACTTCCAGCGCATGCACCCGCCGGCGCTGGCCTCGACCCTCGGCGCGTGGTGCGTGGCGCTGGCCTCGATCATCTGTTTTTCCGCACTCAAGTACGGGCCGGTGCTGCACGCATGGCTGATCCCGATTCTGCTGTCGATCACCGTGCCAGTGACCACCCTGCTGCTGGCGCGGGCGGCATTGTTCCGCAAGCGCATGGCCGGGGATGACGTACCGGCCGAGGTCAGCAGCCGGCGTACTGAAACCGGCAGCTAGATCCAGGCGACAGCCAACAGCCCGGCTCCCAATATCAGACACAGCGGCGAGTAAACCCAAGTGTCGAGCCGGGCAAACCGCGATCCCTTCACTTCCTTGAAAAAACCCACCAGCTCCGAATCGCCGATCGCCCGCGCAAACATCAACAGCGCAATCGCGCTGATCACCCATTGCAGCGCCCAGTGATGCACGGCGGGCAGCCACCACCCCACTCGCATGCACACCAGTGCGGCAATCAGTAGCAGAGCTGCCGCCACCACCAGCGTGATCCAGCCTGACGGCTTGAACGCAGGCCTGAGGGTCAGCCCACCGTTATCCACCGGAACCTGCGGCACCACCGCAACGGCCGCCCACTGCCCACCCATCGCCCAATACACATGCATCAGGCTGATCACCGCGAATATCGTCACCAGCCATTGAGCCAACACAAAGGTCATGGTCGAGAATCCTTGAAAGGGATTTGAACAAAACATCCTAGTCGGCATTTTTCCATGTGCACGACCGATCGGCGGTGCGGTAAAGTGCCGCCCCATGAAATTCACCCGTACCGATCGCTCACTGCTGGCCTGGATGCTCTATTGCTGCGTCCTGTTCAACGTGTTCGCCTGCAGCATCGGTCACGGACAAATGGTCGGTATGCAGCTCAACGGTATCGGCGGCCAGTTCTGTGCCGTCGACCCGAGCACCCAGGCGCCGCTCGCCTCAAATCCCGCCGAAGAAAAACTGCCGACCCTGGCCAAAGCCTTCGGCTGTCCGCTCTGCTCCACCGGAGGCATGGGCCCGGCGTTCAACTCCAGCCTGACCCTGGCGATTCTGCCGGAACAACACAGCCCGCCGCTGCCGGCCATCGTCAGTGCCGACCTTCCTGCCCGCTTTATCTGGCCTTCGGCCAATCCCCGCGCCCCGCCGCTCGCCTGAGTGCCCTTGCCTTTTTGATCTGTCAGCCCACTGCGCCAACGCGCGGCGTTCGCCTGTGCGCTGACTCCGAGAACAAGCATTCAGGATTCAATCAATGAAACAACTTACCTTGCTGGCGAGCCTGTGCGGCTGCCTGTCCGTCAACGTCTGGGCGCAATCCACCGTGGATCTGGCGCCGATCACTATTGACGGCGAGTCCGGCGCCGAACCCGGCCTGAGCCTCGACCAGTCCAGCGGCATGGCCTCGCGCCTCGGCCTCAGCGTGCGTGACACCCCGGCCTCGGTGGCCATTGCCAACCGCAGTGACATCGAACGTCGCGGTTCGCAAAACTTTCAGGACGCGGCCAACACCTTGCCGGGTGTGAACGCCAGTGCACCGCCGGGCTTTGGCGGATTCGTCTCCTATCGCGGTTTCACCAGCAGCCAGATCACCCAGATGTTCAACGGCGTCAACGTTTCCGGCGGGCTGGCGCGCCCCGTGGATTCATGGATTTATGATCGGGTGGAACTGGTCGGCGGCCCGTCATCGTTGATCAACGGCGCCGGCTCGGTCGGTGGTTCGCTGAACTACGTGACCAAACTGGCCACCCGCGACGAGCAAGCCATCGAAGGCCGGGTCAGCTATGGCACCTACGACACCACCGAAACCGCGTTCGGCCTCAATCACGCGCTGACCGACCCCGGCGCCGACGTGCAGCACTACGCGCGTCTCGACGTCAGCCACAACACCAGCAACGGCTACATTGACCGCCAGGAACGCGATGCCTGGAGCGTGGCGTTCTCGTTGCTCAGTGACCTGACGCTAAACCTTTCGCACACCCTGGCCCTGGAATATCAGGACGAACACGAGGACAGCCCGTACTGGGGCACGCCGGTGCTCAGCCCCAAGGCCGGCGAGTTGAAGATCGACAAGCACAACCGCTTCAACAACTACAACGTCGAGGACGGCCGCTACGAGCAGCGGACGATCTGGGTGCGCTCGATCATCGATTACCGGATCAATGACAGCACCACCCTGCGCAACACCCTCTATCACCTCGACAGCCAGCGCGATTACCGCAACCTGGAAACCTATCAATACAACGCCGACAACAGCGCGGTGAACCGCTCCACTGCGTATCAGGTGCGACACCAGGGCGAGCAGAACGGCAACCAATTCGAACTGCGCCACGACAACACCCTGTTCGGCCTCGACACCACCTGGTCCGGCGGCTTCGAGTACAAGGTCAACCAGACCACCAACTCGCCGCTAAACGTCAAAGGCGCCAGCGCGGTGGACCCGAACAACTACCGACCGGGGCATTTCTATGACATCCCCGGAACGATGCCGGGTTTCGTCAGCGACAAGACCAACGAAGTCACGACCAAAGCGCTGTTCGGCGAAAACCGCCTGGCACTGACCGACAAGCTCTCGCTGTTAACCGGTCTGCGCTATGACGACATCGACCTCGACGTGACCAACCATCGCACGGTGACCGCGAGCAACCCGCGTCATTTGAAGCGCAGTTGGGAACCGGTCACAGGGCGTGTCGGCATGACATACCAGTTCATACCGTCAGCCAATGTGTACGTGCAATACAGCACCGCCGCCGAGCAACCCAGTGGCACCCAGGACTTCGACGTCTCGACCGGCAAACAATGGGAAATCGGCAGCAAGTTCGACTACCTGAACGGGCGCGGTTCGGCGACGGTGGCCGCCTACACCATCGAGCGCAAGGACTTCGCAGTGACGGATCCACTGGACCCGACCAGCAGCATTCCGGTCGGCCAGCAGACTTCGAAGGGCATCGAGATTGCCAGCTCGCTGCGGATCACCGACAAGTTGCTGGCCGAAGGCAACTTCGCCTGGGTCGATGCGCAATACGATGAGTTCAACGAGAAGAACGCCGCCGGTGTGGTGGTTTCGCGCAAGGGCAATACACCGACCAACGTGCCGGACCGGGTCGGCAATCTGTGGCTGACCTACGATTTCTCGCCGCAATGGCAAGGCGGGGTCGATGCACGGTACGTGGCGTCGGTGTTCGCCGACACGGCCAACACCATGACCGTGCCGTCGTACACGTTGTTTGGCAGCTTTCTCAGCTACAAGGTGGACTCGCACACAACTGTGACCGGACGGGTGCGCAACCTGACGAATGAGGTGTATGCCGAGTTCGCCCATGTATCGCCGGCGTATTACCTCGGCACACCGCGCACCTTTGAGCTGGCTGTGCAAACCCGCTTCTAAAAGCTTCGCGGGCAAGCCCGCTCCCACAGGAATCGATGTGTTTTCAACGCTCAGAGCACACCGAAAAACCTGTGAGAGCGGGCTTGCCCGCGATGACGCCCATCGGTACGACCTCTATTTCAAATCAGCTGAAACCTTATCTGCCACATCCTTCGGCAGCCACGCCTGCCACACATCCGGATGCGCTTTCATGAACGCTGTCGCCGCATCACGAGGTGGCGTGTGTTTTTCACTCATCTCGGCCAGCGCCTTGTTCAGATCATCAATCGGAAAGTCGACCTTGCTGAAGAACTCGGCGATCTGCGGATACTGCTTCTGGAACGGCGTGGACACCCCGATCGACAGCTTCGAGGCCAGTGACCGGGTCGGTTTCGGATTGGGGTTGTCGGCGTCGGTCAGGGTCTTCCAGGCCTCGGCATCGAACGGCGGCTCTTCCAGTTGGATCAGCTTGAACTTGCCGAGCAACGGTGTCGGCGACCAGTAATAGAACAGCACCGGCTTGCCGCGGCGGATCGATGAACTGATCTCGGCATCCAGCGCAGCACCGGAGCCACTACGGAAATTGGTGAAGTCATTCTGCAAGCCATAAGCCGTGAGCTTCTGCTTGTTCACCACCTCCGACGTCCAACCGATCGGGCTGTTGAGGAACCGGCCCTTGCTCGGGGTTTCCGGATCCTTGAACACGTCCTTGTACCTCTTCAGATCGCTGACACTGCGCAGATCCGGCGCCAAGGGTTTGATGCCCTTGGCCGGGTCGCCCTTGATCACGTACTCCGGCACCCACCAGCCTTCAGTGGCACCCTTGACCGTATCGCCCAGGCTGGCGACCTTGCCTTCGGCCTCGGCCTTGACCCATACCGGACTGCGCCCGGCCCACTCTTCGCCGATGACCTGAATGTCATTGTTGGCCAGCGCAGTCTCAAGGGTGATGGTGGTGCCCGGCAAGGTATCGGTCGGCAGGCCATAGCCCTTCTCGACAATGATCCGCAGGACGTCGGTGATCAGGCTGCCGCTTTCCCAGTTCAGATCGGCAAAGTGAATCGGCGCCTGTGCCGCGCTCACCGGAGGCACCACCGTCATCAGGCCGAATGTGGTCAACCCAGCAGCCAGCAACCGTCGAAATCCGTTCATGCTTTTGCACCTCGTGCCGTTCACAGCAATAGCAGGATGGCCTGACAGAAGACCGCAAGCCTCTGAATACTCAGTCAACTGACTGTAGACGAGGTTCCTGCTTTTTCAGGGGCATGACACGCACGAGGCTACTTTTCAGACATTTCCTGCAGGCTCTTCAGCTCGCGTCTGACCATGCTGGCGTATTCCGCAGGCTGCAAGGCGTAGATTTGCGAGGCGACCCAACCCAGCCAGGCACCCTTCAATTCAGCCTTTGCCGTGAACAACCGACGTGCTTCCTCGCGGGCGCTGTCGAGGTTCTGCAAATGGAAATCGGCGCGGCTCACTCGCTGGCCTTGAACGTCACCAGTTCGCCCTTGCGCCACTTGGCGGCTTTGGCGGTGACGGCTTTCAAGGTTTTGGTCAGGCCTTCCTGCAGTTGTTCATTGGCGGCGAACACGGTAACCACGCTGTGGCCTTCCTTGAACACGATGGCGTGGCCATCGGCCGTGGTGACGAACGCGTAGTCGCCCAGACCGTACACGGTCATTTTGATTTCGCGAAAGCGGATGTCCATCTTGCCGCCTTCACGGCTGGGCAGTACCGACGCGCTGAAATGATCGCCGACCTTGAGCTTGAGGCCAGGTTTGTCATCGACCACCAATGCGCTTTCGGTGTCGATCTCGGCAACGTAAATGCCTTCGGCGTTTTGCTCGGTGATGTAAACAAAACGCGATTGAAACTGCTTGACCAGCTTTGCCCGCAAATCACCCAGCACGAACAAAGCATGCATATCGAGGTTACTGACTGCCAAAGAAACATCCCCACACTTGAAAAGAGTGCCATACGCGAAAGCGCGCACAGCAAAAAAAGTCGGCCGGGCCGAAGGTGTTGCGCGATGACTCGAATATACGCCTGAGGGAGCGAAGTGCTCATTCAACGCGAGTTGCACAAGACTACTGGAATGCCACTCGCGAAACCTGCAAAGACGTTCTCCAAATGTTGAAGGAAAACGCGTCACGGCCGGCCAGGAAAAAACTGACTACGAACTTTAGGGAAAAAACTCACCAACAAAAGCACTTTTCCGACATATCGCACGCAAAAAATTGCTTTAGATAGGGCCATGCCGTCAACAGGTGTTGGCGATTCTAGAGCAGCGATGCTGTTCGCGACTACCCGCAACACCCTGTAAATGCGGGCCAAACCATGAAAAGGACTTCATATGTGCACTATGACGCATTTTGCCGTGACTCACGAACCCGCCTTTGCCTTGAACACTCCAGCCTTCGAGACTGTTCCTGCAATCGAGTCTTGCGGTCAGGCACCGTTGTTTCAGGTAATCCCGGCGGGCAACGGCTTTTTCCATATCAGGGAAAAGTCGACGGGGCTTGTCAGAGGTTTCCGTGAGAATCACAACGCCGCTTGCGCCCTCGCCCGTTCACTTGAATCCCGGATCGAACTCCTGGCCAGCGAGCACCTCAGATAAAGAGAGATCGACCCCGCCATCTTTCAAGGAGCACACCATGGAACTGCCTGCCTACAACCTGACAACCCTGTTCGATCAATTAGGGCTGCCTTCGGAGGAAACGGCGATCGACGACTTCATCGAAGCCCATCCGCTGGATGCCGATACCAAGCTGATCGACGCCGACTTCTGGAGCCCACAACAGGCGCAAATGCTCAAGGAGTGGCTGCGGGCCGATGGCGAGGAAGCCATCATGGTCGATGAGCTGAATGTGCGCCTGCACCGGGGCAAGTAATCTTGATCAGTGCAGGCTGTCACCGGTTTCAGCGCTCAATTGCGCAAGCCATGCAGCCCTGCACTCTTCCGCCTCGTTACGACTTGCAAACGCAGTGCCCCGGCGTTCGCCATTGAGCAGCACCACCCAGCAGACACTTTGCCCCATCGCGCGCAGACCGGCGGGTACACCGGTGCCGATCATCACCGCGACATCGACTCTGCATTGCATGTTGACCTCCCAATTTCATTAGCAACCTAACTATGTGGGCATGTTAATGATTTGGATCAAGAGGAAACAGCAACTCCGCTGCACAGCTTAATTGCAGTTCCGGCAACAATGGCTCAGCGCGGCTTCTCCGGTTTATAGCCCAGACGCAACCCGCCCCAATGCCGGCCCTTGACCATGATCGGCACCGACAGGTCGTGCATCAGCTCGCCGGTATCGCGGGTGTAGGTCTGCAACAGCACCGGTTGCTGATGGCTGCCGCAGCGGATGCCGGTGCGGTCGGCGAATTTGCGTTTGGTGCGATTGTTCACGGTATCGACCTGCACATCCCCGGTCAGTGGCTGGCTGAACACCTGATTGTGGGTCGGCACGTAACCCTGCTGCGTGCAAGCGATGGCGAACACCAGTCCTTCGTGGCGCGGCAGTAACGGTTCCTGGATGGCCGGCAGCACCTGATCGGTGTAGCGATCAAAACGAGTCTGGAACTTGGCGGGCTGGGTGTCTGGAATCGGCTGATACTGACGGTCGAACAGGTCCTCAAGACTGATGCGTCCCTGCTCGACATCGGCCTCGAACCGCGCGGCAATCTGACTGGCCCCTTCACGGGCAAGATCGTAGATACGCTGGTGATAGTCATCCAGCCCGACTTCTGCCAGACGTTCGCTGATGGTTTCTGCCTGTCCTTCCATCTGCACTGCGGCCTCGGCCAGACGCCGGGTCTGTTGGTCGCTGATCGCAAGATCGCTGCGCATCTGTTCGATGGCGGTGAACAGACTGTCGAGCTGTTCACGATTGGTTTCCGCGCCTCGGGCGATTTCGCCAACCTGGGTTTCCACCCCGGCCGCCAGTCGCGCAATGTTTGCCAGGTGCTGACCGGTGTGTTCGACTTGCTCGACACCCATGTGCAAATCGTCGGAGAGCTGCCGAATCTGTTCCACCACCTGCGCCGTGCGTTGCTGGATGTCGGCGACCATCTCGCCCACTTCGCCAGTGGCCGTCGCGGTACGCGCCGCCAAGCCGCGTACCTCGTCCGCGACCACTGCAAATCCACGACCGTGCTCGCCGGCCCGGGCCGCTTCGATGGCGGCGTTCAATGCCAGAAGGTTGGTCTGGCTGGCGATGGATTGAATCACCAACGTCACGCGCTGAATGTCGTCACTGCGCTGGCTCAAGGCTTCGATCAGTTCGCGGCTGGCATTGGCACGCTGGCTGAGCTGATGCATGCGCGAAATGGAATCCACCAGCTCGGTGCGCCCCGCCGCGCTGCTGTGATGGGCTTCGCTGGCAGCGCCCAAGGCTTCACGGCTGAGCTGCGAAGTGGCCTGCTCAGTGGCGATCATGACTTGAGCGTTGTTGACTATCTGCGCGGCGGCGTCGAGTTGCGATTGCAGCTTGCCGGCCAATTCCTTGACGGAAAATGCCACGCCGGCGGCTGACAGCGCGTTATGACTGGTGGTGTAGGAAAGGTCGCGAGTCAGCTCGGACATCGCGTTGCTGCTGTCGACCGGTTGCGCATCAGGGACCGGCCGGGAACGCAGGCGCGGCAGCCAGACGATCAGTACCGCCAGCGGCATGCCGACGTACAACGGCCATTCGCCCAGGCTCATTCCGGCCAGCAACAGCATCAGGGCGATGCTTTGCAGGGTCGGCGTCAGCCAGCGATTCTTCGGCAAAACAACTGGTGCAGGCAGAGCCGCAACCAGAGATCCATCTCTCGTCATTTTGTTACCCCACGCTTGTTCTCATTGTTGTGACTGCATTAAACGCCACTACAACGCCATTATCCATGGTCCGTTAGTCGTGGGTCTGTGGCAGATCAATGGAAAGGTGGAGGGGACTTTGCGGCAGACGAGAAAAAGCAAAGATCGCAGCCTTTTGCAGTTCCCGGAGGAGCTGCAAAAGGCTGCGATCTTTTCGCGACGACCCGCATTGAAGGGGCCGCCTCAGGAATCAGGCCTGACGCTGGTGCTTGTCGATCTGCTCGTGACGCTCTTGAGCTTCGATGCAGTACTTGGTGGTCGGGCTGATCAGCAGGCGTTTCAGGCCGATCGGCTCGCCGCTGTCGTCGCACCAGCCAAAGCTGTCTTCCTTGATACGCTCAAGGGCCTGCTCGAGTTGCGGCAGCATGCGCTGGTCGCGATCGATCGCGTTTACCAGCCAGGTGCGCTCTTCTTCCACCGATGCGGCGTCCGCCGGGTCAGCCGGGGTGTCCAGGCTTTCGATGGCAATACGGTTCTGCTCAATGCGCTCATGGGTTTCGACTTTCATGTTCTGCAACAGCTCTTGAAAGAAAGCGTGTTGCTCGGCATTCATGTAGTCATCTGCCGGCATGGCCAGCAACTTGTCCTTTGTCATTGATATCTCTATAAAAAACGTGCATTAAGGCGAATTAGGGAGCGTTCCGGCGAACCGCCTGCGGTCATCGGAAAGGCATCGTTTATTGCAAACGCCACCCGGCACTCAATTTACGAAGGGGCGGCAGTCTAAGGCCCGTTTGAGGCCTCAGCAACTGTAAATACCGGGAATTTGTCCGACAAGGCCCGGAAACTGCTCTGACACAGGCTTCACAGCGCTCATCGGAGTGCGTTTATAGCAAGAAATTCAGTCGAGCGGATGTATATAGAAGACAAACGTCGGACGAGCGGCGCTTTGTCGCAATTCGTTACGGTCGGTCACCGCAAAACCCACCCCCTCGCAAAGACTGACAAATCCCCCCAACCTCGGCTACGTTATGCCCTCCCCGGTTCGACTAGAAGGAACGCGTCATGAAACTGATCGGCATGCTGGACTCCCCTTACGTGCGCCGCGTGGCGATCTCTGCCAAATGCCTGGGGGTCGAACTGGAACACGACCCGGTCTCGGTGTTCCGCCACTTCGAACGTTTCCAGCAGATCAACCCGGTGGTCAAGGCGCCGACCCTGGTCCTTGCTGACGGCGAAGTGCTGATCGACTCGACCCTGATCCTCGACTATCTCGAAGCCCTGTCCGGCAAAACCCTGCTGCCCGCCGACCTGCCGCAACGCGCCAAAGCCCTGCGCCTGATCGGCCTCGGTCTTGCCGCCTGCGAAAAAGCCGTGCAGCTCTACTACGAACGCAACCTGCGCCCGGCCGACATTCAATACCAGCCGTGGGTCGAACGCGTCGAAGGTCAACTCGCCGCCGCCTTCACCGCCCTTGAACATGAACTCGAAAATCACCCATTGCCCACCGACGGCCCTCTCCAGCAGGACGGCATCACTCTCGCCGTCGCCTGGAGCTTCACCGGCCTCGTCGTCCCCGACCAGATCGACGCTCAACGTTTCCCGCGCATAGCCCAATACACCGCGTACGCCGAAAGCACCCAGGCGTTCATCAACACCCCGATGACCTGACCATGAGCGCCACCGAAACCGCCGCTCCGGCCCTCAAAGAAATCTTCAACGCCGAACGCCTGCAACACATCGCCACAGAAATGAGCGCCGTGTACCCGGCGTTCAAGGCCAAAGCATTTCTCAAACATGCCCATAACGGCCTCGCCGATCTCTCCGTCATGCAACGCATGGCCCGCGTCAGCGAAAGCCTGCATCACGTGCTACCGCTGGATTACGCAGACTCCCTCGCTGTCCTACGCGAACTTGCCCCGCGACTGAACAGCGGCTTCGTCAGCATGTGCCTGCCGCACTACGTCGCGTGCTACGGCGCGCACGCGTTCGACACATCAATGGAAGCCCTGAAGTACTTCACCACCTTCGGCTCCTCCGAATTCGCCATCCGCCACTTCCTGCGCAGCGATCTGAAACGCTCGCTGGAACTGATGCACGACTGGGCGCGAGATGAAAACCACCACGTCCGAAGACTCGCCAGCGAAGGCAGCCGCCCTCGCCTGCCGTGGTCGTTTCGGCTGGAACCGGTGCAAGCGGATCCGCTGTTGGCTGCCGGGATTCTCGACCGGTTGAAGGCCGATGAGAGTTTGTACGTGCGCAAGTCCGTGGCGAATCATTTGAATGACGTGACCAAAAAGCATCCGGAGTGGGTGCTGGATACGGTTGAGGGGTGGTCGCTGGAGAACAAGCACACGGCGTGGATTGCCAAACATGCGCTACGAAGTTTGATCAAACAGGGGAATTCTCGGGCGCTCACGGTTATAGGCGCTGGGGCGAAGGCTGAGGTTGAGTTGCTGGATGTGAAGGTGGAACCGGCGGTTGTGCGGCTTGGGGAGATGATTACTTTGTCGTTTACCGTTCGATCGTTGGTGCCAGTTGAACAGCGGTTGGTGATTGATTATGCGATTGACTATGTGAAGGCGAATGGCGGGACTTCGGCGAAGGTTTTCAAGTTGAAGACGTTGGAGCTGGAGGGGTTTGGGAGTGAGGTTGTGGTGCGGAGGCAGGTGATCAAGGATTTCACTACGCGCAAGCACTATGCGGGGGTGCATGCGGTGCATGTGGTGATTAATGGGGAGCGGTTGGGGAGTACAGCGGTTGACATCATCACTTAATAAGCGTCAAAAATGGTCTGCTCATCGGATGACAACCGAAAGTAGCAGGTATGTTGAGTCTTGAAACGAATGATGACCTCTCCAACCACTGAGCTCGCAAAGGAATGCACATGATCGATGGCCCCGCTGTTTTGACAGTCTTTTTGGTTTACCTGGCCGGTGTCGTTATTCCAGGACCCAATTTCGTTGCGGTAGTCCACAAAGCGGTCGCTGCGTCGCGGTCAGAAGCTTTGGCCTTGGTGGCAGGCATTGTATTGGTCAACTTACTCTGGGCCACCTGTGCAATAGCAGGTATCGGCGTTGTATTTGCTGCGTTTCCTTGGGCGGCGCTATTCGTAAAAGTTCTGGGGGCAGCCTATCTGATGTGGTTTGGACTGCGACTGCTGCTGAATGCCGGGAAGCCCACGCATTTCCCCAGTAATGAGGCTGCCGTCGGAAACTTTCGGCAGTCATTCATTCAAGGAGTCATCACGAACATCGGCAACCCTAAATCCATGGCCTTCTACGCCGCTATTTTCTCAGCGGCAGCCCCCGCCCACGTGTCAACAAGCACGTTTTTGTCGATGCTGGCAGTCGTAGTGGTGGTTTCAATGGCGTGGTATGGAATGGTCGCAATCGCTCTTTCGCAACCTGACATCGCGTCAGCGTATCGAAGGAGGAAAAAAGCTATTGATCAATTATGCGGTGGTTTGATTTTGTCTCTGGGGATCCGGCAGCTTGTTCAATGAGTCAGGGAGGGATGCGGGCAGATCTAAAAATGGGACGCATCTATTTATCAAAAGAGCCGCCCTATCTTTTCCGACTCGCCCCGTTTTCCAAGAATTACCAACTGCCATACGGAATGCCAAATTGGTCGATATAACGCTTGGATTTTTCACTGACCGGATAGGCGTAACGTCCTTGGTTCTTACCCTGACTAGGCCCTAACGGCTCAATCTCTGCTTGCGCCCGAGCGACCTTGATCGCCTTGTGACACGCGTCTTTAACCCAAGCCTGCACCACCCCGCCGGGCGCCAGCCCCAAGTAAACCGACGCCATAAACCGCACTTCTCGTTCAGGTGTTTGCGGGCAACGTTTGCTGGTGGATTCCAACATCAAATGTCTGGCGTGTTCTGGAATATCCACCCAGGCTTGCCAGGTTTTCTTTTCAACGATTGACTGCCATCGAACATATATCCGCACGGGAAGATCGGCACCCACCACTCGTTTTCCACTGCCGTCCACGATGGACCAGCCGCGAGCCGACTCGGTGCCGTCCTCTGGCTCGCCACCGGCTGCGGAGCCACCATTGGCCTTGAAGTAGACCTTGCCGGTAACGTCCTGCACAGAACTGTCCTCTACCCAAACCTGCATGTAATCAGGTTCGATGAATGCCAATTCCCACCATTCGGATTTGGGGTCGTTTTTGCCTGATAGCGGGTCAGCAGACTGGCAGCCAGCCATGAACAACGCGCAAAACAGAGTGACGAGTAATTTCATTACCAGAGCGTCCAGTCAGGTACGTGAGGATGTTGTACGCGAATTGAGTCTGCGGTAGGAGCATTGATATAGACCGCGCTCATTCCGCTGCCATCTCTGCGGCCAAGGGGGTGGATCCAGTTTGCAGACGTGTGAATGTACTTCAGTTTCAACAGCTTTTCTTCTTGCGGAGTAACGCTGTAGTCACCCGCCAAGAACCGATCACACAACGCTTGAAGCTCTGAAGGAACAGCCAATTCCGGTGTATCCGGAATGTCTTTAAAGCGAACGCCCTTCTCTTTCGCCAACTGGTGCATCAAGCGCAGGTACACCCGGGAGAGCATGCCACTCACCGGACGTTTTAGTTGGACGGCGGCGTACACCCGTTTTAGGCGCGGACTGAGCCGATCTTGTAACGCATTAGGCAAGGGCAACGCAGCTGGCGTGACAATCTCCAGCATTTCCGCAGGCCAACCTTTGGCAAGCAACTGATCCTTCACTATCTCTGCATCACGATAAATCGAGGTTGTCACAACATCAGTATTCTGCGACACGTCCAAGCTTTGCATGGGGCTGACGAGTACATTCTCTTGTGCTTCTTCGAGGTAACCACCACCAAGGTCGGAATGAACTCCCGGTAAAACGATTTCCAAATGATCGGGCTTGACGCGACTCAAAGCGAAATTCGCCCGGCATTCATCGCGGGCAGTTAGCTGGACGACATCAGAGAAATAGCGACGATCCAGGTACAACCTGATGCCAGTGGCAACAGGGCTTTTGATATTGCCCAGATTTGACCATCCGGCAATCGAGGGTACGGTATCGAACAGACCAATGAAGCCCATGTTGATGCTGCTTTTGTATTGATCATTGAAAGTAGAACTAAATCCTCTCGCACTACTGCGCATCACATCCCCAAGAGGGCCCTGCTTTCCGCGTGCAATTTCATTGGCAAAATGCCGAGCGGCAGCAGCTCCACGGCTGAAACCGAACGTATCGAATGTCAGAGAAGTAATTTCGCTCTCAGGATGGCTAGCCAGTACCCCTTCAATACGCAGCTTGATCTCTGAAAACGAAAGCTGAACACGACCTGCAACCCCCGTCTCACCTCGACCAGTGCCCGCCCCAAGCGTGCTGTCCTCCATGCCTGAGCGAGTACCGATCCCCTCGACATACACCATGCGAAAGGCTTGCTTCTGCGAGCCCTCTCCTTCGGCTTTCTGAGGTGCGTAGTACAAGTCACTCAGTTTCTGCACATTGCTGGTGTCATTACCGTAGCTGCTGTCCGGATCTTTCATGAACGGCTTGCAACTGGCATCAATATCTTGAGCAGCAATGGGATGATGGGCACCGCAAAGTAAACCCGCAGCAGCGTTATTGGCATTATTCCCCGTCCCATCGAAGAACACTCCGATCCGCAGGGCTATGCCAATTTTTTCACGTGCCGATGCCGGTTCCTTCCCGTGTTTCTCATATTCAGCCCAACGCTGGGCATGAATATCGACGGGGTCGGTTCCTTTGTTGCGATAGTTTTTAGGCGGGTTGGGAATGTAGCCACTCAATCCTTGATTCCTTCTTCTGATCCTTGAAGAACGGGCCGAAGGGTGACAGCCGAAACCGGGGGGCGCAAGGCGTGGCCGCGTGCCAGCACCTGGCGCTCTTTCTCCCTGCCTGCAATGGTGGCGCCGAGCCACGAATGATATGGTTCAGCCTCAAAACCAGGGACGACACCTCGTGCACAAACAATGTCTGGCAGCAGCAGTAACCTTCGCCATCAGTTTTTCCGCTCTTGCCTCTCCCGTACCGCAGGAAGAGCTCGAAGAGTGCCAACGAATAGAAAACTCGGCCAAACAGGTCATGAAAACCAGGCAGCAAGGCGTGCCCATGGCTTCGGTGTTGGAACTGGCCGAAGCGGCAGGTAAGCAGAACGAGTATGTGGGTGAGGTGTTCAAGTCGTTGATTCGCGAGGCGTACGAGATTCCTCAATACTCAAGCGAGAGTTTGCAACAGAAAGCGATCAGCGATTTCCATTCCAATTTCTACAAGGCTTGCATCGTGACGGCGGAAAAGAGAGCAAACGCCAACGGCTGAGCTCAACGAACAAAAAAGGGAGCAGATTCAGGTAGTGAATCTGCTCCCTTTTTCTGAAGGGCTCCTGTTTCAGTTTCCGGGCCAAAGCGCCCCATCATCTCCACCCGCAGTGAAAGCCGCCCCTTCAATGTGATACACCTGCGGCTCCTCCGAAAAATACCCCTCCAATCCAAGCATAAAGATCCTGTGGTCTTCGCCCGCCTCAAACTCTGTATGAGCCTCAAGTGAATCCCACCGCACAATCAAATTGAACCGCTCCGGCGTTTCAATCCCTTGCGCAAGCATGTGCCCGCCGTACCCGTTCGCGCGGCGGAGCAAAGGCGCAACCTCGGCAAATGCACGTCTGAACTCATCAACACGTTCTTTATAAACGGGCAACAAAGCGATCTCATAAATCATGACGCATCCCCCGCAGAACCCGCCCGAAGCGACGGCTCAACCGCAATCGCAATCTTCCCTTGAAGACCATTGTTGGGACTCTCCAGCCGAGCATGGGCCAGCGGAATCTCCGCAAGCGAATACACCGCGCCAACATGTGGCCGCAGTTGACCGCGTTCCACCAGGGCACTCAATTCATCGAGCTTGCCGCGGTTCTGGCGGGTGAACACGAAGTGATAACTCGCGTTCTTGCCCCAGGCTTGGACGAGATTTTGTGGTTTGGCGATGTCGACGATCGAGACCACGCGGCCAAGTTGTGCGAGGGCGTCGGGACTGCGCGCGAGGGTGTCGCCGCCGATAGTGTCGAATACCACGTCTACTCCGAGGCCATTGGTTTCCCGCAGGATGGCTTCGACGTAGTCTTCTTTTTCGTAGTCGATGATCACATCGGCGCCCATGCGGCGGACGAACTCGGCGTTTGCTTCGCGCGCGGTGGTGAATACTTTGGCGCCCATCGCTTTGGCGAGCTGGATGGCGACGTGTCCGACGCCTCCCGCGCCGCCGTGGATCAGAATGCTTTCCCCCACTCTGAGCGCCGCCCGCACGATCAGGGCTTCCCACGCCGTCCCGCCCACCAGGCTCAAGCTGGCCGCTTCGAGATGGCTCAGCGAGGAAGGTTTTTTGCCGATGATGCTGGCGGACGCCACGTGGTACTCGGCATAACTGCCGGGGCCGTCGAAGATTTGTGGCGTGTACCAGACTTCGTCGCCCGGCGCGAAAGCCGTCACGCCCGGGCCGATCGCTTCGACGACGCCGGAGACATCATGACCGGTGATGGCCGGCAGTTGCACCAGATCGGGATAGTCGCCGCGTCGGACTTGATAATCCAATGGATTGATCGAGGTGGCGTGTACCCGGACCAGCACTTGCCCCGCTTCCGGCACGGGTTTGGGTACGTCGCAGAGTTCGAACGATTCAGGGTTGCCAAATGATTCAAGCAGCATCGCTTTCATGGTGAATCCTCGTATCGACAATAAGGGATATCGAGATATCTCGATATCATGCGGTAAATTTTTTTACAGCTCTTTCCCTATGACCTCGGCCAAAGCGCTGATGTTGGCTTCATTGCGCTTGTAGTAGGTCCACTGACCGATGCGCCTGACTTCAACCAGGCCCACACGCTGCAGCGTTGCAAGATAACCGGACACCGTTGACTGCGAGAGTCCGATGCCCTCTTGAATACTGCTCACACACACGCCCACCGTGTGAACGTCGCCCTCGTCCTGCGGGGGGAAGTTCTTTACGGGGTCCTTCAAGCCTTTCAGGATTTCAAGCCGTACCGGGTTTGAGAGTGCTTTGAATACTTCGATCAGGTCCATGCCGCGAGAATATCGAGATTATTCGATATGTCAATACGCTGTTTGACCAGCGGAAAACGAACCGCTGGCCGGATCATCGTGAAGATGTCCTCACTTCGTGCCGCTAGCCAGATGATGAGCAACCAATGCGTTCGCATGCCCGTGACCCATGCCGTGTTCGGTCTTGAGCCATGTGACCAGTTCCATGTGTTTTTTGTCGGTGATGCTGGCGAGCAGATTCAGCCAGTGGTCGATGGGTTGGCCGTACTTCTTTTCGATTGAAGGAAAGTAGGATGCCGGGCCTTTTACTTTTGCGTCTTCGCTCATGCTGCAAGCTCCCTGTTTGCGATGGAATGTCATGACCTCAAAGATTGAAGGCCATGACGTTTACGCAGTCCAGTACAAGCAGGCTGATACGTCAGGGAACGACCATCGGCGGCACACTTTTTTGCAACCCGGTTGATTCAACACCAGAGCGCGACACCGTCTCCGGCACCGCCACCCAAAGCAGCACCAGCGCCGCCATCGCCACCCCCGCCAAGGTCAGGAACGCAGCGCTGTACCCCGCCTCCTGAACCACAATCCCAGCCAGGCTGTTGCTCAACGCCGCACCCAGACCGAACACCGTTGAAATCGCCCCGAGGCTGACATTGAAATGCCCGGTGCCCAGCGTCAGGTCTTTCACCACCACCGGAAACAGCGCGCCGAAAATCCCCGCGCCGATGCCATCGAGCAACTGCACCGAAACCAGCCACCACGGATCGTTCGACAGCACATACAGCACACCGCGCAACGGCAAAATCAGAAACCCCGCCAGCAGCAATGGCTTGCGCCCCCACAGATCGGCCTTCGCCCCCACCAGCAGCGCGACCGGCACCATCACCAGTTGTGCCGCGACGATGCAGGCGGACGTGAGCGGCGTGGCCATCTGCAGATTGGCCTGCGCCAGTTTCTGACTCACCAGCGGCAACATCGCCGCGTTCGCCAGATGAAACAGCGCGCAGCAGATCGCAAACATCAGCAGCGGGCGGTTGGTGAGCAACACGGAAAAGCCCGAAGGCTGCTTGCCCTGCCCCGTTGCGCTAGGCTCCAGTCCTCGGGCGAGATCGTGGTCAATGGCGTCGGCCGATACGAACGAGACGGCAATCACACTGGCCAGCGCCATGACTGCCATCAAATAAAACACCGCCACCGGGCCGAACAGGTACGCGGACAAACCGGCCAACAACGCAGCGCAGGCATTGCCCGCGTGGTTGAAGGTTTCATTGCGCCCGGTTCTTCGCGTAAACGCGCGAGGCCCGGTAATGCCAAGGGTGATCGCACAAATGGCCGGCGCGAAAATCGAAGCGGCAGCAGCGCTGATGGCCTGCGTCAGCGCCACCAAGCTGAACGATGTCACGAACGGCAGCAACAGGCAGCTTCCGGTGACCACCAGCGCGGCAACCGCTATCAGCGCCCGTTTGAAGCGTGTGCTGTCGACCAGCGCGCCTGCCGGGGTCTGGGTGATGAGCGCGGCGATCCCGGCAATAGTCATCACCAGACCAATGCTCGCCGGCTCCCAGTGGTGAACCGCCAGCAGGTAAATCGCGAGATAAGGACCGAGCCCGTCACGCACGTCGGCGAGAAAGAAATTCAGACTGTCGAGGGACAGGTTATTGCGGCGATCGAGGTGAGTGGCCACGGGAAACGTCTTCGTTGTCGAGGTTCTGCGAAATGACTCAACCTCCGCAAATCGAATGACCTTTCGCCGGGCGTTTTAGTTGCATGAAACAGCCGTCTTTACTGGCCCATCAACAACTCGCGCTCGCCTTCGCAAAGCCCCACCACGTAATCCCAAACCACCCGCAACCGTACCGACTTGTGCAACTCGCGCCGCGTGCTGATCCAGTAACTGCGCTCGATGCTGTCATCCGGTAAAAGCGCCACCAGATCCGGATCCGACGCCGCCATGTAACAAGGAAGAACGGCAATGCCGAGACCTGAGCGCGCCGCCTGCTGCTGGGCGATCACGCTGGTGCTGTGAAACACCACCCGTGGGTTGCGGCAGAAGCTGTTGAGAAACATCAGCTCCTGACTGAACAGCAGATCATCGACATAGCCGATCCACGCATGCCGGCCAAGATCCTCGCGGCTGCGCAATGGCGGCGCGTTGTCCAGGTAGGCGCGGCTGGCATAGAGCGCAAGCCGGTAATCGGTGAGTTTACGGGTGACCAGCATGTCTGCCGCCGGCCGCTCCAGGTGAATGCTGATTTCCGCCTCGCGGTTGAGGATGCTGACGAAGCGCGGCACCGCCACCAGTTCCACTTCCAGCCCAGGATAGCGTTCGAACAACCCGATCATGCGGCTGGCCAAAAACATGATGCCCAGCCCCTCCGTCACGCCAACGCGAATCTTGCCCAACGGTGCGGTGGATTGAGTGATTTCCTCCTGAGCCAGCAGCGCGACGTTCTCCATGGCTTCGGCATGCTTGAGCAGCGCCTCCCCCGCCGGGGTCATTTCGTAGCCCTGGGCGTGCTGGACGAACAACGCGGTGCCGAGGCTTTTTTCGATGGCCTCGATATGCCGGGCGACGGTGGCGTGCGTGGTGTTCAGGCGACGGGCGGCGGTGAGCAGTCGGCCGCTGCGCTGCAACTCAAGAAAGAACCGCAGGTCGTTCCAGTCGAACATGGCTTGTCCTTGTCGGCTATCGTCAGGGAGCGCTGTTTGAAAACGCACAGCGGCTGCGCAAAAACTAACATTCTTTTGACGAAAGCTAACAACTAGGATGACCGACAACAAAAACAATTAGCGAGGTCAGGGAATGCAGACTTCCCTTGATGAATTCGATTACATTGTGGTCGGCGCCGGGCCGGCCGGGTGTTTGCTGGCCAATCGGCTGTCGGCCGATCCACAGCAGCGCGTGCTGTTGCTGGAGGCTGGCGGGCGCGACAACTACCCGTGGATTCACATCCCCGTGGGTTACCTGTTCTGCATCGGCAACCCGCGCACCGACTGGTGCTTCAAAACCGAAGAACAACCTGGCCTCAACGGCCGCGCGCTGAGTTATCCGCGCGGCAAGGTGCTGGGCGGCTGTTCGTCGATCAACGGCATGATCTACATGCGCGGCCAGGCCAACGACTACGACGGTTGGGCTGCCGAGGGCAATCCGGGCTGGGCCTGGAATGACGTGCTGCCACTGTTCAAGCAGAGCGAAAACCACTTCGCCGGCGCGGCGGATTTTCATGGCGACAAGGGTGAATGGCGCGTTGAACGCCAGCGCCTGTCGTGGCCGATTCTCGATGCATTCCGCAGCGCTGCCGAACAGAGCGGCATCGCCAGCATCGATGACTTCAACCAGGGCGACAACGAGGGTTGCGGCTACTTTCAGGTAAATCAGAAAGCCGGGGTGCGCTGGAATGCGGCGAAGGCGTTTCTGAAGCCGATTCGCGATCGGGCCAATCTCACGGTATTGACCGAAGTCGAAGTGGATCGAGTGTTGTTCGAGGACGGTCGCGCCTCGAAAGTCAGTGCCCGTTGGCAGGGTCAACAAAAGAGCTTCAAGGCGCGCAAGGAGATCGTGTTGTGCGCCGGCTCCGTGGGCTCGCCGAGCATTCTGCAACGCTCCGGAATCGGGCCGCGCCCGCTGCTGGAAAAGCTCGGCATCGGTGTGGTGCATGAACTGCCGGGCGTCGGCGGCAACCTGCAGGATCACCTGCAACTGAGGCTTATCTACCAACTGGAAAACGCCCGCACCCTCAACCAGATCGCCGGCAGCGTGTGGGGCAAGATGGGCATGGGCCTGCGTTACCTGTACGACCGCAGCGGGCCGTTGTCGATGGCCCCGAGTCAGTTGGGTGCGTTTGCCCGTTCCGGGCCTGAGCAGACCTCGGCCAACCTCGAATATCACGTGCAGCCGCTGTCGCTGGAGCGCTTTGGCGAACCGCTGCACAGCTTCCCCGCATTCACCGCGTCGGTGTGTGATTTACGGCCGCAGAGCCGGGGCCGGGTCGAGATCCGTTCCGCCGATCCACAAACCGCGCCGCTGATTCAACCCAATTACCTCAGCCATCCCGAAGACCTGCGCGTGGCCGCCGACGCGATTCGCCTGACCCGGCGCATCGTCAGCGCCCCCGCCCTGCAAGCCTTCAATCCGGTGGAATACCTGCCCGGCGCCAGCCTGCAAACCGAAGAACAACTGCACGAAGCGGCGGCGAAGATCGGCACGACGATTTTCCACCCGGTCGGCACTTGCCGCATGGGCAACGACGCGGACGCCGTGGTCGATGCGCAGTTGCGCGTGCACGGCGTACCGGGGCTGCGGATTGCCGATGCGTCGATCATGCCGCGCATTACCTCGGGCAACACCTGTTCGCCTACGCTGATGATTGCTGAAAAAGCGGCACAGCTGATTCTCACCCCAACCGCCCGGAGTTTTCCCGCCGAAGAAAAAGCACTGACCGCACTCTCTTGACCAAAGGAACAGCGGCGCACGCCCACAAGGTCGGCGCCGACAGTGGAAACAACAAAAACAATCACTGTGAGGGATACCGATATGTCAGAACACGTTCAGCCTCTGGACGCCGTGCGCAGCGCGGACGCCAGCCCCGATACCCGAAAGGTCATCTTCGCCTCGTCCCTGGGGACGGTGTTCGAGTGGTATGACTTCTTCCTCTACGGCGCCCTGGCGGCGGTCATCAGCAAGCAGTTTTTCGCCGGGGTCAACGACACCACGGCGTTCATCTTCGCGCTCATGGCGTTTGCCGCAGGCTTCATCGTGCGGCCGTTCGGGGCGCTGGTGTTTGGTCGGTTGGGGGACATGATCGGGCGCAAATACACCTTCCTCGCAACCATCATCCTGATGGGCGTGGCGACGTTCGCCGTGGGCCTGCTGCCGACCTACGCCAGCATCGGCATCGCCGCACCGATCATTCTGGTGATACTGCGCATGCTTCAGGGCCTTGCCCTCGGCGGCGAATACGGCGGCGCCGCGACTTACGTGGCCGAACACGCGCCGATCGGCAAGCGCGGGTTCCACACCAGCTGGATTCAATCCACCGCGACCCTTGGTCTCCTGCTGTCGCTGCTGGTGGTGCTCGGTTGCCGCTACTTCACCGGCGATCAATTCGAAGTCTGGGGCTGGCGCATTCCGTTCCTGCTGTCGATCGTGCTGCTGGGCATTTCCACCTGGATTCGCCTGAGCCTGCACGAATCGCCGGCCTATCTGAAAATGAAAGAGGAAGGCAAGGCCAGCAAGGCGCCGATCCGCGAATCGTTCGGCAAATGGGAAAACCTCAAGGTCGTGCTGATCGCCCTGTTCAGTATCAACGCCGGGCAAGCGGTGACCTTCTACGCGGCGCAGTTTTACGTGCTGTTCTTCCTCACCCAGTTCCTGAAAATGGACCCGGCGGTGGCCAACAGTCTGCTGATCATCAGCGTGGTGATCGGCGCGCCGTTCTTCATCATTTTCGGCTGGCTGTCGGACAAGGTCGGGCGCAAACCGGTGCTGATGCTTGGCTTGCTGCTGGCCACCGCGCTGTACTTCCCGATCTTCAAATCCCTGGCCCACTACGCCAACCCGGCCATCGACCACGCCAGCCGACAGGCACCGATCACCGTGGTGGCGGATCCGGCGACCTGCACCTTCCAGTTCGATCCGGTGGGCAAGGCCAAATTCGACAGCCCGTGCGACAAGGTCAAAACCTTCCTGGTCAAACAAGGCCTACCCTACTCCAGCGTCGCCGCGCCGGCGGGCAGCACGGTGCAAGTGAGCGTCGGCGATGTGAAACTCGACGGCTTCGACGAAGCCGCCCTGCGCGGCGCCATCACTCTGGCCGGCTACCCGCAACAGGCCGACATGCAGCAAATCAACAAACCGATGATCGTGGCCCTGATCGTCGGCCTGATCATCATCTCGGCCATGTGCTACGGTCCGCTCGCCGCGCTGATGGTCGAACTGTTCCCGACCCGCATCCGCTACACCTCGATGTCCCTGCCGTATCACATCGGCAACGGCTGGTTCGGCGGATTCCTGCCAACCGTGTCGTTTGCGCTGGTGGTGTACACCGGGGATATTTTCTATGGGCTGTGGTACCCGGTGCTGATTACCGGAGTGAGCCTGGTGGTGGGGATGATCTGTCTGCGTGAGACGAAGAATATCGATCTGGACAAGAACTGATTGATATTCGTGTGGCGGGGGCGCAATGCCCTCGCCACCCTGCTGGATCTCAGACCTCCGCGTCCAGCAACTCAAACTTCACCTGATCGGGATAAAACGCCACGTAATCCTTGATCTGGCTGACCGAAATCTTCGGATTTTCGTACGTCCATACCGCGTTCGCGCCCTCATGTCCCGGCACTTGCAGACTGAAATAGTTGGCATCGCCCTTGTACGGGCAGTAGGTGGTGTGGTCGGTGCGGGCGAAGTATTTTTCGTCGATGTCTTCACGCGGGATGTAGTAGACCGGCGGGTAATTGGCTTCGAGCAGCACCAGGGCTCGGGCCGAGGCGGCGACCTGTATGCCGTGGAATTTTACCAGCAGGCAGCCAGGCTGCTCGGCGACGGTGATAACGGGACTGGGACCGGAACTTTTCATCGGTTTCTCCTGACGGGCGGCGAAGGCACCGGTTCAGGTATAACCCATGCGGGGGAATCTCGTCGGGTTCGCAGCCGAACGGTTTTTCTTCGATCAGATATGACCGCCGCTTGCGGAGGCGGCGGTTTCTGGTTTCATATCACGCGCAAAACGGTCAAAACGCTCACCGACAGGAGTCATCATGCGTAAGGATTACCTGGCTTTCTTCATCTCGCTGTTCCTGTCGCGGCTGGCGGATCAGATCCTGTTGTTCATCGTGCCGCTGGTGGTGTTCCAAACCACCAACAGCGCGTCCTGGGCGGGGCTCGCATTTTTCGTCGAGTCGCTGCCGCGTTTTCTCGCGTTTCCACTGTGTGGGGCCCTGTGCGACAAGTTCTCGCCCATCAGGATTCTGCACATCAGTCAGGTCTACCGGGCGCTGCTCTGCGTGTTGGCGGTTGGGCTTTATGCCGTCTTCGGCGGTATCGCGTGGCTTGTGGTGCTGTCTGCGCTGTGCGGCGTGCTGACTACTCAGGGCATCATGGCCCGCGAAGTGCTGATGCCGCATATTTTCCAGCACTACAGCTACACCAAAACCCTTTCCTTCTCGCAGATAGCCGACCAGACCGGACTGGTTCTGGGACCCTTGGTGGCGGCATTGCTGCTGGAGGTTTCGGCCTGGCACTGGGTGGTGCTGTGGGTGGCCGGGCTGTTCCTGCTGGCCGACCTGAGCATGCTGGTGTGGCAACGTTTCAGTCGTATCACCCTCGAGGTGTTTGAGCAGCATCAGGACATCTGGCTGCAGCCTCTGCGCATCGCGTTCAGGCATATCCGCGAACTGGCGGAGCTGAAAAAGATCATCACCCTGGCGATCGGGGTCAACCTGATTGTCGGGGTCACCCTGGCCACTTCGGCGGCCATGGTGCTCGGTCAATACAGCGCCGGCAAGGACGACTACGCCGTGCTGCAAGCGGCTGGCGCGGTGACCACCATCGTGATTCTGTTTTTCCTCGCCCGGGTGGTATTGCCGTTGCGCGTATTGGGTGGCGTTGCCTATTCGATGCTCGCCGCCGGCGCCTTCATCAGCGCCCTGAGCCCGAACCTGGCGGGTTATGTGCTGGGTTTTCTGTTGATCGTCGGCTTCGACAAGATGTTCAACGTTTACATGCGCAGCATTCGCCAGCGAGTCATTCCCCCTCAGGACTTCGGCAAGACCGTGGGCGTGATCACCCTGCTCAACAACTTGTCACAACCGCTCGCGGGACTGCTTGTTGCGCTGCTCGCCGCGCCTTTGGGGGCACAACGTGTGATCCTGATCCTGGCTGTGCTGGCGACGTTGCTGGGCGTTGCGGCTCTCTGGTGGTTTGCCAGAGTACGGCGTTCCTCCATGGCGTCGATTTTCGAAACCGACCGATAAAAGCTGTACACGCCCGGCAATCTTTTTATCTGTATATCCATACAGATAAAAGTTGCCCGTTCGCCCGAGTCAGGCCATCCTGTGCGCCTCTTCGGGCAATGATCGACGACGGTGGTTATGCGGCTGTACCTCTGTGAAAAACCTTCCCAGGCCAAGGACATTGCGGCCGTGCTCGGCGCAAAGCGTCGGGGCGACGGCTGCTGGCTTGGAACGGACGTCACGGTGACCTGGTGCATCGGCCACTTGCTGGAAACCGCGCCGCCGGACGCCTACGACGCCAAATACAAGCGCTGGGTGCTGGCCGACCTGCCGATCATCCCGGACAAGTGGAAAATGACCGTCAAGCCGCGTACCGCCAGCCAGTACAAGGCGGTCAAGCGCCTGCTCGGTGAGGCCAGCGAACTGATCATCGCCACCGACGCCGACCGCGAGGGCGAAATGATCGCCCGGGAGCTGGTGGAGCATTGCCGCTATCGCGGGCCGATCCGCCGCTTGTGGCTGTCGGCGCTGGACGAAGCCTCGATTCGCAAGGCGCTGGCGGCGCTCAAACCGGGCGCTGAAACCTTCAGCCTGTATCATTCGGCATTGGGGCGCTCCCGGGCGGACTGGCTGATCGGGATGAACATGAGTCGCCTGTTCACCCTGCTCGGCCGGCAATCAGGCTATCAAGGTGTACTGCCGGTGGGCCGGGTGCAGACGCCAACGTTGCGGCTGGTGGTGGATCGCGACCGCAGCATCGCCGATTTCGTGCCGGTCGCGTACTGGGCCATCGACGTGCAACTGCTGCACAACGGCACGCCTTTCACCGCCCAATGGCGTGCGCCAAACGATGCCTGTGACGATCAGGACCGTTGTCTCAATCAGGCCCTCGCCCAGCAAGCGGCCGCCGCAATCGGCAGCGCCGCCAGCGCCCGGGTGGTCAAGCTGCGCACCGAACGCATGCGCGAAGTGGCGCCCCTGCCCTTCGACCTCGGCACCTTGCAGGAAGTCTGCTCGAAGAAGCTCGGCCTCGGTGCCCAGGAGACCCTCGACATCGCCCAGGCTCTGTACGAAACCTACAAAGTCATCACCTACCCGCGCAGCGATTGCGGCTACCTGCCCCTGAGCCAGCACAGCGAGGCGCCAGGGATTCTTGCGGCGCTGCGTCAGGCCGACCCGAGCCTCGAAGCGCTGCGCGAGCATCTGGAGCCACAGCGCCGCTCCCGCGCCTGGAACGACGCCAAGGTCAGCGCCCACCACGGCATCATTCCGACCGCTGCCGCGAAAAACCTGGAGCGTCTGACCGGCAAGCACCGCGCGGTCTACACGCTGGTTCGCGCGCGGTATCTGGCGCAGTTCCTGCCCAATCACGAATACGACCGCACCCAGGCCGATTTCGATTGCGCCGGGGAAGCCTTGCGCGCGGTCGGCAAGCAGATCATCGAGCCGGGCTGGAAACGCGCGTTGCCCGAAGCGCTGGCCCCGGCCAGGGGACGTGAAGCCCCCGCGCCACAGACGCTACCGACACTGACCAAAGGCGCCGAGTGCGCCGTGGCGGACGTGAAGCTCAAGGACCTTTGGACGCAACCGCCCAAGCCCTACACCGAAGGCGACCTGATCAAGGCCATGAAGAACGTCGCCAAACTGGTGGAAGACCCGCTGCTCAAGCAGAAACTCAAGGACACCACCGGCATCGGCACCGAGGCCACCCGCGCCTCGATCATTCAAGGGTTGCTGGATCGCGGTTATCTGGTGAAGAACGGCAAGGCGCTGTCCGCCACGCCCGCCGCCTTCAGCCTGATCGACGCCGTACCGCGGGCGATTGCCGACCCCGGCACCACAGCGATCTGGGAGCAGGCGCTGGACATGGTGCAGAGCGGCGAAATGAGTCTGGAGGAATTCGTCACCAAACAGGCCGCGTGGATGAGCAAGCAAGTGACCCGCTGCGCCGGGCTGAGCCTGACCATCAGCGGCCCGCCACCTGCCGGCAAGGCCGCTACGCCATGGAAGAACAAACGCAAGACCACTCGGCGCAAAACCACCGGAACCGGCAAACGCTCGGCGAAACCGGCGGCCAAATAGCCCGCTGCGCGCTACTGTTTCAACAGTGATGGTCAGGAGGCAGCGGCATGTCTGTCATCGAACTGCGCGTCGCCCGGCGCGACGAACTGGACACCCTCGAAAACCTGATGCAGTTCTATACCTATGATTTCAGCGAGTGGCTGCCGCTGAAGCTCGGCGGGCATGGGTTCTTCCCAATCCAGTTGAAAGACGATTACTGGCGCCAGCCGGCGACGCGGCCATTCCTGATCCACGTCGACGGCGAACTGGCGGGGTTCGTGACCGTGGATGACCACCTTCTCATCGAAGGCGCCGACTACAACATCGGCTATTTCTTCGTCAGCCGGCGCTGGCGTGGCCAAGGCGTCGCGCAGTTTGTCGCCTCTGCCCTCTTGAGCCACTTGCCCGGTCGATGGCAGATTTTCCATGTCGACGCCAACCTGCCTGCACAGCGGTTCTGGGCCCGGCTCATCCCCGAGCTGAGCGGCGGCGACTTTACCCGCCAGACCAAAACAGTGGACGGCTATCCCTGTACGTTCTACTGCCTGCGCAGCCTTTCTCCCGCTGTCTGAAGACCTCTTTTTTCATTCCAGAATGACTTTGTCCGACAATATGTAGTGACCAAAAATAATCACTACAAAACCGTTGACGGCATCGTTTTGCTTTTGCATGATGCAGACGTCTCCCCGATCGGGAGCACTGGCAACACGCTTGAGCAAGCTCGTCTGACCGCCGAGCTGTTTTTCCGGATACACGCTGCCCACAAGGCAGATTGAAGAAGCTGACCTGGCCTGAACGTCCAGTACAAGGACGAGAAGCGCTGGCGAAAATTCTCAAGACGCTTGTGGTCGACCCTGAAAACGTCGTCAAGGAGCCTCCCGGTTTTCGCTGCTTCTCCTCGTTGTGACGCTTTTGCGTAGCAGTTATTCAACACGACTACATGCAACAGACGCATGACCCCGTACTTCACACGGGCGACCGCTGACGTCCTGGTTTCGGTGCCAGGGATCAACTAACCGATGGGCTACCTGTATTAGCGAATCAACTTTGAAACATCACCAGACTGGTCAAGGGGCAATATGATGAATCTGAACAATCAACCTACTATCGAAGAACTGGCTCGTATGTTCGCTGCGCAAAAAGACAGCCACGACAGCCATATTCTGTGGATCAGCAAGTCGGGTCAGGTCCATATCGACTGCCTGTCGCCCCATGCTGGTGAAGAAGAGTTCGATCGGAACAACCAGAACCTGCTGGCCCGCCTGAAGATGTACCGCCGTGGCCACGGCTATGTCGGCAAGAAAGCCGCGGCCGACAAGGACTTCATCGGTAATGTTCTGCAAACGCTGAAACAGGCGTGGGACTCGATGCAGAACAAGAACGAAGTTCGGGTGATTGATCGGTTTTGCTAAGTTAAAACTTCAATAAAACAAGGGCCTGCTTCGAAAACGAAGCAGGCTCTTTTTATTGCTCGCAAAAAAAGCTCATGAGCGAGTTTCCAGCACCAGCTTCATGAACGCCTCAGCCGCCGCACTGTGATAATTGTTCTTGCGCCGCAACAATGCCGCTCCCCGCTGCGGCGCCTCGCTCTCGACCCGCAACCGACGCAGTGCCCGGTCCTCGGTCGCAATCGCCTCGGGCAGCATGGTCGCAATCGGCGCATGCCGGATCACTTCCAGCAACGTACTCACCGAGTTCACCTCGATCTGCACCTTGGGCGTGATGCCGTGCTGGCGGAAATATTCGTCGATCGACAGGCGCGTGAAAAAGTCAGGCGCCAGCAAGGCGAAATCCAGCTGCGCAATGTCATCCGGCGTCAGCACAGAAGCACTGGCATACAACGGATGTTCACGCCCGACCATCACCCCCAACGTCTCGACAAACGCCGGAATGCACTCAATGTCCGGATTGCGCACCGGCGTGAAGGCAATCGCAATATCCAGCGAGTCATCCGCCAACCCGGCCTCGATGTCATCCATCGACAACTCGAAAATCTCCAGGTGAATCCCCGGATACCGCGCCACGTAATCGCGCACCAGCGGCCCGACCAGATACGCCATGAACGTCGGCGTCATGGCCAGCCGCAGCGAGCCTCGGGACAGATCCTTCACGTCATGCAACGCGCGCTTGCCCGCCTCCAGCTCCACCAGCACCCGTCGCGCGCATTCGATATAGGCCTGTCCGGCGTCCGTAGGTTTGACCGAGCGCGAGGTGCGATCAAACAGATCGACACCGAGGCTTTCTTCCAGTTGGCGGATCTGTTGCGACAGGGTCGGCTGCGACACGTGCAGCGCCTCGGCCGCCCGGGTGAAGCCGCCGTGATCGGCCACGGCCAGCAGGTATCGCAAATGTCGCAGCAGCATGGAACGCTCCATCTATAGGCATTACTTATGCTTGGCATTGTATATCGGTCTTGGACGCTATGGATCAATCGGCAGAAGATGAATCCACACAGCAAGCCAACCCCGAAAGGAGAAGCACCATGCAATCCCAAGCCTACAACGACAGCCGCATCGCCCTGACCACCCGCGCCCTGGATGCCAAGGCACAGAAAAACCTGTCGTGGCAGGATCTGGCCGACGGCACCGGCCTGAGCCTGGCCTACGTCACCGCCGCCCTCCTCGGCCAGCATCCACTGCCGAAAGCCGCGGCCGAAGTGGTCGGCGACAAGCTTGAGCTGAGCGCCGAAGACGTCGCCGCCCTGCAAATCATCCCGCTGCGCGGCAGCCTCGACGGTGTGCCGACCGACCCGACCATCTACCGCTTCCACGAGATGATCCAGATCTACGGCACCACCCTGAAGGCGCTGGTTCACGAGCAGTTCGGCGACGGCATCATCAGCGCGATCAACTTCAAGCTCGACATCAAGAAAGTCGAAGACCCTGAAGGCGGTTCCCGCGCTGTGGTCACCCTCGACGGCAAGTTCCTTCCGCTGCGTCCGTTCTGATCCCTCCGGGCCCGCCCCCCGCGTGCGGGCCCATTCAAACCTGATTTGCCAAGACATCACCACATCTGTCTGGAGGCTGCCCCATGCAAAAAATTCTGTTGACCCTGACCCTGCTCGCCGGCCTTGCTGCCCAGGCCCAGGCTGATGAAGAGGCCGTCGCCTACCGCTACGGCATGTCGCTGGACATCGCGCAGGTCGTGAGCATCACCCCGGTCGCCGACGTCTGCGGCGTGGTGCCGGTCGAAATGACTTACCTCGACAGCCACGGCGCAAAACACATTCTTCAATACAGCGAATTCGGCACCGGCTGTTCGAACTGAGAGGACACACCATGAAAAACCTGATCGAAGGCTTCCTGAAATTCCAGAACGAAGCGTTTCCGCAACGCACCGAGCTGTTCAAACACCTGGCGACTACCCAAACCCCGGGCACGCTGTTCATCACTTGCTCCGACAGCCGCGTCGTTCCGGAACTGCTGACCCAGCAGGAACCCGGCGAGCTGTTCGTGATCCGCAACGCCGGCAATATCGTGCCGTCCTACAGTCCGCATCCGGGCGGGGTTTCGGCAACGGTGGAATACGCGGTGGCCGTGCTCGGCGTGACCGACATCGTGATCTGCGGCCACTCCGATTGCGGCGCCATGACCGCCATCGCCCAGTGCAAATGCATGGATCACCTGCCCGCCGTCAGCGGCTGGCTGCAACACGCCGAGTCGGCGAAAGTGGTCAACGAATCGCGGCCTCATGCCAATGACGCAGCCAAGCTGAGTTCGATGGTGCGAGAAAACGTGATCGCGCAACTGGCGAACATCCAGACTCACCCGAGCGTGCGCCTGGCCCAGGAGAAAGGCCTGCTGAATCTGCACGGCTGGGTGTACGACATCGAGACCGGCTCGATCGACGCACTGAGTGCCGACCGCCGTACCTTTGTCTCGCTGGCCGAGCAACCGTCGACGTGCGCGGTGTACGGCCAGGCAGTCGATGCGGCTTGAAAACACAACGCCGCGCCCGTCATTGCGACGGGCGCGGCGTTGTTCTGTTCAGCGTTTTACGCCCAGATCGATTTGCGTCATGCGGCTGCGCACGGTGAACACACCGTCGCCGGAGAGAATCGCGCTGCGAGCAAACAACCGACCGCTTTCCCAGTTCGAAAGACCCAGTTCCGGCTTGTTCAGCGCGTACTGGCCATCGACCCAACGGGTGATCCCGTTGCCCACGAACGGCGCATTGACCGCGCTGTAGAAACGTTCCTGAACCGCTGGATCTTCGCTGATCAACGACACCGTGAATTGCGGGCTGTAGCGATTGAACAGTGCGATGGCCTGATCCAGATCGTCGACGATCATCAGGCTGGTTTCCGGGGTTTCTTCCCATTCCCACTCGCGGCCCAGTTGATCTTCGGGCAGCGGCTCGGCCAGGGCCTCGGTCTGGTAACCCTCGGCGCGATAGACCTCGACCGTCGCGTTCTGCCAGTCGCTCGGCAGGTAGCTTTCGCTGCCTTCGACGATGTGCAATTTGCAGCCCTGACCACGCGCGGTGCCGGCCTGCTGCAAGGCGTCGAGGAACAGCGGCACCAGTTCGGCGGCACGGTCGCGCTGGATCAGGCAGACGTTCAAGGTGTTGCAGACTTTGCGGTCCAGCGAGTTGCGCACCACCGCGGCGAAGCGTTTGGCATCGGCATCACGATCAGCAATCAGCCACGCACCACCGGTGCCGTGCAAGCTGACGGCGGTGCCGGCCTGCTGGGCGATGCTGCCCAACTGACTGACTGCGCGGCCCGAACCACGAGCCACCGCCAGCGACAGACGCCGGTCGGCGAACATCGCCCAACCGGCGGCGTGGTTGACGCTCTCCACCAGCGACACCGCACCCGCCGGCAGACCGGCATCGGCCAACGCCGGGTTCAGGGCGTGGGTGACGATGGCTTGCGCGGTGCCCAGCGCATCGCTGCCAATCCGCAGCACGGCAGTGTTGCCGGTGCGCAGTACACCAGCGGCGTCAGCGAAGACGTTTGGCCGGCCTTCAAATACGAATGCGACGATGCCCAGGGGCGACACCACTTGCTCGACCTTCCAGCCGTCATGTTCGACGCTGCTGATCACCTTGCCACGGGTGGCCGGCGCATCACGCCAGGCGCGCAGGCCGGCGATCATGTCGCGGCGCATGCGCTCGTCAGCGAGCAACCGGGTAGTGGAACGACTGCGAGCCTTGGCCCGCTCGATGTCGGCGAGGTTGGCGGTTTCGATCAGCGCCCAGGCGTCCGGGTTTTCCAGACGTTGGGCAAACAGATCGAAGAAGCGGCTGATGGCCTCGTCCGACACCGCGGACAACGCGGTAAACGCCGCCGCTGCACGCTCGATCGCCACCGATGCAGCCTGCTGATCCACCACCGGAATCAGCAACAGCTCGCCGCTCACCTGCTCCACCAGCAGATGGTCGCCGGGTCGGAAACGCTCGGCCAGTTCGGGGCTGACCACGGTGACGCGGTTACCGGCGAAAGGGATAGGCGTGCCAGCGACGAGACGTTCGAGCGCGAGAGACATGGAGCGGATTCACCATATTGAGGGCGGCCGGAAAATGTATAGGTTGGCCTCCCTCAACGCAACACGGGCTCAGAACACCGACCAGCCAATCCGCGAACTGAGCATTTCCAGCGCCGCCATCCCCGCCAGCGAATTGCCCGCCGTGTTCAACTCAGGCGACCACACGCACACCGTGAACTGCCCCGGCACCACCGCGACGATGCCGCCACCGACGCCGCTCTTGCCCGGCAGACCAACGCGGTAGGCGAAGTTGCCCGCCTCGTCGTACAGGCCGCTGGTGGCCATGATCGAGTTGACTTGCTGGGTCTGGCGGCGAGTAAGAATCTGCTCACCGCTGTGCTTGCAGAAACCGTCGTTGGCCAGGAAGCAGAACGCCCGGGCCAGATCGATGCAGTTCATGCGCAACGCGCAGTGGCTGAAGTAGCTGCGCAGCACCGCTTCAACGTCGTTGTGGAAATTGCCGAAGGATTGCATTAGGTACGCCATCGCCGCGTTGCGCGCGCGGTGCTGGTATTCGGAGTCAGCGACCTTGCCGTCAACCATCACCTGCGGGTTGCCCGACAGCCGCCGCACGAAGTCGCGCATCGACAAGGCCGGTGCGGCAAAGCGTGACTGGTTGATGTCGCAGATCACCAGCGCCCCGGCATTGATGAACGGATTGCGCGGACGGCCGCGTTCGAACTCCAGCTGCACCAGCGAGTTGAACGGCTGGCCGGACGGCTCATGGCCCAGACGCTCCCAGATGGCCTCGCCAGAATGTTCGATGGCCTGCACCAGGCTGAATACCTTGGAAATACTTTGCACCGAGAACGGCGTCTCGGCGTCGCCGGCGCAATACATCTCGCCGTCGTTGCCATACACGGCGATGCCCAGCTGATTGGCCGGCACGGTGCCGAGGGCGGGAATGTAGTCAGCCACCTTGCCCTGCCCGATCAGGGGCCGGACAGCGTCAAGGATCTCGTTCAACAGCGCTTGCATGCCGGGTCTCGAAGTCTCGCCCCATGGGATTGCGGGGACACGGTGGCTAGACGCTGCGCCCGGCAATCGAATCACACCGGCGCGGTGTATCGCAGTGTGTACGGCCCGACGCCCGACACATCCCGCCCACAAATCCGGCCCTTCGCGACACATCACCGATACAGCCCGGCGTTCAAATGAACCTGTCGATCGGCAACCCCGATCAAGCCTTTGAACTCACCTATCGCATCGGAGATTCACCATGACCAAGCTCTCGAAAACCTCCCTGACTCTGGGCCTGCTGCTTGCCGGTGGCCTGGCCCTGTCCAACGCCGCTTCGGCTTCCGAAGCGTTCAGCGTCAAGCAACTGGATCACGGCTACAGCCAGACCCAGGCCAAGGCCGACTCGGCGGAAAAAACCTCGGAAGGCAAATGCGGCGAAGGCAAGTGTGGCGCCGGCGAGTAACCCTTTTCACGGGGCACGTTGGTGCCCCGTTTTCTTTCGAATGAATGGAGCCTTCCCATGACCACAGCTCTCTCGTCGGCCGTCAAAGGCCTGCACTGGAACCTCGACCGCGCCGGCCAGTGGCTCGCGCCGCTGACCTTGCGCCTGTTCATCGCCTGGGAATTTTTCGAATCGGGGCTGGAGAAATTCAACGGCCAGAACTGGTTCGAAGACATTCAGGAGCGGTTCCCGTTTCCCTTCGACCACTTGCCCGCCACGCTGAACTGGGAACTGTCGATGTGGGCCGAGCTGATCTGCGCGCTGGCGATCCTGATCGGATTCGGCACGCGGATTTCGGCGATTTCTCTGATCGTCGTGACCGTGGTCGCCACCGCTGCCGTGCACTGGCCGGCGGACTGGTCATCGTTGAGTGAGCTGGCCCAGGGTTATGCGATCACCAACAAGGGCTTCGGCAACTTCAAGCTGCCGGCGATTTATTTGGCTGCGCTGCTGCCGCTGGTGTTTGCCGGGGCCGGCAAGTTGAGCGTGGATGCGTGGCTGGCGCGGTTTTTCTGGAAACACGCCAGCCACTGAGGATCAATGCGCCCGGTCCAGCCCCGCCAGCAACGCGCTGTCACGGCTGTAGATGTCCGGCGCGTAGAGCACACGACCCTGGCCGTCGACCTGTGCCGTCCAGTAAGTCATGAGGATCGGCACCGGATTGCTCAGGCGGAATTCATGGGTGGTGCCGGTGGCGAGCAAGGTGTCGGTGCGCGCCTTCTCCGCCGGGCTGAGCAGGAAATCGCGCAGCTTCATCGGATGCTCGACCCGCACGCAGCCGGAGCTGAACGCCCGCGGTCCCTTGTCGAACAGTGCCTTGCTCGGCGTGTCGTGCAGGTACACCGAGAACGGGTTAGGGAAACGGATGACCATTTGCCCCAGCGGGTTGCGCGGCCCGGCGTCCTGGCGCAGGAGGATGTTGCCGGGGTTGTCCCAGTCGATGTCGGCGGCAGCCAGCGGCTGGCCGTTGGCGTCAAGCACTTGCAGGTTCTGGCGGCTGAGGAAGGTCTGATCCTTGCGGATTTCCGGCAGTTTGTCTTCCTTCCAGATGGTCGGCGGCACGGTCCAGGTCGGGTTCAGCGTCAGGCGCGTGACCCGGGATTTGAGCAGCGGGGTCTGGCGTTCGGCGCGCCCGACCTGGGTGCGGGTCTGCCACACCGGCAGGCCACCTTGATAAAGCGTCAGCTCGGCAGCGGCGACGTTGACCAGCAGACCGTCCGGCTCCATGTCTTGAGCCATCCAGCGGAAACGTTCAAGGTTGACCCGCAACTGTTCGCGGCGAGTCAACGGACTGATGTTGAGTTCGGCAATCGTTCCCGGCCCGACCACCCCGTCGGCCTGCAACGAATGGTTGGCCTGAAAACGCTTCACCGCCTCCACCAATACGCCTTGATAAGCGTTGTCCGGCGTGCCGACCACACTGCTCAGGTAGCCTTCGCTGTACAGCCGCCGGGCCAGTTCCGGCACGCGTTTGTCTTCCATGTCCGGACGCAGCAACGGGCCGTTGCCCACCGACGTCCACTGAGGCAGGGCTTGCAGGCGCTGCGCGGCATACAGATGACGCAGGTTCTGGTACTGCGCCAACTGCGGCCGGGCCAGATCGAAGGCGGCGGGAACGTTGTGCACGCCCGGCACGGCGATCGCCAGCAATTCGGCCTGCCGGTCGCGTGGCGTTTCGTCGGAATGCCACAGCGGTTCGAAGTGCGATTGCAACAGGCGGCCGTAATGCAGATCCTGCAGGGCTTGCAGGTAATAGCGGCTGATCTCGATATCGGCGCACAGTTCGCCGTCCTGCGGGGCAGTGAGCGCTACCGGATAGCGTTTCGGGTTTAGGCCATCGTCGGCCAACAGCTGCAATTGCGCATGCAAGGCCGGCAATTGCCCGCCATCGGCCCACACTGGCAGCCAGTCCTGCTGCTGGTAGAACGCGCGCAACTGATCCAGCGCCGGGCCGTTGAGACTGGTACCGATCGTCGGGCACGCCTGAGGCAGGCTGATCAGCGCAGCCTGCAACGGGCTCTGCGGTTCGATGGGCATTTCCGTCGGCACGGGCGGCAGCGTCGGAAGTCCCGGCAACGGCTCTTCGGCGCAAGCGACAAACGGCGCAGCGAGCAAACAAATGCTCAAGTAGCATGCGTACTTTTTGAACAACTGCTTTACTCCAATCCATGGCCGTCTTGATTGACGGTCAACCTTACCTCAGGTGCGGTGCACAGTCAGGCCCGATTCGCGGGCTTGCCGGGAACGACTGGACGTCAGGAGCCTAAGTGCCAAACAAGTAGCAAGTGGAGACTCACTTTAAATGTTGACGTTTTTGCGCCGACTTCTGCTGACTGCCACCGCCCTTGGCGTGCTGACCAGCCCAGCCTTTGCCGCCGGCACCTCTTCGCCGGTTCTGTACACCAGCCTCGCGCACGCCGCTCCGGAACTCAATCCCCAGGCGCTGAAAGGTGCCTTGAACGCCATGCAATGTGCGATCAACAACGGCGCGAAGCAGTCCCGTCACCTGGCGATCATCGACTATTCGCAGCCGTCCACCGAGCGCCGGTTGTGGATCTTCGACCTGACCCGGAAAAAACTGGTGCTGCGTGATCTGGTCGCCCATGGTTCAAACTCCGGGGAAAACTTCGCCACCCGGTTTTCCAACCGTGAAGGCAGTTTTCAATCCAGCCTCGGCCTGTTCCGCACCCAGGAAAGTTACCAGGGCACCCACGGTTACTCGCTGCGCATGGACGGCCTGGAACCAGGCATCAACGACATGGCCCGTGACCGCGCCATCGTGATCCATGCCGCCGACTACGTGAACCCGTTCTGGAGCAAACGTACCGGCCGCCTGGGCCGCAGCCAGGGTTGCCCGGCGGTGCGACCGCAGGTTGCCAAACGGGTGATCGACAGCCTGAAGAACGGCCAATTCATGTTCTCCTGGTATCCGGATCAGCAGTGGCTGAAATCCTCGCCGTACCTCAACTGCCAGCCGCAACAGATCGCGAGCATTCTCAGCACCCACGCCAGCTGAATACTCTGTGGGAGTGCGCTGGCTCCCACAGGTTCGGTTTATTACAGATTTGTCATCGAGTTGTCGGTTTGCCGAGCGGATCGCCCGGTAGCTTGAAGTTGTCCCGGCCAGAACGCCGATCAACTTCAACGATTCGAGTGACCCATCATGAAAACCCTGATCCTCGCTTTCACCGCCCTCCTCGCCACCGGTTCCGTGTTCGCCGCACCTGCGCCGGACGCTGCCGTCATTCATGACAAAACCGGCTTCTTCGTGCATCTGGATGTCGACAAAGTCCTCTCCAGCACCGATATTTCCCAGGCCTGCGGCGTGATCCCCGCGCAGCTCGACTACCTCGACCACCAGGGCCGTGAACATGTGCTGGACTATCAAGTGCAAGGCAGCGGCTGCACCAACGACCATTGAGGCGCAGTAGCCATGAATATCCTTGTTGTCGAAGACGAACCCAAGGCCGGCAATTATTTGCTCAACGGCTTGCAGGAACTGGGCTACAGCGTGAGCCTGGCCCGGGACGGCGCCGACGGCCTGCACCTGGCGCTGGAATTCGACTTCGATGTGATCGTGCTGGACGTGATGATGCCGAAAATGGATGGCTGGGAAGTCCTGCGCCGGCTGCGCAAGGAAACCGACACGCCGGTGCTGTTCCTCACCGCCCGCGATGACATCGCCGACCGGGTCAAAGGCCTGGAATTGGGCGCTGACGATTACCTGATCAAGCCGTTTTCCTTTGCCGAACTGGTGGCGCGCCTGCGCACCCTGACCCGGCGCGGGCCGATCCATGAAGAAGAGCAATTGCAGGTGGCCGATCTGCAGATCGACGTGCTCAAGCGCCGGGTCAGCCGCGCCGGCAACCGGATCACCCTGACCAACAAGGAATTCGCCCTGCTGCAACTGTTCGCCACCCACACCGGCCAGGTGCTGTCGCGCTCGCTGATCGCCTCGCGGGTGTGGGACATGAATTTCGACAGCGACACCAACGTGGTCGATGTCGCCGTACGCCGCCTGCGGGCGAAAATCGACGATCCGTTCCCGCTCAAGCTGATCCACAGCGTGCGCGGCATCGGCTACCGCTTCGATACCCAGCCATGAAAATCGCCGGCACTTACTCTCTGACCTTGCGTCTGGCGCTGGTCTTCGCCGTGCTCGCCTTCGCCGCGCTGGGAGGCCTGGGCGCGGCGCTGTACAACCAACTGGAAGCAGCTCTGATTCGCCGCGACGACATCCAGTTGGTCAGTCGCGTCGATCAGTTGCGCACCCTCCTCAACGACAGCAACACCCTGGAACTGATCAAGAACAAGCCGGCGCTGTTTCAGAACATGCTCGGCAACCGCGAAGCCTTGCTGACCATCGGCGCACCCGGCCAGCCGCCGTTGCTGGTGGTCAACCCCGGCAACCTCGCCACCCCGAACTTGCCCGCCGTACCGATCGATCACCCGATGGCCCTGAGCGATGTACAGCACTTGCCGAGCGTCGACGGTGTGCCGTTTTCGGCGGTGGCGGCGACCATCGACTCGGGCGATCTGGGCAACCTGCAGGTGCTCACCGGACGCCTGATGACCGAGCGCACGGCAATGCTCGCCAATTACCGGCTCAGCGTGTACGGCCTCGCTTCATTGGCCGCGATTGTGCTGGCGCTGGTCGGCTGCCTGCTGGTGTATCGCGGTTTGCTGCCATTGCGGCGGATTGCCCGGCATGCCCACGGGATCGGCATCGCCAACCTCGGCGAACGCCTCCACCGCCACGGCACGCCCCGGGAATTGCAACCGATGATCGAAGCTTTCAATGCGATGCTTGACCGGCTCGACCGAGGGGTTGCGCAACTGAGCCAGGTCTCCACCGACATGGCCCACGAACTGCGCACGCCGATCAACAACCTGCTTGGCGAAACCCAGGTCGCGTTGCAACAGAGCCGCAGCGTGGACGCCTATCAGCAGTTGCTCGCCTCCAACGTCGAAGAACTCGAGCGGCTGGCGCGGATGCTCGACAACATGCTGTTTCTTGCCCGCACCGACCCGGCCAGCGCACTGAGTCAGCGGCAGGAGCTGGACGCCGGCGATGAGATGCAGCGCATTGCCGATTACTTCGAAGGGCTGGCGGCGGACGTCGGCGTCACCATCGAGGCCAGTGGCAGCGGCGTGATCTGGGCCGAGCCGATGCTGCTGCGGCGGGCCCTGGCCAACCTGTGCGCCAACGCGATCAAGTACGGCGCGGCGGATTCGACGTTGCAGGTCGAAGCCATCGCTGAAGCGGACGGCAGCTACCTGCGGGTACGCAACCAGGGCGCGACGATTCCGGCGGAACATCTGTCGCGACTGTTCGAGCGTTTCTACCGCGTCGATCCGTCCCGCGAGCGCTCGGCCCAGTCCAACGGCTTGGGCCTGTCGATTGTCGCGACCATCATGCAGTTGCATCAGGGCCGCTACAGCGTCAGCAGCGCCGACGGGATCACCTGCTTTGAACTGTTCTTTCCGGCCCGACAACCCCGCGACTGATTTCGCCAAGTTCTCCCTGTGGGAGCGAACCTGCTCCCACAAGGAAAATGCAGTGCGACGGCGCCATTGTGTGCGCGAAGTCTGCGCCTAACGCGCATCCCCGCCAGCGGGCTTATAGAACAGGAATTTCCTGGTCTCGGCGGTTTTCCTGTACTCCTTCGCCCAGCTCGGATGAACGTTGCGATCGTGGAAATACAGCGCGCCGTGGGTGCGGTCGGTAAGCTGGCGGTTCAGCGCCTTGCCTGCGATTTCCTTGGCCAGCGCGTATTCGGCATCTTCCTTGACCTGATCCGGACGCCCGTCACACCACCACGAAAACTGGCAGCTCCTGCTTTCCGAGCCCTGCTTGACCACCGCGCAGACCGTGCCTGGAAAGCCGTCATGCCCCAAGCGATTCATCACCACACTGGCCACGCCTTCCATGTCGGCGGTGTCCTTGCCCTTGGCTTCCCAATAGATGCTGCGCGCCAGACAGGTGATCGGATCGTCCAGCGGCGCAGCACCGGCGGGGTCAACCGCCTGCGCTTCGGTCGGGGTGATGGCTTCGGATTTGGGTGCCGGGGGCGCGTCGGGCTTGTCGGCCGCTTTCTCTTCCAGTACTTCGGCTTTCGCTTCGGCCTTTTCCTTGATCGGCGCCTGATCGGTGGCCAGTGCCGTACCACTCAGCAGGGTCAACGCAAGACAGCAAAGCAACCCGTTCAATCCCATGATCATTCTTCCGGCAGGGCCCGCTGCGGGCAAAGTGTTACGTGGTTGAGACGCCCGGATCCCGGGCTCTTCGCGAAGTGTAGACGGCAATTTTCACAGCATCGTTCCGCAGAAAAATCCGTGCCATGAAGAAAAAGACATTGCACCAACCGGGGCCCTTTCGCGCATGATGTGCGCACTCAGCCCAAGGGAGATTTCCATGCGCTTCATGCCATCCGTTCTGCGACTCGCCGCGTTGTCCGTGGGCCTGGCGCTGGCCACTTCGGCCATGGCCACCGACGAGTCGCAATTGATCGAATCGATCAACAGCTACCGCAGCCAGCCGCAGCGTTGTGGCAGCCAGGCGTCCAGCGAATTGCCGCCGCTGTCGGCCGATCCGCGCCTGATTCTGCCGGCCACCGGCGTGGTGGATTTGCAGCAGGCGATGTCTAGCGCTCGCTACCCGATGGTCAACGTGCAGGCGATCACCCTGAACGGACCACGGGACGCGGCGTCGGCGATGAAGGCGATTCAGGAAAGCTTCTGTCAGGTGGTGCTGGATCCGCAGTTCGTCGATATCGGCGTCAGTCGCGCCGACCGTGACTGGCGCATCACTCTGGCCCGACCGCTGCTGTCCGCCCGCCTCGGCGACGGTCAGGCGGAAGGCCAGAAACTCCTCGAACAACTCAATGCCGCCCGCGCCCAACCGCGCCAGTGCGGCAGTCAGGCCTTCGCAGCAACTGCGCCGCTGGCGTGGAACGCAGTGCTCGGCGGCGTTGCCCAGGAACACAGCCGCGAGATGGCCAACAACAATTATTTCGACCACAAGGACCGCAACGGCGGCACTCCCGGCGACCGCGCGGAACTGGCCGGCTACAGCGGCCAGCAGGTCGGCGAGAACATCGCCGCCGGGCAGGACACGGTGCAGAAGGTCGTCGCCGGCTGGCTCGCCAGCCCCGGTCATTGCGCCAACCTGATGAACCCGCAGTACCGCGAACTGGGCGCTGCTTACGCAGTCGATCCGAAGAGCAGCGCCGGGATTTACTGGACGGCGATGTTTGGCGGGGAGTAAATCCCGCGCAATAAAAACCGGAGCCCGGCTCCGGTTTTTTGTGGTCAATGGGTTCTCATCCCCGCCGCATACATCGCCAGTTTCAGCAGGCTCGCCACCACCGCCAGCGAGACCACGCTGCCCAACCAGATCAGCAGCAGCCAGCCCAGACGCTTGTACCAGGGGCTGGATTTCACCTCACGCGAATCAATGGTAGCCATCGCCAATCCTCACTTTGCCGCGGAACACGTAGTAGCTCCAGAAGGTGTACATCAGAATCACCGGCAGGATGAACAGCGCGCCGATCAGGGCGAACAGCTGGCTGGTGGCCGGTGAAGCCGCCGCCCACAGGCTGACCGACGGCGGGATGATGTTCGGCCAGATGCTCAGTGCCAGACCGATGTAACCGAGGAACATCAGCACCAGGGTGAACACGAACGGCCAGTGGGTGTGGCGCTGACGCAGCGAACGCAACAGCCCGAACAACGCCAGCACCGCCAACAGCACCAGCCCGGCGAACACGGTCAGGTGCGCATGGTTGAACCAGCGGCTGGCCAGTTCCGGGTGCAGTTGCAACGTCCACACGCCGATCACCACCACCATCGCCAGCAACAGCCACGCCAGTGGACGGCTGTAGTGACGCATCCGCGATTCGAGCATGCCTTCGGTCTTGACCAGCAACCAGGTGCTGCCGAGCAAGGCGTAGGCGATCACCAGACCGACGCCGCAGACCAGCGGGAACGGCGCCAGCCAGTCGAGACCGCCACCGGCGAACTGCCGATCCACCACCGGAATCCCCGCCACATACGCGCCGATCACCACGCCCTGGGAGAACGTCGCCAGCAGCGAACCGCCAATGAACGCCCAGTCCCACAGATGGCGTTTTTCAGCCGGCGCCTTGAAGCGAAACTCGAACGCCACACCGCGGAAAATCAACCCCGCGAGCATGAAGATCAACGGCAGATACAGCGCCTCGAGAATCACCCCGTAAGCCAGCGGAAACGCGCCGTACAACGCCGCCCCGCCGAGCACCAGCCAGGTTTCGTTGCCGTCCCACACCGGTGCGACGGTGTTCATCATCACGTCGCGTTCCTGCTCGTCGCTGATCATCGGGAACAGGATCCCGAGGCCCAGATCGAAGCCGTCCATGATCACGTACATCATCACCCCGAAGGCAATGATCACGCCCCAGATCAACGAGAGATCGATACCTTGAATACCCATGACTCAATGCTCCTTTTTCAGTGGACCCGGGTCGCGGATTCGAGGTTGTCGGTGACCGCCGAAAGTGGCCGGCGCGGGGTCTGCACCTGAGTGCCTTCGGGCGGATGTTCGTGGTGCGGCTGCGGGCCCTTGCTCACCAGTTTCATCATGTAGCCGATGCCCACGGTGAACACCGTGCAGTAGATGACGACGAACAGCGCCAGCGAGGTGCTCATCTGCGCCACCGAGTGATGGGACGCGGCGTCATGGGTGCGCATCAGGCCGTACACCACCCACGGCTGACGCCCGACTTCGGTGGTGATCCACCCCGCCAGCAGCGCAATCAGTCCGCTCGGCCCCATCAGCAGCACCAGCCGCTGGAAGCCGCGATGCCGGTAGATCTTGCCGTTGCGCCGCAACGCCAGGCCCAGCACACCGACCAGAATCATCAACATCCCCAGCCCGGCCATCACGCGGAAGCTCCAGAAAATCACGGTCGAATTCGGCCGGTCTTCTTTCGGGAAGCTCTTGAGCGCCGGAATCTGCTTGTCGAGGCTGTGGGTGAGGATCAGGCTGCCGAGGTACGGAATCTCGATCGCGTATTTGGTCTTCTCCGCCTGCATGTCCGGGATGCCGAACAGCACCAGCGGGGTCGGCCCGTTGTCGGGGTTTTCCCAGTGACCTTCGATGGCGGCGATTTTCGCCGGTTGGTGTTCCAGGGTGTTCAAGCCATGGGCGTCACCGACCACCGCTTGAATCGGTGCCACGATCAGCGCCATCCACAGCGCCATGGAAAACATCTTGCGCACCGGTTTGCTGTCGTTGCCGCGCAGCAAATGCCAGGCCGCCGAAGCGCCGACAAAGAACGCCGTGGCGACGAACGCGGCAATCGCCATGTGCGCCAGACGGAACGGGAGCGACGGGTTGAACACGATCGCCAGCCAGTCAACCGGCATCACCCGGCCGTCAACGATCTCGAAGCCCTGCGGGGTCTGCATCCAGCTGTTGGAGGCGAGAATCCAGAAGGTCGAGATCAGCGTGCCGATGGCGACCATCACCGTGGCGAAGAAGTGCAAGCCACGGCCGACACGGTTCCAGCCGAACAGCATCACCCCGAGGAACCCGGCCTCGAGGAAGAACGCGGTCAGCACTTCATAGGTCAGCAACGGCCCGGTGACGCTGCCGGCGAAGTCGGAAAACCCGCTCCAGTTGGTGCCGAACTGGTACGCCATGACCAGCCCCGACACCACGCCCATGCCGAAGTTGACGGCGAAGATCTTCGACCAGAAGTGGTAAAGATCGCGGTAAGTGTCGTTACCGGTTTTCAGCCACAGGCCCTCGAGTACCGCCAGGAAACTCGCGAGACCAATGGTGATCGCCGGGAAAATGATGTGGAACGAAACCGTGAACGCGAATTGAATTCGCGCCAGGTCCAGTGCCTCCAGGTTGAACATGATGATGTCCTCATCCAGGCTGAAAAGCGGCAGCACACGGCCGGGCCACCGCCAGGCGCTAACGCCTGCAGCCAGTCAAAATGCAAAAGGGTTGGATCGCGTGGGTCGGTCAGGCCACCGACGACGGGATCAGGTTGCTCGCCTCGGCCGCTTCGAGGCGGATCGCCACGAATTTGGAGGTCGGCGTGTAGGTGCGGTCACCGTAACTTTCCAGCGGCACCAGCGGATTGGTTTCCGGGTAGTACGCGGCAGCCTGCCCGGCGGGAATGTCGTAGGCGATCAGGGTGAAACCGCTGACCCGACGCTCACGCTCGTCGCCCCACAGCGCCACCAGATCGACCTTTTGCCCCGGTTCGAAACCGAGCCGGCGGATGTCCTGTTCGTTGGCGAACACCACGTCGCGCATCCCGTATACACCGCGATAACGGTCGTCGAGGCCGTACAGCGTGGTGTTGTACTGATCGTGGGAACGCATGGTTTGCAGGATCAGGTGCGGTTTGACCGGCAGGTTGCGCACGCCTTCGCTGATCAGATGTTCCGGCAGCACACACGTGGTGAACTGGGCCTTGCCGGATTCGGTGTTCCAGACCCGGTCTGAGGCGTTGTTGCCGAGGTGGAAACCACCGGGGATCAGCAGCTTCTCGTTGAAATTCTCGAAGCCCGGAATCACGTCGGCGATCAGGTTGCGGATGCGCCCGTAGTCGCCCACCGCCCATTCCCAATCGATCGGGTGTTTGCCCAATGTGGCGGCAGCGATCCCGGCAATGATCGCCGGCTCGGATTTCAGGTGCGCCGACTTCGGCTTCAGTTGGCCGAACGACAAGTGCACCATGCTGAAGGTGTCTTCCACAGTCACGCCTTGCGGACCTTCGGCCTGGACGTCAATGTCGGTACGACCGAGGCACGGCAGGATCAACGCATCACGCCCGGTCACCAGATGGCTGCGGTTGAGCTTGGTCGAGATGTGCACGGTGAGGTCCAGTTTGCGCATCGCGGCGTGGGTGCGCGGAGTGTCCGGCGTGGCTTGAGCGAAGTTGCCGCCGAGCCCGATAAACACCTTGGCTTCGCCACGTTCCATGGCACCAATCGCCATGACCGTGTTGTGGCCGTGCATCCGCGGCACCTTGAAGTTGAAGCGTTTTTCCAGGGCGTCCATCAGCTCGGTCGGGGCTAGTTCGTTGATGCCCATGGTGCGGTCGCCCTGCACGTTACTGTGGCCGCGCACCGGCGACAGCCCGGCGCCCGGACGGCCAACGTTGCCGCGCAACAGTTGCAGGTTGATGACTTCCTGCAGAGTCGGCACCGAGTGTACGTGCTGGGTCAGGCCCATGGCCCAGCACATGATCACGCTCTTGGCGCGGGCGTACATGCGCGCGGCCAGTTCGATGTCATGCAGCGGCACGCCGGACTGCTCGACGATGTGCTCCCAGCTCGTGGCATCGACTTCGGCCAGGTAGCTGTCGAGACCCGACGTGTGCTCGGCAATGAAGGCGTGATCGAACACCGGTTCGCCGCCAGTGGCCTGGGCTTCGCGCTCCCACTCCAGCAGGAATTTGGCCATGCCGCGAATCATCGCCATGTCGCCGCCCAGTGCCGGGCGGAAGTACGCGGTGTTGGTCGCTTCCCAGCCGTTGCTGAGCATCTCGATCGGGTTCTGCGGATTCTGGAAACGCTCCAGCCCACGCTCCTTGAGCGGGTTGATGCACACCACCTGCGCGCCGCGTTTCACCGCTTCGCGCAGCGGTTCGAGCATGCGCGGGTGGTTGGTGCCGGGGTTCTGGCCGATCACGAAAATCGCATCGGCGTGGTGCAGGTCTTCATAGACCACCGTGCCTTTGCCGACGCCCAGGCTCTCGCCCATGCTGACGGCGCTGGCTTCGTGGCACATGTTCGAGCAATCCGGGAAATTGTTGGTGCCGTAGGCGCGGACGAACAACTGATAGAGAAACGCCGCTTCGTTGCTGGCGCGACCCGAGGTGTAGAACTCGGCCTCGTGGGGCGATTTCAGGCCTTTGAGGTGCTTGGCGATCAGCGCAAAGGCGTCGTCCCAGGTGGTTTCGACATAGCGGTCGACCCGCGCGTCGTAGCGCATTGGATGGGTGATCCGGCCCTGATACTCAAGCCAGTAATCGCTTTGCTCGGCCAGGCTCGAGACTGTGTACTTGTTGAAGAACGCCGGATCGACCAGGCGGCCCGTGGCTTCCCAGTTCACCGCTTTGGCGCCGTTCTCGCAGAACTTCAACATGCTCGCGCCGGGTGCTTCACCCCAGGCGCAACCGGGGCAGTCGAAGCCGCCGTTCTGGTTGGTCTTGAGCATGGCGCGGATGTTTTTCAGGGCGTTTTCACTGCCCAGCCAGTTCTTGGTGAGGCTGATGACAGCGCCCCAACCCGCAGCGGCGCCCTTGTAGGGTTTGTAACGGTCGACTTGTGACATGGGACTTCTCCATGACGATGCACACAGGCAAAAACCTGATCGGATTTAAACAGCGACGACTGACTTTCAGGTTAAAAAGCGGTCGTTTCGTTTGACGGGGCCAAGGATAGGAACCGCTGCAAAAACTTGTCTAATCGCTATTAATGACTGCGTTATCGAAAGCATCTATCACCGACTTAATCCCTTTAAATCCGGGCACTTGCAAAACCAGGAAGGGAAAAATGACGAATAAATTTTTCATCATCGACAGCATCAATCGGCCGGTAATCAAGAGTGATTGGACGCTGTTCGAAGTTGCTCATAACCTGCGCCGACCCAATCCCTTCAATAGCGGATTTCACCCAAGCGAGGCTGTCATGTCAGAGCGCGTCTTGATCGATGGTTACAACCGCCGCGTCGACTACCTGCGCATGTCGGTCACCGACCGCTGCGACTTCCGCTGCGTGTATTGCATGGCCGAAGACATGCAGTTTTTGCCGCGCCAACGGGTGCTGACGCTGGAGGAGATCTATCAACTGGCGCAGAGCTTCGTTGCACTGGGCACCCGCAAGATCCGCCTGACCGGCGGCGAGCCGCTGATTCGCCCCGGCGTCGTCGGCTTGTGCAAGCAGATCGCCGCCCTGCCCGGCCTGCGCGAACTGTGCCTGACCACCAACGGCTCGCAACTCGGCAAACTCGCCAGCCCGCTGTTCGACGCCGGGGTCAAACGCCTCAACGTCAGCCTCGACAGCCTTGATGCCGAGCGCTTCAAGCAGATGACCCGCACCGGCGACCTGGGCCAGGTGATCGACGGCATCGACGCCGCGCGCGCCGCCGGATTTACCCGCACTAAACTCAACTGCGTGGTGATGCAGGGCCGCAACGATCACGAGATCAATGATCTGGTGCAGTTCGCCATCGAGCGGGATCTGGATATTTCCTTCATCGAGGAAATGCCGCTGGGGATCATCAGCGAACACAGCCGCGCCGAGTCGTTCTTTTCCAGCACTCAGGTGCGCGAAAAAATCGCCGAGCGCTACACCCTGATCGACTCCGCCGAATCGACCCAGGGCCCGTCGCGTTACTGGCGGCTGGCCGAAGCCCCGCACATCCGGCTGGGGTTTATTTCGCCCCACAGCCACAACTTCTGCGGCACCTGCAACCGGGTGCGGCTGACGGTCGAGGGGCGTTTGCTACTGTGTCTGGGGAACGAGCATTCGGTGGATCTGAAAGCGGTGCTGCGGGCTCATCCGGGCCAACCGGAACGGCTCGAGAAAGCCATCATCGAAGCGATGAAACTCAAGCCTTACCGGCACAACTTTGAAGTGAACGACGACGTGCAAGTGGTGCGTTTCATGAACATGACCGGCGGCTGATCCGCCACGTTTGCAAGGCAGAGAGCCGCATGATTATCCGACCCAAGGTCAATCAATTCGCCATTCTCTTCACCCTCAAGGGCTCGATTGCCAAGCGCATCGCCCTGCGCGCCCTGATGGTGACGCTGCTGGCGTCGGCCATCGTGCTGGTGGAAATGCTCCACCCGAGCAACTTCACCAAGGTCAACGCCACACCGTTCACCCTGCTCGGCCTGTCGCTGTCGATCTTCATGAATTTTCGCAACAACGCCTGTTACGACCGCTGGTACGAAGCGCGCAAGGCCTGGGGCGAAGTGATCGTGCATGTGCGCTCGGTGATCCGCGAGACCCATGTGATTCGCGAATCGGCCCAGCGCCATCTGTTGCTGCTCAACCTCGCAGGTTTTGCCCACGCGCTGAATGCGCGGTTGCGCCGGGAAGACGAAGCCGCCGCCAGCGCCGAGTGGATCACCCCGCAGCACGATGCGCAGGTGCCGGATTACAGCGGGCGCATCCTGCAGACGGTGGGTCAGCAATGCTCCGATCTGCACGAATCAGGCGTTCTCAGCGAATGGCGCTACATGCTGCTGGCCAATCACCTGACCAGCCTGACCCAAGCACAGGCCGTGTGCGAGCGGATCAAGAACACGCCGCTGCCCTTCCCGTACACCTTGCTGCTGCACCGCACGATTTATCTGTTTTGCATCCTGCTGCCGTTCGCCATGGCCGAACCGCTGGGCTGGCTGACGCCGCTGTTCACGGCGATTGTCAGCTACACCTTCTTCGGGCTGGATGCGATTGCCGATGAGCTGGAAGACCCGTTCGGCCGGGATGAAAACGATTTGCCGACCGATGCGCTGGTGCGCAGCATCGAGCGGGATATTCTCTCGGAGCTGGGAACGGAACCGTTGCCGCCAGCGCTGAAACCGGTGGACTACGTCCTCAGTTAATCGACTGCCTCCATTTCCGGGAAGGGAGAGTCATTAATCCAGATGCGCCCAGGTCATGCGGAACGACGCCCCGCCCCATGATGAATCGCCGACCTCGACCTGCCCGCCATGGGATTGCGACACCCGCCGCACCAGCGCCAGGCCGAGGCCGAAGCCGCCCGTGCGGCGGTCGCGGCTGGCGTCCAGACGCGAGAACGGTTCGAAGATTTTCTCCCGTCCATCCAGCGGCACGCCCGGGCCGTCATCGTTGACCTGCACTTCGTATTGATCGCCGATGCGCACCAGCGACACCTCGACACGCTGCTCGGCATAGCGAATGGCATTGCGCAGCAGATTGATCACCGCCCGCGCCATGAACCGCGGTTCGATCCGTACTTCATCGACCCGGCAATCAACGATCAATAGCTGCACCCCGGCGGCCTCGGCCTCCAGCGCCACGCTGCCGACCACGCTGTCGAGCCAGTTGGCGGCCTGAATGTTTTCGCGGGTGATCACGGTCGCGCCCCGTTCGAGGCTGGCGTAGGTCAGCAGTTCGGAGACCATTTCCTCCAGCTCGCCGAGGTCGGCGTACATGTCGGCGATCAGTTCGCGGTTCTGGCTGGCGTCCGGTTGCTGCTTGAGTTGATCGAGCTCGAACGACAACCGGGCAATCGGCGTGCGCAGTTCGTGGGAGACGGCGTTGGTCAGTTCGCGCTGATTGGCGATCAGGCCTTCGATGCGCGCCGCCATCAGGTTGAAGTGGCCGGCGAGGTCGCGGATGTTCGAGCGTTTGGACAGCTGGATCCGCACCGAGAGGTCGTTGTCGCCGAAGCGCTCGGCGGCCAGGCGCAGTTTTTCCAGATCGCGCCAGTGCGGGCGAACCCAGAAGTACAAAACGATGCCGAGCAGCACCGCCAACATCATATAGGCCCCGGCAATGTAGAACGGCATCAGGCTCGGCTCGGGCGGCAGCTTGATACTGAGCAACTGCGAACCACCGTCGATGTTGCTGATGAACTGGGTGTAGTCATCGCGGATCACCAACACATCCTGGGCCAGTTCGGCTTTTTCCTGATCGCTGAGGTTCAATTGGTCAGCCTCGACCAGGCTCAACGTCAGCCCGTAGTGCGGCCGTAACGCCTCCAGTTGCGCCTCGCGCGCCGCGCCCTGCTGGTCGCGCATGTGTTCGACCAGCGACCAGGCCTGACCGCGCACCGCTTCACGGTTGTAGGCCTGCATCTGGTTGTCGAGCAACGCGTTGAAGGTGTGCTCGACGGTTTGCAGCGCCGCCACCAGCCCGACGGTCATCACCAGAAACAGCCCGAGAAATAACCGCAGCATCTACAACTCCCACGCGAACGGATTGAACAGGTACCCCTTGCCCCACACGGTCTTGATGCACACCGGCTCGCGAGGGTTGTCCTTGAGTTTGTTGCGCAACTTGCTGATGTAAACGTCGACGCTGCGGTTGAGGCCATCGAAGGCGATGCCGCGCATGCGGTTGAGAATGTCATCGCGCGACAGGATCTTGCCGGCGGCGCTGGCCAGCAGCCACAGCAGTTCGAATTCCATGGTGGTCAGCTCGATCAGCTCGCCCGCCAGACGCACTTCGCGGCAACTGCGGTCGATGATCAGGTTGCCGAACTCCAGTGAACTGACCACGCCGCTGTCCGGCACCTGCCGGCGTTGCAGAGCCCGCAGGCGTGCGAGCAGAACCGGCGGTTTGATCGGTTTGATCACGTAATCGTCGGCGCCGGACTCCAGGCCCAGAATATGGTCGAGGTCATCTTCCTTGGCGGTCAGGATGACAATCGGTGTGTCCGACACGCTGCGGATTTCCCGGCACACGTGCAGGCCGCTCTGCCCCGGCAGCATCAGGTCGAGCACCACCACTTTGGGCTTGAATTCGAGAAACGCGGCCACGGCCAGATCGCCGCGATGCACCGTGCGTACCTCGTAGCCGTGTTGTTCGAGAAAGTGGGCGATCAGCGCGGCCAGCCGCTCATCGTCTTCCACCAGCAGGACTCTGCCAAAACCCAGGTTATCCATAACAACCGCCGCCAACCGCTTTGTGAAGTGGGCGCCATTATGGCGGCATTCGCGGGCGAGTCGTTTATCGCAGGCAGCAAAAACCGGCCTCTGGGGCCGGTTTTCGTTGATGTTTCATACTCTTAAGAGTTTTTAACAATTCATGCCGCGACAGGTACGCCGCTGTGGAAACGGAATTCCTCGTCCGGCGATTCGATCAGGTCCCGCTCGGCGGCGCGGACTCTCTCGATCACTTGGGCGATGTCCTTGGCGTCGCCGTACTGATAGGCCAGTTTCAGGTAACCCTGAAAATGCCGGGCCTCGCTTTTCAGCAGGCCGAAGTAGAACTTGCCGAGTTCTTCGTCCAGGTGCGGCACCAGCGCTTCGAACCGCTCGCAACTGCGCGCTTCGATAAAGGCGCCGACCACCAGGGTGTCGACCAGTTTCACCGGTTCATGGCTGCGCACCACTTTGCGCAGGCTCGAGGCATAACGGCCGGCATGCAGCTGGCGCAGTTCGATCTTGCGTCGCTTCATAATGCGCATCACCTGCTCGTGGTGCACCAGCTCTTCCCGGGCCAGACGCGACATCATGTTGATCAGATCGACATGGGAATGGTACTTGGCGATCAGGCTCAAGGCGGTGCTGGCGGCCTTGAACTCGCAGTTCTTGTGGTCGATCAGCAGGGTTTCCTGATCGGCCAGCGCGGCTTCAACCCAGGCGTCAGGCGTGCGGCAACCAAGGAAGTCGTGGATTTCGGGAAGGATCATGGGGCTCACGGTCAAAAGGTGTTCGAGCGAAGGGCGCCGATTATACCGGCCTGCCCGTAGACCACCAGCGGCCGGCGTTGATATGCATCAAGTCGCAGGCACGGCAGCAGCAACTATAGTTGTGCAACGCCGTGCCTTTTCATTGCTGGAGACTCCGCTATGCAAGCCATTCGCAGCATTCTGGTGGTTATCGAACCCGAACACGCGGAAAGCCTGGCGCTCAAGCGCGCCAAGCTGATCGCCGGGGTGACCCAGGCCCATCTGCACCTGCTGGTCTGCGACAAGAAGCACGATCACGCCGGCATGCTCAGCGTGCTCAAGGCCGCGCTGCTGGCGGACGGCTACAGCGTCACCACCGAACAGGCGTGGAACGAGAGCCTGCACGAAACCATCATCGACGTGCAGCAGGCCGAAGGTTGCGGGCTGGTGATCAAACAGCATTTCCCCGACAGCTCGCTGAAGAAGGCCCTGCTGACCCCGGCGGACTGGAAACTGCTGCGCCATTGCCCTACTCCCGTGCTGCTGGTGAAAACCGCCGGTTCGTGGAAGGACAAGGTGATTCTTGCGGCGGTCGACGTGGGCAATGCCGACGGCGAACACCGTCATCTGCACACCACGATCATCGACCACGGCTTCGACATCGCCAGCCTGGCCAAGGGGCATCTGCACGTGATCACCGCCCATCCGTCGCCGATGCTGTCGGCGGCCGACCCGACGTTCCAGCTCAAGGAAACCATCGAGGCGCGCTATCGCGAGCAATGCCGGGCGTTTCAGGCTGAATTCGACATCGATGACGCTCACCTGCACGTCGAGGAAGGCCCGGCCGATGTGCTGATTCCGTTCATGGCGCACAAGCTGCAGGCGGCGGTGACGGTGATCGGCACCGTGGCGCGCAGCGGGGTATCCGGTGCGTTAATTGGCAATACCGCCGAACAGGTGCTGGATCAGCTGGAAAGCGACGTGCTGGTGCTCAAGCCTCAGGAGGTTGAAGACCATCTGGTGGAGTTGGCGGTCAAGCATTGACCTTTGCGGCCAGGGAGCAATCTCCCTGGCCGCAAGCCAACCTCAGTCGCCGAGCGCATCCTTAAGAAAACCGGGCGCGATGTAGCGCTGATAGTGCGCTTCCGACAGCAGGAAAAATTCCCGATCAATGGCATCGCGCAGTTCCGGCAGGTTCCAGTCGCGAAACTCCGGCAGCAGCACCATGCCGTAGGCTTCCAGATTAATGATCACCCGCGCGCCCCGGGCGATCAGCTGATACGCCCAGCAATATTCCGACTGATGCGGCACGAAGCGGATCTTGCGCTGTTCCAGCTGCAGACGCAGGCGCGCCGGATCGAAGACCTCGACCTTGCTCGCCATCACTTGTGACAGCAATTGCTCAAGACGCAGCCAGACCGCGCGCTTTTCCTCCTCGTTGTAACCGTTCCAATGGATCACTTCGTGGTGGAAACGCTTGCAGCCACGGCACACCAGATCACCGTAAACGGTGGAGCAGAGGCCGACGCAGGGGGTCTTGATGGTCTGATTGGGCATAGAGTGGGCAAAACACTTGAAACGCGGAACAGGTCGGCATGTTAGCCCTTTGTCCGCCATTCATCACCCCTCAAACGTCAGGGGCAAGCGCCGGATCAGGGTTTGCCCCAACCGTGCACAACGCAACCAAAGTCCAATAGAGCGCGACTTACCTTTAAATTTTTTTTGCCGTAGAATCAGCCAGCCTTTTTAGGCGCCAATGTCCGTTAGAAGCTGTTTTCAAAGCGTCACGAGCACAGTCGTTCCTTCAGAGCGGTGTTGGCGGAAGGTTTTTCCAGCGGGGAAAAACCATACGCCAACCCTCATCAGCTCCCCGTTCTGCAGGCGTAAAACTTTGAAAGCAGCTTCTGTAAGGAATTGCCGGTAATTCTGGCCGAACGACCCACAACGTCGTGAGGAGCATGAGTACGGCAATTTCGGGATGAGCGTCCCGGACACCCATTTGGGACCACTGATGAGGGTAATAACTGTGCTTGAAGCCTACCGCAAACATATCGAAGAGCGTGCAGCCCTGGGTATCGTTCCCCAGCCGCTTAACGCCGAACAAACTGCAGGCCTGGTCGAGCTGCTGAAGAATCCTCCGGCTGGCGAAGAAGCTTTCCTCGTTGACCTGATCACCAATCGCGTACCACCAGGAGTGGACGAAGCCGCCTACGTCAAGGCCGGTTTCCTCTCCGCACTGGCCAAGGGCGAAGTCTCCTCCCCTCTGCTGGACAAGAAGCGCGCTGTAGAACTGCTCGGCACCATGCAGGGCGGCTACAACATCGTGACCCTGGTTGAACTGCTGGACAACGCCGAGCTGGCGCCAGTGGCCGCCGAGGAACTCAAGCACACCCTGCTGATGTTCGATGCTTTCCACGACGTGGCTGAAAAGGCCAAGAACGGCAACGTTCACGCCAAGGCCGTGCTGCAATCCTGGGCTGACGGCGAGTGGTTCAAGAAGCGTCCGGTGCTGGCCGACAAGATCAGCCTGCGCGTCTTCAAGGTGACTGGCGAAACCAACACCGACGACCTGTCCCCTGCTCCTGACGCCTGGTCGCGTCCAGACATCCCGCTGCACGCCCTGGCCATGCTGAAAATGGCCCGTGACGGCATCGTTCCGGACGAGCAAGGCAAGACCGGCCCGATGAAGCAGATCGAAGAAATGCGCGGCCAGGGCTTCCCTATCGCCTACGTCGGTGACGTGGTCGGTACCGGTTCCTCGCGTAAATCGGCGACCAACTCGGTTCTGTGGTTCTTCGGCGACGACATCCCTTACGTGCCGAACAAGCGCGCTGGCGGTTTCTGCTTCGGCAGCAAAATTGCCCCGATCTTCTACAACACCATGGAAGATGCCGGCGCACTGCCAATCGAGTTCGACGTATCGAACATGAACATGGGCGACGTGATCGACCTGTACCCGCACGCAGGCAAAGTCTGCAAGCACGGTACCGACGAAGTCATCACCACCTTCGAAATGAAAACCCCGGTCCTGCTGGACGAAGTCCGCGCCGGCGGCCGTATCCCGCTGATCATCGGCCGTGGCCTGACCGAGAAGGCTCGCGCCGAACTGGGTCTGCCAGCGTTCGACCTGTTCAAGAAGCCGGAAGCACCGGCTGAAAGCACCAAGGGCTTCACCCTGGCGCAGAAAATGGTCGGCAAGGCTTGCGGTCTGGCAGAAGGCAAAGGCGTTCGTCCTGGCACCTACTGCGAACCGAAGATGACCACCGTAGGTTCTCAGGACACCACCGGTCCAATGACCCGTGACGAACTGAAAGACCTGGCGTGCCTGGGCTTCTCCGCTGATCTGGTGATGCAGTCCTTCTGCCACACCGCGGCCTATCCAAAGCCGATCGACGTGACCACCCACCACACCCTGCCTGACTTCATCATGACCCGCGGCGGTGTTTCCCTGCGTCCGGGCGACGGCATCATCCACTCGTGGCTGAACCGCATGCTGCTGCCGGACACCGTCGGTACCGGTGGTGACTCGCACACCCGTTTCCCGATGGGCATCTCGTTCCCGGCCGGTTCCGGCCTGGTCGCGTTCGCCGCTGCCACCGGCGTCATGCCGCTGGACATGCCGGAATCGATCCTGGTGCGCTTCAAAGGCAAAATGAAACCTGGCATCACCCTGCGTGACCTGGTTCATGCCATTCCTTACTTCGCCATCCAGAACGGTCTGCTGACCGTCGAGAAGAAAGGCAAGAAAAACGCCTTCTCCGGCCGCATCCTGGAAATCGAAGGCCTGGAAGGTCTGACCCTGGAACAGGCGTTCGAACTGTCCGACGCCTCGGCCGAACGTTCGGCTGCCGGTTGCACCATCAAGCTGTCGAAAGAGTCGATCACCGAGTACCTGCAGTCCAACATCACCCTGCTGCGCTGGATGATCGGCGAAGGCTACGGCGATGCGCGTACCCTGGAGCGTCGTGCTCAAGCGATGGAAGCCTGGATCGCCAACCCGCAGTTGATGGAAGCCGATGCCGACGCCGAGTACGCCGAAGTCATCGAAATCGATCTGGCCGATATCAGCGAGCCTGTACTGTGCGCGCCGAACGACCCGGACGACGCCCGTCTGCTGTCCAGCGTTGCTGGCGAGAAAATCGACGAAGTGTTCATCGGTTCGTGCATGACCAACATCGGTCACTTCCGCGCTGCCGGTAAACTGCTGGATCAGGTCAAGGGTCAGCTGCCAACCCGTCTGTGGCTGTCGCCGCCGACCAAGATGGACGCTCACCAACTGACCGAAGAAGGCTACTACGGCATCTACGGCAAGGCCGGCGCCCGCATGGAAATGCCAGGCTGCTCGCTGTGCATGGGTAACCAGGCACGCGTTGAGCCGAACAGCACCGTGGTGTCGACCTCGACCCGTAACTTCCCGAACCGTCTGGGCGACGGCGCGAACGTCTACCTGGCTTCGGCTGAGCTTGCGTCCGTCGCTTCGATCCTGGGTCGCCTGCCGACCGTCGAGGAGTACATGGAATACGCTGGCAAGATCGACAGCATGGCGGCCGACGTTTACCGCTACCTGTCCTTCGACCAGATTGCCGAGTTCCGTGAAGCTGCTGCGAACGCCAAGATCCCGGTCGTTCAAGCCTAACGCTGCAACGCAATGAAAAACGCCGCCCATCGCGAGATGAGCGGCGTTTTTTTATGCCTGCTGAACGGCTGGCGCTGATCGTTCCCACGCTCTGCGTGGGAATGCCTCTTGTGACGCTCTGCGTTACGGTTCAGGACGCAGAGCGTCCTTGGCTGCGTTCCCACGCAGAGCGTGGGAACGATCATCTTGGGAGCGAACCTGCCCGCGAAGATCGCAGGCACAAAAAAGGCCGACCCGCGAGGCAGATCGGCCTTTGTGTTTCACAAGATCAATCGGGATCTGGTGTTGAACCTCAAGCCGTCAGCGAATAGATCAACGCCGAAATCGCCACCAGACCCACTGCGGTGACAAACACGTTCGACATCTGCCCACGATAACGGGCCATCGCCGGCACTTTGCGGATCGCGTACATCGGCATCAGGAACAGGATCGCCGCGATGACCGGGCCACCGATGGTTTCAATCATGCCGAGGATGCTCGGGTTCAGGGTCGCCACGATCCAGCACACCACCAGCATGAACGCCGCCACGATGCGGTCCAGCGCCTTGGCGCCCGGACGCTTGCCGCTCTTGACGATCAAGCCCTTCAGGCCTTCGCTGGCACCGATGTAGTGGCCGAGGAACGACTTGGAAATCGCCACAAACGCAATCAGCGGTGCCGCGAACGCGATGGTCGGGTTGCTGAAATGGTTGGCCAGGTACGACAGGATCGACAGGTTCTGCGCCTTGGCTTCGGCCAGTTGCTCCGGCGACAGGGTCAGCACGCAGCTGAACACGAAGAACAGCACCATCACCACCATCAGCAGGTGCGCGCGAGACAGGATCTGCGAGCTGCGCTCATCCGCGTGAATGCCGTAACGACGCTTCTGGTCCACAGCAAACGCCGAGATGATCGGCGAGTGGTTGAACGAGAACACCATCACCGGAATCGCCAGCCACAACGTGTGCAGCAGCGCGGACGGTGCCGGCACTTGCGAAGCGGTGGTCAGGATGCCGCCGTTCCAGTGCGGAATCAGGTACACCGCCAGGAACAGCAGCGCGACGATGAACGGATACACCATCAGGCTCATGGCCTTGACGATCACTTGCTCGCCGCAGCGCACCACGGCCAGCAGGCCGAGGATCAGCACGAACGACAGCAGCGCACGCGGTGGCGGCGTGATGTGCAGTTGGTGTTCGAGGAAACTGGCGACCGTGTTGGTCAGGCCGACGCTGTAGATCAGCAGGATCGGGAAGATCGCGAAGAAGTACAGCAGGGTGATCAGCGCGCCGGCCTTGATGCCGAAATGCTGTTCCACCACGTCGGTGATGTCGGCGCCTTCGCGACCGGAGAGCACGAAGCGGGTCAGACCGCGGTGTGCGTAGAACGTCATCGGGAACGCCAGCAGCGCGAGGATCACCAGCGGCCAGAAGCCACCCAGACCTGCGTTGATCGGCAAAAACAGGGTACCGGCGCCGATGGCCGTCCCAAACAGTCCCAACATCCAGGTAGTGTCATGGCGATTCCAGCTCGACAGTTCGGCTGGTGCTGCCGCCTCAAAGCGTTGTTCGACGCTATTGGCCTGATCATTCATCCGGTCGGATCTCCGCATTCCGGTCACTTGCCACTCGGTCAGGACGCGTCGGAAAAAACCGACAGACATGCTCCGGCCGAAACAGGGGCGCGATTCTCCGCGATAAATGAGCAGAAGCAAAGACTTAGCTGAGGAATGGTTGTGCGGAGCAGATCGGAGGCTTGTCGCTTTTGGGAAAAAGACTGTCGGCACAAGATACGCCAAATGTCGTTTTATGGCATGCGCAGGCGCCGAATGAGCCATGGGAAAGCCCGATCAGATCAATCGGGCCAATATGAAGCCAAGGGACATGCAGAAGATGCCGAAGCCAAATAACCCCAACATCGGAAGCATTTCACCTTTGTGTTTGATGCGCATTCTTTCGACCCACTCATCGTGCTCTCGCTCTGAGCGTTCCATTCTGGCCTTGCGGTCATATGTACTCATGCTGATCTTCCTCTGGGTTCCCTGGGCCTGACTGTTTTGAAAGGCGAACACTCAAAATTTGAAAAAAAATCCTGCTACTGCAGTGAATGCAGTCAACACCCCACCAAATACCGCGACTGGATACAAGTTTGCCTCCCACCTCAGCTTCTTTTCCTCCGCCAGCAGCTTTTGTCTTTCAGCCACGAGCTTTCGTGACTCATGTTCCAACCTGTCGAGTTCCAGACTTTCACGATCGTTATGAAACATTGGCCTTCCTTGGCTGATGGCAATTTCCGTCCGGGTTGCCGCTCCGTCCTGAAGAGCGCATCACGTCATGCTCTCTATGGTTCCGCGCTTCTCACCCCGCCGTATAGCGGATGAATCCGGCAGCACTCGTAGGCAACATCCGTAAATCCCGCAGGACGGTGCGTCCATTTCCTAACGTTTTTAAACAACCTCACTGACCGGCATTTTTCGGCTATACCCAATGGCGAATTGACTGACATTCCCGTCCAGTCCCCCTCGCCTGTGGAGCCATCCCATGCCCCTCGTCCGCGTCGACATCAAGAAGAACCCGGACCCGACGTTCGCCAAACGCATTGGCGAAGTGATCTACGCCGCCCTGCGCAGCGAGATCAATGTGCCGGAACACGACAACTTTCAGGTGCTGGCCGAGCACGACGACCAGCACTTCGTCTATGACCCGCAATACCTGGGGATCCAGCGCAGCGACGGCATCGTGTTCATCCAGCTGACCATCAGCGAAGGCCGCACCGTCGAGATGAAACAACGGCTGTTCCAGACCATCGCGCGCAACCTGAACCAGCAACTGGCCGTGCGTCAGGAGGATGTGTTCATCAATCTGGTGGAGGTGAAAAAAGAGAATTGGTCGTTCGGCAACGGCATCGCCCAGTATGTGACCTGATCCTGTGACCACGGGCGCCGGCCTCACCTTCTGACGAAGCACCCGCGCGCTCCCCGCATCAGCTCCTACACTGCCTGATGCGGGGCCGCGCCAGCCATTGCCAAACCGCTCTGGAGTCAGCACTCTGAACCGACTTTTGCGCCCGAAGACCGACGATCACAGGAGCCGAGCAATGCCCGCCACCGTTCTGGTACTGGTTGAAACCATCAATGACTATTTGCCGATTCTCGAACATCAGGGTTTTCACCTGATTCTTGCACCGACCCCTGCCGAACGCGCGCAAGCCATCGCCACCCACGGGGCGCGGATTGACGCGGTGCTGACCCGCGGCCCGCTGGGTTTATATGCTGAAGAGATCGCCGCATTGCCCGCGCTGAAAATCATCTGCGTGATCGGCGCCGGTTACGAGCAGGTCGACCTGCAGGCCGCCAGCGACCGGGGTCTGATCGTGACCAACGGCGCCGGCGTCAACGCTTCGTCGGTGGCCGACCACGCCATGGCCATGCTGCTGGCGCTGGTGCGGGACATTCCGCGCTGCGATGCGGCGGTGCGTCGGGGCGAGTGGCCGAAAATCATGCGCCCGTCGCTGGCCGGCAAGCGCCTGGGGATTCTCGGGCTGGGTGCGGTGGGGATGGCGATTGCCAAACGCGCGGGCCTGGGCTTCGACATGGAGATCAGCTACCACAACCGTCAGGTGCGCAGCGACGTGCCTTACGCGTTCTGCTCGACCCCGACCGAACTGGCCCGGGCCTCGGACTTTCTGGTGGTTGCCACGCCCGGCGGCATCGGCAGCCAGCATCTGGTGACCCGCCCGGTGCTTGATGCCCTGGGGCCCAATGGTTTCATCGTCAACATTGCCCGTGCCAGCGTGATCGCCACTGCCGACTTGATCACCGCACTGGAACAACGTCGAATCGCCGGCGCAGCGCTGGATGTGTTCGATCACGAGCCACAAGTGCCCGATGCGCTGAAAAACCTCAGCAACGTGCTTCTTACCCCTCACGTCGCCGGGTTGTCACCGGAAGCCACCCAAGGCACCGTTGAGCTGGTGGGCAAGAATCTGATGGCGTTCTTCTCCGGGCAACCGGTACTGACGCCGCTCCAGCTACCGCCGAAACTCAACAACCAGCGCGTGCACTAAAGCACGCCGAGCAAGGTCCACAGACGCCGGGATTCGGCGTCTGCCGAAATCAACTCGCCGAGCAGCTCGCTCAACGGTTTGTTGCCCCACTCGACCCCGCGCCGGATCAGATACGGCACCGGGCTATGGGGTTCGGTGCGGGCCAGGTACTCGGCGATCAACAGCAATTGCCGATAAGCCTCTTCGCGACTGGCGGGTTCGCGCGGCACTGGCGCGGTTTCGACTGAGGCCGTGACCGACGCTTCAACCGGCGAAACCGCGACCGGCGCAGGCGGTGGTGCCGACAGCGGTTGTTGTGGGTGCATGGCGATAAACTCCTGAACCAGTGTCAGCAACGCTTGAAGGGTGTCCTGCAACGGCCCGAGCCCCGGTCCCTGATCTCCCAGATACGCATCGCACCAGGCATCGAGACGCTGCAGGTGTTGCAGGCTCAGCAGCAGATTGCCTTGATGGCGCAGCCAGAAGGCCATGGGCGTGGTCCGCACCTGTTCGATGAGTTTCTTGTGTTCGCTGCGCGCAGTTTCGGCTGACGCCTTGGCGCCTTTGGAGTCGTTGGCCTGCACCTGCTGCATCTGAATCCGTCGCCAGGTTTCGAGGGTATAACCCTCAAAGTCGCTGTTGTGCGTGCCAAATAAAGGCACCCGGGTCAGCAGCACTTCACTGTAGCGACGCACCAGCCACTCCAGCGGAATCGCCCGCCACGACTGGTCACCGTCATCGGCCTGCGGGTGCAACTGTTCGGGATAGCGCTCACACAGACCGGCAATCAGCGCCAGACTGCCCGGCAGTCCGTCGAGTGCCTGCAGGTGCAGCCAGGCCTCGCCCAACCAGGCGCTGAGCATCAGGTCCTTGCTGCGCTCGAGCAATAGCAGGGTGGTCAGCCGCTCGACTTCCGGCCAGTTGGCCCGTTTCAGGGTCGACTGCCAGACGCCGGTGGGCAAACTCGCGTCGTCCTCACGGCGCAGATCGCGCAACTGGTCGTACTCGCGCTCATAGCGCAGGTCCGCACCACAGGGCGCGTCGTCGCTGATGGGCGCAAGCAACTGATCGATCAGGTCAGGCAATGGGATCGAGGGCAGGCTCACAAATCCTCCTTCTGCGCTTCAAGGGCGGCGGTGGTACCGGTCACCTGGAACGGCGAACGCGGCGCACGGGTCGGCAACGGCGGAATCGACAACGGCAGTTTCGAGCCCTGGCTCATCAGAGACACGCGCACGAACATCCGGGTGAATTCGCTGGTGACGCTGTCATTCTGCGCGGTCACCGGCAGACGCAGGCTCAACGGAAAATCGGTGTAATCCATGCTCGGCTGACGTTGCACCGAGAAGTGCGCGCGCATCAGGCGCAGCAGCGACCACGGCCCGCCATACTCCCAACCGGCCTCCAGATCGCGCACCACCAGGTTCGGTTGCAGCGGGTCGTTGACCGGACGCTCCTTGCCGTTGCGCGCCCAGCGCAGGGTCAGGCGGATCGGCTGACCGGGCATCCAGCGCAGGTTCGGCTGGTCGGCAGCGGGATAGCTGATCTGCTGATTACCGGCCAGCAAGCCCCAGGCAATCACCTGATCGGCGCCCCTCTCTTCTTCGCGATCGGTGCGCCAGCGCACGTCGAGTTCGACGCCGAGAATCCCGCTCTTGTCCCGCACGAACAGCGGCGTCAGCCAGACGCTGGCCTGTTTCACCCGGTTGAGAAAATCTTCCGCCGCCAGCCGCTCCGGGGTCTGGCTCAGAACCAGTCCGGCCTGAGCCACCGGCAAGCGCTTGTCGATGATTTCCAGAAAGTGCTGAACCCGCGCCGGGTCGGCATCCTGAGCCTGAACACCGTTGGCAAAAGGAAAGCGATCGGCCAGGTACTGATTGAAATAGCCGGCCAACTCGTTCCACGCGGCGGCTGCCTGTTGCTGTTGCAGGAGCTGGCAGCGTTGCAGGGCCGACTGCTGCAGCTCCACCGCACGCATCGCCAGGGTGCCACGCCCGCCGGTCAGATTGGCGGTCTGCAACACCTGCACGCAGGAGCCGGTGTCCATTTCAATGAAGTCGCGGCTGACCAGTTGCTCGATCTGCGCCGGTGAACTGGCGGGGTTGGAATCCTTGTACTTGAGCAATTCGTCGTTGAGCGCGCTGAACTGGGTCACGCGCTCGTAATCCAGCGCCGACAGATTGCCCTGCTGGTTCTTCAGCCACTCCAGCGCCGGAGCGCGACGCTCGGTGATGCCGAGCATGGTGTTGAATTGCTGCTTGAGGCTCAGTTTCAGATCCTGCACATCGCTGGCGCCATAGAGTTGCAGGCCGAGGTTTTTCGAGCCGTCCCACTGGCTGATTTCCGTACGGCCGCCGAACAGCGGCTGCGCGGTAATTTCATCCAGCCCGCCGACAATCTGCGCCATCGCCCGGCGGTTCAACGCCCCTTGCAGACGCGCCGCCAGATCACTGCGATGCACCTCGACAAAGGCCTTTTGCAGGTTCATTGCCTGCACCGCCTGCACGTTGAACACCGCGTAGGCATGAGTCTGGTCATCGTGATCCTTGAGGCTCAACCACATCGCCTGCGCCGCGGCGGTTTCAGCCGCTTGCAGCAATGCTTCGCGATAGGCCGGCGGAATGCGCGGCAGCTCTTCGGCAACGTAAGTTTTATAGCTGGCGAAATAATTCAGAGACACGTTGAGGTCATCGCCATCCACGGTCTGACCTTGCCGATTGACGCTGTTCTGACTGGCGCGCAGGGCAATCGAGACAAAGTCGCGCTTGAACAGGGCCTGCACCGCGTTGTTGAGCTTGACCACCTGATCCTGCAGCGCCAGTTGCCCGCTGCCCTGCTGCACCAGCAGATTGCCCCGCGAACCCACCTGGGCGATCCATTGATCGCGAAAACTCTGCTGCAACTTACCGGCCTGCGCATCAAGCTGCTGCTCTACGGGCGGGCCCAGCAATGAACTCTTGCGCACCTTGTCGAGAAATTCGCGATAACCCGGCACCAGCTCCTGACCCTTGCCGCGACTCCAGGTCGAGTTGGTCAGGGCGATCGCCGCTTGCAGGTCGTCGATCAGGGCGCGCAGGTCTTCCAGTTCGGTGAGGCTGTTGCCACTCCCGGCTTCAAGCTGTTCCAGATGCAACTTGAGGTAGCCGGCCTTGCTGACGAAGTTGTCGGCCAGAAAATACTGATCGAGCCAGCGCTCCATCAGCCCGGTGAAATTACTCACGATCAACGGCCGTTCAACGCTCAGATCCAGAGCCTGGAAGTCGCCGCCATCACTGGCTGCGAGCAGCCGGTTGTAGTAGGCGGCATGGGGCAAGGTGCCGGCGTTGAGGTTGAGTGACAGCGCGCTGTTGCTCAGCTGCGCCAAATCCTCCAGCGGCGTCCGCTGATTGTTCTGTACCTGGGCGAACAACTGATTCTGTTGTTCCAGACGCAAGGCCCGCTCGACCAGATCCGTGGCCTTCTGATAATTCTGCCACTGCGCCGGGTCTTCGCTTTCGACGCTGGCGCGCCGGTCGGTGGCGCGGATCGCCTTGATTTTCGCGAGCTCCGCGACCAGCAGATCGTGCAGCGGTTGCAGCATGTGGCGCTGGGTCGACCTGAACACTTCCTGTTCGAGTCGCCCGTCCAGCGAGGAAAACCATGACGTCGGAAAGGCCAGCGAAACGTAGTGCCAGTGCGGCGCCCGTTCCAGCACCCGCCAGAAGTTCTGCACGTTGCGCCGGGTCGGCTCGACCCGATGCTCGTCGTCGGTGACCGCCACGTAATTTTTCTGCGCGCCCAGCAGCAGCCGCGCCAGTTCATGGGCGTCCTTGACCGACGCCTGCCAGACCCAGAGCATCGCCACCGCCCACACCACCCCGACCACCAGCGCCACCCCGGCGGTGACTCGCTGCCAGCGCTGGCGCAAGCGCAACAGGCGCGGCACGCCCTGGGCCAGCCCGCGTTCGCCGACTATTCGCTGGCGCCACAACTGACGGACAAATGCACTTTGCTGCAGACCGCTGTCACCGGCAGAAAAGCCGTCCAGCGCATCGTCGGCCGGCTGATTGGCCGTCAGGTAAACGCCACGAAAACACGGTGCCTCACCCTGAGCATTGCCTTGAAACACCGGCTCAAGCACGTTCTGCAAACCGCGGCGCAGGGTTTCCAGACGTTCCGGCAAGGCGTACAGATCCGCACTCAAATGCCCGGACAAGGTGCCGATTTCGATCACCGCTTCCGCCACCGAACGGTGCAGCCGATCCAGCGCCTGATCGCTCCATTGCCCCTGCCACACCGCATCGCGGGCATAGGGCGACGACCAGCCCAGGGTGCGATCGCGAGCCTCGTCCGGCAAGGCGCTGATCAGTTCCTGAAATCCCGGGAGTTCTTCCAGCCCGGTGATGACCACGTACACCGGCAGGCTCAGACCAAAACGTTGCAACAGATCGATGAAACGCCGACGCGCCGCCAGCCCCAGTTGCGTAGCCTGTTCCAGATTGCTCAACCGACTGACCGGCACCGTCCAGATCACCCCGTCCAGCGGACGCTTGCTGCGCAGGCGCAGGATCAACCCGAGCAGGCGCCACCAGCCGCCGCGTTGCAGGTGCATGCCGTCTTCCGGCAGAAACAGTGCCTGCGGCACCACCAATACCGCGCCTTCGGAGTCCGACCACCAGCGACCGAACCACGCCGGTTTATCAGTCGGCTGCAAACGCCACTGGGTGGCAAGTTGCGCGCCCTGGGTTTCATCGCCGAGCATCAGCAGCCACGGCATCTGATACCGGTCGTGGGCACCCTGCTCCTGTTCCATGTGCCGCACCGCAGCGTAGAAACTGCGGATCGCCGCGCCGCTCTGGGTACGCAACCACCACACCGCCACCGCGATGATCACCAGCAGCAGAAGGATGGCGACCACCCAGGCCACGATCGTCAGGGTACTCATGAGTCTTGCTCCGGCGCCGTCAGCGTATCGGGCGCCTGCAACACCGGCTCCAGTTCCTCACGGATGTCACGCCACAGAAACTGCCCGAGCCCGGTCAGCAGCAGAATCATCGCCAGAATGCCCAGCGCCAGACGAAAGCCATCGGGCAACGCCGTGCGCACCGGCAACTGCAAGGGTGTCGCCAGCGAAGGCTGTACCAGACGCAGGCTGACACCCTCGTAATCGGCCTCGTCCTGCCAGGCAAACGTGAACAGCGCCCGCCGCCATTTCTCTCGCTGCACCTGGCCCTGCTCACCGCGCAGGCGTCCGTGAAAACCGAGGATCAGACACTGCAAATACACGTTGGCCAGATCGCGGGTGGTGGGCTGCTGTTCATCGAGCAGGGTCTGGATCGCCGCCGGCACTTGCTCGCCGGCCTGACGGCTGGAATACAGTCGCGACTCCAGGGGCTTTTCCTGCCAGGCACTCTGGCCCGGCCACGGGCTGAACAGCAGGGTTTCATCGACCAGCGCGACAAACGCGTACACCAACGCCTTGACCTGCTCGGTCGCCGAATCGCCGACCCGGGCAAACGCGGTGCGCCACAACCGTTGCGAAGCCTGGGTCGAGAGTTCGACCACGGTTTCGACCAGCGCCGCTTCGTCCTCGCTGTCCTTGGGCAACTGGCTCCAGTCATGCGACCACTGCTGCCAGGTGTGGCGGAACGCACTGCTCAGCGGAGCGTCCTGCAACCCGAGGCTTGCGGCACTTCCTTGCGACATACGACGTTCCTTGTGTGATCAGGCACGTTCACTGTTCTGGGCGACAAACAACACTACTTGCCACGGACTGCTGGTCAGCCGGGTGGCCGGCGCGGCGATCATCAGCGGCAGTTGCGCATCGAACCAGCTACCTTCGGCGGTCACCACGAACAACCGGGTGTCGTCGCCGACGCTGTAGGCCACCTGCTCGCTGCGGCTCATGGCCTGATGCGTCAGACCGCTCATGCGTTGACGGCTGAGCAAGGTAATGTGCGGAGCCGAGGCGATGATCGCGCCGCGCAGCCATTCGTCGGCCGCCTGCTCGCTGGCGCCGTTGGGCATGCGCAGGCCGATGACCAGACGCTGGCTCGGTTGCTCGTCCGGCAACTGAATGGAAAAACTCTGCTCGCCGCGCTCGAATGCGATGCTGCGGTAACCGGCGCGGATCAGCTCCAGGGTGTTTTCCAGCCAGTCGAGCAGCGGTTCGTAACCGCGCTGCAATTCGAGAAAATCCAGTGGCGCAAAGGCCGGTACGCCCGCCAGCGGGTCCAGCGCCGACCACGCACCGGCGAGTCCCAGCAGTTGCACATAAATGCTTTGCGGATGAGCGACACGGCTGATCAGCGCCCCTTCCACTTCCGGCAACCGCGCCCACAACGCCGTCATCTGCCGACGGATTTCCAGCGCGTCATCCTGATTGCCGGCCTGTTGCGCCTGGCGCAATCGCCCGCCGAGAAACAGGCACTTCTCCCGTGCCCGCGCGCAGAGCCCGGCCACCCGCCGACCCAATGGGGATTCCGGCAACAGGACCGGTGTCGGCGGCGTATACGGCAATGGCAGGAAACCGCCGCCCTCCTTGCGGATTTTCAGCAGCGGCAGGCAGATCGAATCGGCCTTGTTCAGTTGCGTGCACAGCCGTGGATTGGGACGCCACACCGTGATCGATTCAGGAAATTCACCGCTGGTGAGATCCGGCAATGCCTCGCCGACCACCGATTGCAAACGTCCCTTGAGCGGCAACAACTGGCCGGCGCGCCACAGCGGACTGATCGCCAGATAAACCGTCACCGTCGCATCCTCCGTGGCGTCGATCGCGGCAGCGACGTCCAGCTCCAGCGTCGGGTCGACGCCGACTTGCAGATTGACCGGCAGACCGTCCGGCATCGTCCCCTGTAACGACAGCACCCGCACCACCCCGGCGCTCATCGCCGACGGGTCGAACTCCATGTGGCTGACGCCGAAGAACCACGGATTGCACGACTGAGCCAGATGCGCTCCAAGGGCCTCGGCCCGCAGGCCCTGTAACTGAAAATGCTGGGGCAGCAATTGCATGCCTTCATGCCAGCAGACCGCGTCAGGTAGCAGACTCATACGACTCCCTTCGACTGCACCGCGAACCGGCGGCGGACGGTGTGTTTCAGTTTTCCTTGCTGACCAGGCTCATCTCGCGACTGTCGAACTTGAGCCATGCGTCGCTCTGATCGTCCAGCCGCAGGCGGTGCGCTCCGGGAGTGTTATAGCTGGCGAAGACCAAAAGTCCAGCCGCCCGCTTGCCCCCCAAAGGGAACGGCTGGCGGTCGATGAATTGCCCCGGCACCAGCTCCAGTCCCCACACGCTCATCAGCTGACGATAGTCGCGCTGGTACTGCTCGCGCTCGGCGAACCACTGGCGGGCACTGATGCCCGACAATTGCTTGAGCAGATCCGGATCGTTGACCGCGATGAAATCCACGGCGATCGGGGTGTCGTCATTGGCCTTGGGGGCGACGTCGAGGGTCAGGCTGTCGAGATCGACTTTCGGCCCGAAAAACGAACAACCGGCGAGCAGCGCAAACCCGATTGTTAGAAAAAGTCGTGCAGACAAAATGAATTTTCCTTTTCGCCAGTCAGTCCAAAAAAGTTTTTCGCTTGCATTTTTATAGACCTGTTCTAGCGTCTTGGGTAGTTCGGTTCCTACAGCCGAATGAGGAAGGTTTGTCAAAGGAACGACAGGTCATCTGCCACCCTTTCTAACCTGTGGTCCAGCAAGGGAAAGCGATGAACGGGCCTCCCCGATGCATTGCGCCCGCTCATCGCATCGGAGTCCGCCGACATGGCAGAAAGTACCCAGCACAAGCTCGACCGGGTTCGCCCGCCCCGCGTGCAAATCACCTATGACGTCGAAATCGGTAATGCCATCGAGAAAAAGGAATTGCCGCTGGTGGTCGGCATCCTGGCCGACCTCTCGGGCAAGCCGCTCGAACCCTTGGCGAAACTGACCGAACGCCGTTTCACCGAAATCGACCGCGACAACTTCAACGACGTCCTCGCCTCCATCGCCCCCCGCGCCACGCTGCAAGTCAACAACACCCTCAGCGGCGACGACAGCAAGCTCAATATCGAACTCAACTTCAAGCACATCGACGACTTCGACCCGGTCAAGGTGGTGGAGCAAGTCACGCCGCTGCGGCGCCTGTTCGAAGCCCGCCAGCGCTTGCGCGATCTACTGACCAAACTCGACGGCAATGACGATCTGGACAAGCTGCTGCGCGACGTCATCGCCAACACCGAAGGCTTGCAGGAAATCAAGTCGGCCCGCCCGGACACCGCTGTCCCGGCCGCTGATGCCGAAGCTCCGGCCGAACCGCAAGCCTGATCGTCCACCTGACCGAGGAAGAATTCGCCATGCCCGCCGCCGCCCAGAATCAAGCCAGCGAAAATGCTGCTGCCGAGACTTTATCCCTGCTCGACCGAATCATCGCCGAGGGCCGCATGGCCCATGACGACAGTCAGCAGGATTACGCCCGCGACATGCTCGCGGAATTCGCCACCCAGGTACTCGACGAAGGCATGGCCATCGACAAGGACACTGTGGCGATGATCAACGACCGCATCAGCCAGATCGACGAGCTGATCAGCGCCCAGCTCAACGAAGTGCTGCACCACCCGGACCTGCAAAAGCTCGAAGCGTCCTGGCGTGGCCTGCACATGCTGGTACAGAACACCGAAACCAGCACCCGGCTGAAACTGCGCCTGCTCAACGTGACCCAGAAAGAGCTGCAGAACGATCTGGAAAAAGCCGTCGAGTTCGACCAGAGCGCGCTGTTCAAAAAGATCTATGAAGAGGAGTACGGCACCTTCGGTGGCCACCCGTTCAGTCTGCTGGTGGGTGACTACACCTTCGGCCGTCACCCGCAGGACATCGGCCTGCTGGAGAAACTGTCGAACGTCGCCGCCGCTGCCCACGCGCCGTTCATTGCCGCCGCCAGCCCGCGCCTGTTCGACATGAACAGCTTCACCGAACTGGCCGTTCCGCGTGACCTGTCGAAAGTGTTCGAGAGCCAGGAGCTGATCAAGTGGCGCTCGTTCCGCGAAAGCGAAGACTCACGCTACGTCTCTCTCGTGCTGCCACACTTCCTGCTGCGCCTGCCTTACGGCCCGGACACTTCGCCGGTGGAAGGCATCAACTACGTCGAAGACACCAACGGCACCGACCACAGCAAATACCTGTGGGGCAACGCCGCGTGGGCACTGTCGCAACGCATCACCGAGGCCTTTGCCAAATACGGCTGGTGCGCGGCGATCCGTGGCGCTGAAGGTGGTGGCGCAGTCGAAGGCCTGCCGGCGCACACCTTCCGCACCAGTTCCGGTGATCTGTCGCTGAAATGTCCGACCGAAGTGGCGATCACCGACCGCCGCGAGAAGGAACTCAACGACCTCGGTTTCATCGCCCTGTGCCACAAGAAGAACAGCGACATCGCGGTATTTTTCGGCGGCCAGACCACCAACAAATCCAAGGTCTACAACACCAACGAGGCCAACGCCAACGCACGGATCTCGGCGATGTTGCCGTACGTGCTCGCGGCCTCGCGTTTCGCCCATTACCTGAAGGTGATCATGCGCGACAAGGTCGGCAGTTTCATGACCCGCGACAACGTCCAGACCTATCTCAACAACTGGATCGCCGACTACGTACTGATCAACGACAACGCACCGCAGGAAATCAAGGCGCAATACCCGTTGCGTGAAGCGCGGGTGGACGTCACCGAAGTGGCCGGCAAGCCCGGTGCCTATCGCGCAACGGTGTTCCTGCGGCCGCACTTTCAGCTTGAAGAGCTGACCGCATCGATCCGTCTGGTCGCGACCCTGCCGCCTCCGGTAGCAGCCTGACCTGTCTGCGCCCCCAGGTTTTTCCTGCGGGCGCTCCCCCGTTTGCCTGGCACGACACCTTTCAGGAGTTTCAAGCGATGGATGCAATCATTCTCGACCTCGGCGGCGACATCAAAGGCGACAGCCTGCTCGAGGGTTACAAGGACAAGATCGAAGTCATGTCCTACAGCCACAACGTGGCGATGCAGGTGACCAACGACGTCAGCAACTCGGAGCGCACCTCCGGCCGGCCGCACATCGGTGAATTTACCCTGACCAAATTCATTGACAGTTCGACCCCCTCGCTCAACGAGTATTGCTGCGCCGGCAAGCCGATCCCGGAAGCCAAGATCACCATCGGTCGCAACGCCGCCGAAGGCAGCGGGCAGATCATGCCGTTCATCATCTACACCTTGACCAACGTGGTGATCTCTAACGTCAGCGTCAGTGGCGGCACCGGTGGCAAACCGGTGGAGACGCTTTCCCTGAACTTCACCAAAATCAAATGGGAACTCACCGCGCAAAAGGACGACGGCACCAAGGAAGGCACCGCCGGCACGGTCTGGGACCTGGCGGCGAACAAGGCCAGCAAGTAACCGGACGCAACGGCCATGGCAGGCACGGGCATTCTCCCGCCGCTGTTCGAACGCATCGCGTCCAGCGAGACGGACGTCGTGCAGGTGTTCGATCGCCAGGACCTGCTCGATTCGGTGCACACCGAACTGGCGCGCCTGTTCAACACTCGCCGTGGCCCGCGCACCCTGACCTCCCCGCCCAGCGTCATCGATTACGGCATCGCCGACTGGAGCGCCCTGCAACAACAGCGCAGCGATGACCGTCGTCGGCTGGCGCGGGACATTCGCGAAGCCGTCACCCATTTCGAACCGCGTCTGCTGCTCGGCGAGGTTCAGGTCAATCCCCTGCCCGAGCATCCGCAGCGCCTGAGCATTCGCCTGCTCGGCGAGTTGCGCAGCGGCTCGCAGCACTGGCCGGTGGCCTTTGTCATCGAGCCCGGCAATGAAGGGCTGGAGGTGCGCCATGAGCGACTCGATTGACCCGCAACTACTTGACTACTACCAGCGCGAACTGACCTGGCTGCGACACGCCGGCGGACAGTTTGCCGAGCGTTATCCGAAAGTCGCGCGACGTCTGGAATTGTCTCCCGGCGAATGCCCGGACCCGCATGTCGAACGATTGCTGGAAGGTTTCGCCCTGCTCGCCGCACGTCTGCAACGGCGGCTGGATGACGACTACGCCGAGTTCAGCGACGCATTGCTCGAACAGCTTTATCCCTTGGCCATGCGCCCGCTGCCGTCCTGCGCCATCGTCCAGTTCGAGCCGGATCCGAGCAAGGGCAACCTCGACGGCGGCTATCCCCTGCCCCGGGACACGCCGCTGTTCGTCACCACCAGCAAGGGCGAAAGCATTCACTTTCGCACCAGCGCCGCTGTGCGGTTGTGGCCGGTCGAAATCAGCGAAGCCTTGTTGCTCGGCAGCGATGAAGCGCAGGCGCTGACTGGCGTTGCGCAGTCCCGCTCGGCGCTACGCCTGAGCCTGCGTAGTCTCGGCGACAGCCAGTGGTCGGAGCTTGGCATCGACCACTTGCGCATTCACCTGGCCGCGTCACCGGTGGTCAACGCCAGCCTTTATGACTTGCTCGGCGCCCACGCGGTGCAAGTGTTGGCCGGCTCGCCCGGGAGCACTCCTGCCAGCGTGAAAGGCCTGCCGAAGATCGTCGGTTTCGCCGACGACGAGGTGCTGCTGCCGGACGAAGACGGCGTGCATCCGGGCATGCGTCTGCTGGCCGAGTACTTCGCGTTCCCGGATAAATTCCACTTCTTTGATCTGCCACTGTCCGGCGTGTCGAGTGACAGCCAGACGCTGTATCTCTACATCGTTTTTGATCGGGCCCCGGCCGGCCGCTTGCACTTGCAGGCCAGCGATATCGCGCTGGGTTGCGCACCGGTGATCAACCTGTTTCCGCGCACTTCGGAGCCGCTGCGCCCGGACGGCACCCGCAGCGAATACCGACTGATCGCCGACAGCCACCGGGAAAACAGCGTCGAAATCCACAGCATTCGTAGCATCCGCGCCAGTTCCGCCAGCGGTGTGCAACGGCTGCCGGCGTACTACGGCAGCCAGCACAGCAGCGGTGACCGGCAACGTTACTGGCATGCGCGACGGGTCAACGGACAGACGCCGAACCGGCTCGGCAGCGATCTTCTGGTCAGCATCGTCGACACCCGTTTCGAACCGCAGACCGACCTGCCCGATTACAGCCTGACCGCCGAATTGCTCTGCACCAATCGGCATCTGGCCCAGAGCCTGCCCGCCGGTACGCCGCTGGGTTTCGAACGGCCGGGCCCGGTGGCATGGGCACGCCTGCGCAATCCATCGAGCCCGCAGAGCCTACCGCGTCTGGACGGTGATTCGCGCTGGCGGCTGGTGTCGCAACTGACCCTCAATCATCTGTCACTGGTCGAAGGGCCCCAGGCGCTGGATGCGCTGAAGGAAATCCTGACCCTGCACAACCTGCGCGATGAGGCCAGCGCCCTGCGCCAGATTGAAGGTCTGCTGAGCCTCGGTTGTGAACGAGTGATCGGACATGTCGGCGCCGATGCCTGGCGCGGCTGGCGCAACGGGCTTGAAGTGCAATTGCAGCTTGATCCACAGCATTTCGTCGGCAGCAGCGCGGTGTTGTTCTCGGCGGTGCTCGCGCAGTTCTTTTCGGTGTACGCAACGGCCAATCGCTTTGTGCGCACGGTGCTCATGCAGGCAGACAAGGAGGTCAAGACATGGCAACCCCAAGCCGGCATGCCCCTGTCGCTCTGACCCTGAGCCAGCGCCTGCGCCGTGATCCGCAGGCGTTCGAATGGTTGCAGGCGTTGCTGTTGCTGGAGCGCGAACAACCCCAGGCCGACTCCCTTGGTACGGGTACATCGCCACAGGCCGAAGCGCTGAAATTGCGCGGGCCGCTGACGCCGTTGTTCGCCGCCAGCCAGATCGAAAGCCTGGAGGAAAACCCCGGTGAACCGCTGACCCTGAACTCGCCGATGTTCGGCCTCGGCGGCCCCGACGGCCCGCTGCCTTACGCCTATCAGGAATGGCTGCAACAACGGGCACGAGCCAAGGATCATGCGCCCGCCGAGTTCCTCGACCTGTTCCAGCATCGGTTGCTGAGTCTGCTGTACAAGGTGATGCGCAAACACCGGATCGCCCTCGGTTTCACCACGCCCGGCGCTTCGCCGGTGCAGGCGCAACTGCGGGCGCTGACCGGGTTATTGCCCAAATCCCTGCAAGAGCGCCAGGCGATTCCCGACTGCGCCGTTCTGGCATGCACCGCGTTGTACGCCGATGGCCGCCGGTCATTGGCGGGGTTCGCGGCGATTGTCCGTGAGCAGTTTACCGTGGCGGTGGAACTGAGCGCTTATGAAGGGGCGTGGCGTGAGATTCCACGCGCCAGCCGCAGCGTCATGAAGGCCGGCGGACGCAATCTGCAACTCGGCCGCAGCGCTGTCGCCGGTACTCGGGTGTGGGATGAACACGCCGGGATTCGCCTGACGCTCGGGCCATTGTCTTCGGCGCAGGCCGGACGTTTTCTACCGGACGGCGAGACGCATCCGGCACTGGCGAGCCTCGCTGCGCTGTATTTCGGCCCGGATCTGGACGTGAAACTGGTGCTGCTGGTGCGCGGTGCGGGGCCACTGCAACTCGGCCGACAAACCCCGGCCCTGTTGAGCTGGAACGGTGGCCTGCAACGGCAGACCAGCCTGGCCGTACAACGGATCGAAACCCGCCTGCGTCAGCTGGAGATCACCTGAAATGGAACTGGCCAGCCTGATCGGACGCCTCAACCCGGACAACCGCCGCGCCCTCGAACGTGCCGCGCAACGATGCTTGCAGCGCGGGCATCACTTTGTCGAGATCGAGCATCTGTTGCTGGAGTTGCTGGATATCGAGGGCGGCGATTTTGCGTTTCTGCTGCCGCGTTTTGGCTTGGAACGGGATGCGCTGACGGCGGAAATCAACAAGGCGCTGGACCTGTTCAAGGCTGGCAGCACCCGCACACCAGCGCTGTCTTCGCACACCCTGGGATTGCTGGAAGACGCCGTGGTACAGGCCAGTGTGTTGGGGATCGACAGCATTCGTTCCGGGCTGCTTTTATTGGCGTTGATCGACCGTGACGAGCGCCGCAGTTTGCTGCTCAACAGCGCGTCGTCATTGCTGCGAATTCCGAAAGAAGCCCTGCGCGCGAATCTGCTGGAGTGGACAGAAAACTCCCGCGAGCACGTTGGCCCGCGCTCTGTATCTTCGGGGAGTTCAACGCCACGGCAAGACTCGGTGCTCGATCAATACACCCAGGACCTGACTGCCGACGCCCATGCCGGGCGCATCGACCCGATCGTCGGTCGCGATGGTGAAATTCGCCAGTGCATCGACATTCTGCTGAGGCGCCGGCAGAACAACCCGATTCTGGTCGGGGCACCGGGCGTAGGTAAAACCGCCGTGGTCGAAGGTCTGGCGCTGCGCATCGCCGCCGGGGATGTGCCACCGTCGTTGCAGGACGTCAGTTTGCGGGTGCTCGATCTCGGTCTGTTGCAGGCCGGGGCGGGGGTCAAAGGCGAATTCGAACAGCGGCTCAAAGGTGTGATCGACGCGGTTCGCAGCGCCGACAAGCCGATCATCCTGTTCATCGACGAGGCCCACACGTTGATCGGCGCTGGCGGTGTCGAAGGCGGCAGCGACGCGGCCAACTTGCTCAAACCCGCGCTGGCCCGAGGTGAATTGCGCACGCTGGCCGCCACGACCTGGATGGAATACAAAAAATATTTCGAGAAAGACCCGGCCCTCGCCCGCCGTTTTCAACTGGTGCAGGTGGAAGAACCGGACGAAATCACCGCCGTGGAAATGCTCCGTGGCGTCGCCGCCAAACTCGAACAGCACCACGGCGTGCAGGTGCTGGATGCGGCAATCCACGAAGCGGTGAAACTCTCCCATCGCTACATCTCCGGTCGGCAGTTGCCCGACAAGGCCATCAGCGTCCTCGATACCGCGTGCGCCCGGGTCGCCCTCGGCCAGCACGACGTGCCGCCACCGCTGGAGAGCCTGCGCCATCGTCAGCAAAGCCTCAAAGAAGAAGTCGAACGTCTGCGCCGGGAACAGGCCACGGGGCTCGATCACCGCGAGCGCATTACCCTGCTGGAAAGTGAATCGAAGACCAACGTCCAGGCCATCCGCGAACTGGAAACCCGTTGGGGCGAGGAGCGCGTCGCCGTGCGCGAACTGCTCGACACTCGCCGCGAGTTGCTGGCATTGAGCGAAAGCGCCGACAGCGACAAGCCCGACGAAGCCATCGACAGTCGCATCGACCACCTTGCCGCCGAACTGCTGCGCCTGGAAGCCGGACTCGATGCGATCCGTCAGGACGATCCGCTGGTGCCCGAGCAGGTCGACGGCAAAACCGTCGCCGCCGTGATCGCCGGCTGGACCGGCATCCCCGTCGGCAAAATGCTCGCCGACGAAGCCCATGCCGTGCGCACTCTCGGCACACGCATGGGCCAGCGAGTGATGGGCCAGAGCACTGCGCTCAATACCATCGCCCAACGATTGCAGGCCTATCGTGCGGGGCTCACCGATCCGCAGAAACCGGTCGGTGTGTTCCTGCTGGTCGGCCCCACGGGCGTTGGCAAAACCGAAACCGCGTATGCGCTGGCCGACGCGTTGTATGGCGGCGAACGCAATCTGATCAGCATCAATCTTTCCGAGTACCAGGAAGCCCACACCGTCAGCCAGCTCAAGGGCGCCCCGCCCGGTTATGTTGGTTATGGAAGTGGCGGCGTGCTCACCGAAGCCGTGCGGCGCAAGCCGTATTCGGTGGTGTTGCTGGATGAAATCGAGAAGGCGCACCCGGATGTGCTGGAAGCGTTTTACAACGTGTTCGACAAGGGCTTGATGGAAGACGGGACCGGGTTGGTAGTGGATTTCAAGAACACCGTGATGCTCGCCACCAGCAATGTCGGCGCTGAGTTATTGCTCGATACACCGACTGCACAACTCGGCTCGGAAGCGTTCAACGAAGCACTGCACAAAGTCCTCCTGCAAGCCTTCCGCCCGGCGTTTCTGGCGCGCATGACCGTCGTTGCGTATCGGCCGCTGGATGAGCAGACGCTGGAAGGGATTGTGTTGGCGAAGCTGGAGAAATTGCGTGGTCGCTACAAGGCAGCGACCGGCAAGCAGTTCGAGTTTGATTCGGGAATTGTGAAAGCGGTGCTCGCCAAATGCAGCGCGGCCGGGGCGCGGGATGTCGAGAACGTATTGATGACGCAGGTGACGGGGAAATTGGCGGAGTGGGTTCTGGAATGACCTGATAAAAAACTGGAGCAATAAAAATGCCTTACTCCCCTGAAAAACTCGATCTCATTGCCAAATTTTCGCTTCGGTTCATGTTTACCGGAACCTACTCACAAACCAAGTACATGAACTCGGCTTGCGTCGCTGTCAGCTCGGATGGAGATCAAATTTACATAGCGGCAAATGATCTGTTCAGTGATCGAAACGGAAAAGAAGACATTCTCGCAGCCACCGCGGCAATTCTGAGTTTGCCGAAAAGGCCAACCCTCTGGCAGAAGAAAAAGTATCGACTGGAACTTTCCAAAAAACAGCGTTTCTGGAATCAGATTGAACGGGTTTCCTATATGTTAGGCCTCACCTTCTCAATACACCCTTCCAAGTTCCTGTTCATACCCAACAGAAAAGGTGATCTCGACCGCACGTTCCATGCCGAAATGCAGCTGATCCGGTATCACGAGATGGCAGAAATCCCTCTGAACCCGAGGTATATCGGCGTTTCCAAAGCATGTTGCCTGAAGTGCACAGGCAAGCTGACCCAACTGAAAATACGGTTTCATCAGAGTCATGACGAAAGCGAAAGCAAGGACTGGGTTGATCCTACGCAATACCTTTTCCCCGAAAGCCACACGTTTCCTTTTTTAATGTCTTCGGCAACAGACACTACTCCGGCAATTTCCATAGCTCCGTCAGCGTCCAGTGCTATTCATATAGAAGAACTGGATTAACTCCATTTTCTCAGCCGTCATCAAGGAGGAATTATGTCCGGCAAATATGTACTTGGTGGTCTGTTTGGAACTGCTTTTCGCCAGCATCAACACTTCGAAGGGTTTCTGACCAGTGGTGTCGAGGCGTTAAGTAAACAAGCCAAATACAAGCAATACCTGCTTAAGATCGAAAGCGACCTGCAGCAGAGTGTCAAACTTCATTTCAAGGATCTGACACTGAAACCGGTTGAACAGATAGAGCTGTATACCAACCCGCCAGTCGGTTTCACCAAACCGAAAAAAGTGCTCGACAGCGTATTCCGAATCAAGGAGCAGCAGGAACGATTTACCACCCCTTTGACTATTTTCGGTGTTCTGAGCCGCAAAAAATTCGCCGAACTCACCGACCGCGGTGCCCCATTCAAAGATCCTACGATCAATCCCGAGCATGGTGAGCTATCCCATCGCATTCAGTTACAGATGTTGCTGCAAATGAAACATGATCTGGACATCCCGCACGACATACCGATGGTGGAGCATTACAAACCCTTGGCTTCCTCAGTGATTGAAGTCGATCCCGGTGACCGTTGGGCTGACGTCATAACGGCCTGGGACTTCCTGTTCGATCGCAACAAGGTCGGCCAGGATTTTACGAACTCCCCGTTCAACACTGTGGACCCGCTTGACTTGACCAGTCCCGAAAACCTCCACGAAGCGATCACCAAGTTACTGAAAAATGAACTACCCGTCCTGTCCTTCCTCATCGAAACGAGAGAACAAAAAAGGCTTCGGGAAGGTTTTACAGCGTCGACTAAAAAATATCAGAACGTCGCAAATCACATCGCCATGAAATGGTATGGAGTACCTCTGGAAGAACTGCCACAGAGTGAACGATCACGGATCTATCAAATGATTGGCAATGGAGTGATTCTGGATCCGAACGTAAAACTGGGAATCGGATCCTGACTCGGTACCAGGCCCGGTTGGTCTTCAACTGCTTTCCATATTGAGACGATTCGATGCCACGTCCGACCGACAGCAACACCACCCTCTCCCTCACCGGCACCTCGCTGTCGGCGCTTTACCCTGATTCGCTGTCCGGCGACGAAGCGCTGAACGTTCTGGGCTCGCAAACCCTCAACGGCCTCAACGACGGTACCTCCCTCACCCTGACCAGTGCCATCGCCACCCACGTTACCACCACCCTGCACAACGACGCCCAGCTCCGTCCCTTCGACGCTTTGGTCGCCGAGATCCGCCAGCTCCCCGCCGACGCGACCGCCGAGCGCTACCAGCTGGTTCTGAGGCCATGGCTTTGGTGGCTGACCCTGGCCAGCAACAACCGCGTATTCCAGAACCTCGCCACTTCGGACATCGTCACGACGATTTTCAAGGCCCACGGCTTTACCGACTTCAAGCTGTCGCTGACCGGCAGCTACACCCCACGCGAATACTGCGTGCAGTACGGCGAGACCGATTTCGCCTTCGTCTCGCGGCTGCTGGAGGAGGAAGGCATCTTCTGGTTTTTCACCCACGACGAGGGTAAGCACACGCTGGTGCTGGGTGATAGCAACGATGCATTCGTGCAGATCCCCAACGGCCCGAAGGTCAAGTATCTGGGCCAGCAAATGGGTGAGCGTGAGTTGCACGGCATCCGCTCAGGCCAGGTGTGTCTGCAAGCGGTGGCCGGCGTGTACAAGGCAACGGATTACGAATTCACCACGCCGACCACTTCGCTATACGGGCAGGCCGAAGCCGTGGCCGGGCCGCGTTCGATCTATGAACATCCCGGCGGTTACAACGCCAAGGCTCGGGGCGATGCGTTGACCAAGCAGCGGGTCGACGGTTTGCGCAGTGAAGAGAAACGTTTCGTCGGCGAAAGCGACTGCCGCTGGCTGATTCCGGGTCACTGGTTCACCCTCGACGGCCACGAAGATGCGACCCTGAACATCGATTGGGTCATCACTCGGGTGACCCACGACGTCAGCCACGAAAGCTATCGCAATCGCTTCGAAGCGATCCCCAAGGCCACGCCATTTCGTCCGCAACGCCTCACACCAAAACCGCGCATGCATCCACAAACCGCCATCGTCGTCGGCAAGTCCGGCGAAGAAATCTGGACCGACGAATACGGCCGGATCAAGTTGCAGTTCCCCTGGGATCGCGACGGCAAGAACGATGAAACCAGTTCCTGCTGGGTGCGCGTGGTGCTGCCCTGGAGCGGCAAGTGTTTCGGCATGCAGTTTGTGCCGCGCATCGGTCAGGAAGTCATCGTGACCTTCATCGACGGCGACCCGGACCGGCCGCTGGTCACCGGTTGCGTGTACAACGGCGACAACGCCCTGCCCTATGCCTTGCCGGCGAACCAGACCCAGTCCGGGATCAAGACTCAATCTTCAAAGGGTGGCGGCGGGTTCAACGAGCTGCGTTTCGAGGACAAGAAAGACGCCGAAGAAGTGTTCCTGCAAGCGCAGAAAGATCTGAAGATCAACGTGCTCAACGACACCACCGCCACCGTCGGCCATGACGAAACCCTCACGGTACAGAACGCCCGCACCCGCACGGTCAAGGACGGCGATGAAACCGTGACGCTGGAGAAAGGCAAACGCAGCGTGACCATCCAGACCGGCAGCGACAGCCTCGATGTGAAGGACAGCCGCACCGTGAAGGTCGGCGCCGACCAGAACCACAGTACCGGCGGCAACTACACCGACAAGGTCACCGGTGATTACAGCCTGACGGTGGATGGCAACCTGACGATCAAGGTCAGCGGCACCCTCACCCTGCAAAGTGGCGGCAGCTTCACGATCAAGAGCGGCGCGGATCTGGCGACTTCGGCCAGCACCTCGATCACCCAGAAGGCCGGCACCGCCATGACCAATCAGGCCGGTACCTCGCTGGACAACAAGGCCGGGACGACGCTGACCAACGACGCCGGTATCAGCCTGACCAACAAGGGCGCGGCTTCACAGACCGTGGACGGCGGCGGCATGCTGACCATCAAGGGCGGACTGGTACAGGTCAACTGACAAGGAGAAGCCATGGCAATCACACTGCTGGACCTGCAGCAGGACGACAAACACCTCAAGGGGCGTCTGCAGGACGGCCAGCTCGACGGCCCGTTGAATATCAAGGATGACGGTCGCCCGCAGGCAGATCTGAATTACAGCCAGGGCGAATTGCAGGGCACGTCCCTGCTCTACCACCCCAACGGCAAGGTCTCGGCGCAGATGCCGTTCGTGCGCGACAAGCTGCAAGGCATCGCCAGTTTCTACGCACCCGAGGGCTGGTTACAGCGCAAGGCCACCTACCGCCACGGGCTGTTGCATGGCGAGGCATTCAACTACTTTCCCGACGGGAAAGTAGCGGAGGCCGAGTTCTATCGCGATGGCGTGCGTGAGGGGCGCTATCAACGGTTTCATCCCAATGGCAAACCGGCGGTGGATGCGCGCTATCTGAATGGACAGTTGATGGAACCGGAACAAGGATTTGCCGAGGACGGGCGGCCGCTGGATGCCGATGGCAAGCCGATTTCCCGGATGCGCTGGTGGTTGCGCAAGTGGACGGATCCATAGCAAGCCTGAATCAGGGAATCAACATCTGCATCTGCCCCGGCATCACGATCTTGATCACCCCCGCCCAGTTGCATATCAATGTGCTGTTGGCATCGATCGCCGGCATCCCGCCCAGCAGCAACGTCGGAGCGCCGCCGGGAATCCACGGCGTGGCGGTAGCGGGAATGCATGGCATCGGCGTCAACACGCCCAATGCCGCAGCCGTGGCAGCGGCGACCATCGGGTTGGCCATGCTCATGCACATGCCGAAGGTGGTGACGTTGACCAGCGGAATATGATCCATGATGTTCGCCGCCGGCATCCCGCCGGTCAGCGTGCGGTTGACCGGCAGCACGTTGAGCACCGCCGGTGCGGCGCCGAAACTGCATTGCAGGGTGGCGCTGGCACAGACTTGCGGGCAGCCCATTTCAAAGCTCCTTTGTGAACAAGGCATCTGCGCTAAACCTTAGTCGCCAGCGGCCTGCCGCGCACATTCCCAAAGGTGATTATCGTCCAACACGCTAACCTATAAGACCGAACCGCGCTTGTGACCGCCCGAGCGCGCCATTAGATTAGCCAATGATGTCTGGCCTCCAAAATAAGCAGAAGGGATAAGCATGGCGCTTACTGACCAGTCCACCCGTATCCGCTCTGGCGAAGAACTCGATGCCAGCCTGATCGATCCGTACCTCAAGGCGCATATTCCGGGCCTGACCGGCACACCGCAGATCAGCCAGTTTCCCGGCGGCGCGTCGAACCTGACCTACCTGCTGGAATACCCGGACCAGGAATTCGTCCTGCGCCGTCCGCCGTTCGGCCACAAGGCCAAGTCCGCCCACGACATGGGCCGCGAATTCCGCATCCTCAACCAGTTGCGCGACGGTTTCCCGTATTGCCCGAAAGCCTACGTGCACTGCACCGACGATTCGGTGATCGGCGCCGAGTTCTATGTGATGGAACGGGTCAAGGGGATCATTCTGCGCTCGGACCTGCCGCCGGAGCTGGGGCTGGATTCGGCGAAAACCGAAGCCCTGTGCAAGAGCTTCATCGACCGTTTCGTCGAGCTGCACCGGGTCGATTACAACGCCTGCGGCCTCGGCGATCTGGGCAAACCGGAAGGCTACGTCGCCCGCCAGATCAAAGGCTGGAGCGAGCGTTACGAAAAAGCCCTGACCCCGGACGCACCGCACTGGGAACAGGTCAAAGCCTGGCTCAACGACAAGATGCCGACCGATCACCCGACCTCCAGCATCGTCCACAACGACTACCGCTTCGACAACGTCATCCTCGACCCGAGCAACCCGATGCAGATCATCGGCGTGCTCGACTGGGAACTGACTACCCTTGGCGATCCATTGATGGATCTGGGCAACACCCTCGCCTACTGGATCCAGGCGGACGACCCGGCACCGGTGCAACTGATGCGCCGCCAGCCGAGCCACGCGCCGGGCATGCTGACGCGCCGCGAATTCGTCGACTATTACGCCGAACGCTCGGGCATCCAGATCGACAATTTCGACTTCTACTACACCTACGGCCTGTTCCGCCTGGCCGGCATCGTGCAGCAGATCTACTACCGCTTCTTCCATGGGCAGACCCAGGACAAACGCTTCGCGCAGTTCATTCACATGAACAAACTGCTGGAGCAGATGAGCCTGCAGGTCATTGCCAAATCCAGCCTCTGATGACGGCGTTATAACAAGGCTTACTACAAGGGAATCCCATGTCCAAGACTCAGTTGTTCGACCTCGACGGCAAGATCGCTTTCGTCTCCGGCGCCAGCCGTGGCATCGGTGAAGCCATCGCCAAACTGCTGGCCCAGCAAGGCGCACATGTGATCGTTTCGAGCCGCAAACTCGAAGGCTGCCAGCACGTGGCCGACGCCATCATCGCCGCCGGCGGCAAGGCCACAGCAATCGCCTGCCACATCGGCGAAATGGAGCAGATCAGCCAGGTCTTCGCCGGAATCAAGGAACAGTTCGGCCGGCTGGACATCCTGGTCAACAACGCCGCGACCAACCCGCAGTTCTGCAACGTGCTGGATACCGACCTTGGCGCCTTCCAGAAAACTGTCGACGTGAACATCCGCGGCTACTTCTTCATGTCGGTGGAAGCCGGCAAGCTGATGCGCGAAAACGGCGGCGGCAGCATCATCAACGTGGCCTCGATCAACGGCATTTCGCCGGGGATCTTCCAGGGCATCTACTCGGTGACCAAGGCCGCCGTGATCAACATGACCAAAGTCTTCGCCAAGGAATGCGCGCAGTTCGGCATCCGCTGCAACGCCCTGCTACCGGGCCTGACCGACACCAAATTCGCCTCGGCCCTGGTGAAAAACGACGCGATCCTGAAACAGGCCCTGACGCAGATCCCACTCAAGCGCGTAGCCGACCCAAGCGAAATGGCCGGCGCCGTGCTGTACCTGGCGAGCGATGCCTCGAGCTACACCACCGGCGTATCGCTGAACGTGGACGGCGGCTTCCTGTCCTGATCCGCCTCTGACGCAAAAGAAAAGGCAGCCCAGGGGCTGCCTTTTTCATGCCTCCAGAACCTTCGGCAACTGCCAGCCGAAATGCACCGACAACAACCGCAACAACAGACACGCCGCCCCCGCCAGCAACGCGGCCGCCACCGGTGGCACACCCAGCCTGCGCCCGACGATCAACACTGCCGCGCCGACAAACGCCGAGCTGGCATACAGATCCGCCTGCAACACCACCGGCACCCGCGCCAGCACAATGTCACGCAGCACCCCGCCACCGACCCCGGTAATCGTGCCCATCAACATGGCCACAAACGGCGAGATCCCGAAATTCAACGCCTTCTGCGCCCCGGCCACGGCAAACAGCGCCAATCCCGCCGCATCCAGCACGATCAGGGTCGAACCGGACCAGCCCAGCACCCGCTCATGAAAAACAAACGCCACCCCGCCCATGGCAAATGCGAGCGCCGGATAGCGCCAGTCCGCCACAGCCTTGGGCGGCGTGGCACCGATCAACAGATCACGGGTCACCCCGCCACCGAGCGCGACAATGAACGCAATCACCATCACCCCAAGCAGATCTAGCTGACTGCGCATCGCCGCAATCGCGCCTTCCACGGCGAAGACTGCGGTGCCAACCAGATCGGCCACCAGCACAATCCACTCGACCCGCGCCTTTAACGGCGCCCGGCTTATTGAGTGACGCAACGGGTCTTGGTGATGTGTCGAGTCACTTGCCCGTCGGCATAGGCATCACCGGCGACCTCGGTATTTTCCATGACCTGACAAGTGCGCTCAGGTGGCGGAGGCGGTGCTGCCGGCGGAGGGGGTGGAGGACTGGCGCAACCACTGAGCAGCACCAGACCGAAAGCCGACAACAACGAAGCACACACGCGTTTCCCAGGATTGTTCATAGGATGACCCGCGATGAATGGAAGAAAACTCCCGTCGCCGAGCAGGACAACGCCCGGCTATGGAAACCGAACCACTCATTCCTTATAGACCAGTGGACTGCAAGTGCCAGTGAAATGGCTCGAACTGGCAGGATTTGCTGTCGATTTTCGGAATGAGTCGACTAATCCATCGCCACCGCCGACAAGCCATCACTCACAGGTGAAAGTCGGATTGGGACGCAGAGCGTCCCGGGCTGCATTCCCACGCGGAGCGTGGGAACGATCAAACAAGTCGGCTTAGCGCTCTTCACCACTCACCACGATGAGCGTTAGCTCGAGCACCGCTTTTGATCGCAGGGCCCGTCGGCAGGCTGAGTGGAGGGATTGATCCGGGGGTGGGAGCGCAGCGACCGTTTGGCGAAGCCAAACACATCGAGAGGAGGTGCAGCGAAGCAAACCGGAGGCGATGCCCCCGGATCAATCCCGGAGCGAAGGAACCCGAGCCACAGCGAGGGCCGTACGTCAGGGTAAAGCCTTTTGGGTTACCTTTTCGGCGTTTGGAAAAGGTGACTCGCCGTAAGGGCGAAACCGCCAGCGGCTGCACCCGAAGAACCGGATATTCACCCAAACCGAACAAGAACCTGGTCGGCCCAGAGGCCGCCAAGTTCACCCCGGCGTTCGCAACGAATTACTCTCAAGCTCATACCGCAACTCATCAACCAAAGCATCCACCGCCTCCGAAGTACGCAAGGCATCCAGACTCAACCCACTAATCACCAGATCAACCTGACCGGACGCCGGGTGATACAACTTCACAGTAAGGGAATGATCCCCATCCACCACACACTCACAAGCCAACGGCGAAAAACTACGCTCAAGTTGCGCCCGCAACTGCGTCAGATAAATCATTGCGCCAGCTCCGAAAATCGACGCAACACGCCAGGTTCAATGACAAACAACACATTCATGGTCTGATCCAATAACAACGACGGAAGGGACACGATCACGAACGAAACCCGCATCGCACCCCACCAGCCTAAGAACAGCCTGCCTTGTCAGACACCCGAATTTGCACCCCATGAACTAGTGCATTTGCACCTTACCGCTGCCCCCGGCTGCTCCCCGAGAACAACCCCCGTTCGCGGGCCCAGACAATCGCCTCGCTGCGGCTGTGCACATCCAGCTTGGAATAAACCGTCGCCACATGATTGCGCACTGTATTCGGCGCCAGTTTCAACCGTGCAGCAATTTCCTTGTCCGCCAGCCCCTCGCAGATCAGCCCCAGAACATCGCGCTCGCGGGCGGTGAGATCGGTGAACGAAACGCTGGGCAACTGCGGCGAGTTGATCTTCTTCACATTGGCCAGCTTTTCGATCAGCGTGCGGCTGAACCACGACGCATCCTTCATCACCTCTTCAATCGCTGCCACCAGTTCAAGCTCAGTGTGCTTGCGCTCGGTGATGTCCATCAGCACCAGCAGATAGCACACCGTGTCCTGGATGTTGACGGTGTCAGCGGACACCGCGCACTCCAGCACTTCGGCGTTTTTCTTGCGGATTCGCATATCGGCGCGATCGACCCGGCCGGTCTTCTCCAGCGCCGCCAGCAACCGGGCGCGCTCAGCCTGTTCATCGATGAAGTCCAGTTGCGCGACGGTCTTGCCGAGCACGTCGTCGCTGTCGTAAGCCAAGGTATCGAGGAAGGCCTGGTTGACATCGATCAGCCGCTGCTCGTCGGCACTGCAAATCAGGATCGGCACCGGCGTCAGGCGAAAGGCCTTGGCGAACCGCTCCTCACTCTGGCGCAGGGCGACCTCGGCCTTGTGCCTTGGCTCCATGTCGACGAACGAAAACAGCATGCAGTCTTCGTCGTTGAGCACCAACGGCTGGCCGGCGACGATAACCTGTTTGCTGCCACCGTCCGGCAGACGCAGTTCGGCCTGCATCTGCGGAATGGTCGCGACATCACGCAGGCGCTGGATCGCCAGGTCCTTGCGCTCGGCCCGTTCGAGAATGTCCAGCTCATAGGTCGAGGCGCCGATCACCTGATCGCGGGTGTAGCCGGTCATTTCCAGAAACCCCGGATTGACCTTGATATAACGCAGATCGCTGAGGCGGCAGATCACCGCCGGCGCCGGGTTGGCATTAAAGGTTTTTTCGAAGCGCTGCTCGGCGTTGGCCCAATCGGTGACGTCGCTCATGATCAGCACCAGCGACTCGACCTCGCCATCGCGATCGGTCAGCACCATGCTGCGCACACTGTGCACCCAGGTGCGTTCCTCGTCACTGCACGGGGAGACTTCGACCAGCACGTCGCTGAAGGTTTCGCCGGCGGCCACACGGCAGATCGGGTACTGCTCCGGTGCCAGCGCGTGGTTGTTGCGATACCGCAGATTGAAGCGCTCGGCATATTCCCCGGCGTTGTTGCCCAGCTCGCCGATGCGGCTGACGCCATGCATCGTCAGCGCCGCTTCGTTGGCCCAGAGAATCGTCTGGTCGATCTCCAACAGAATCACCCCGTCAGACAGCCCGGCAATGATTTGTTGCAACTGACGGCGATTGGTTTCGGTGGTCAGGACGTCCCGGCTCATTGATTCTCCACAAGTTCGCGCATGTGAAATTTACGACCGCGGACGGTTGTGATCGTGCCAACCACGATTGAGCGTTGACTATTCGCGCCTCGCGGCTTTCTCGTCTAACGTTAGTACCTCGACGGATTGTGCCCGCGCCTGCGGCCGGGCATCTGATCAAGGAGAGACAAAAATGACGAGCGACCGTATTACCGAACGGACCTATCGCACGTGGTCCACACCCATTCTGTTGGAGCTGAAAAAGCGCGAACACCAGATGGACCCGGCAGAGCGGCAGGCACTGGAAAACGTGATGATCGAAAGAAGGCTGTTGAACATCGGCAGCCCGGATGGCAAGGAACGGCGCAAGGCAGAGCTGAGCCACAAAAGAACAACTTGAGCCGGGTGTCTGTGGCGATCTGCCAGATCGCCACAGTCTCTTGACTACCCAACCCTGGCTTTACGCCGCGCGTTGCTTGCCCGCCACCGCCGCCGAAGCCGCCAGCATCGCCCGCAGCAACACCGCACACCCGGCCGCCAGATCGTCCGGCGCGGCGTTTTCGATTTCGTTGTGGCTGATGCCGCCTTCGCACGGTACGAAGATCATCCCGGCCGGGCCCAGTTCAGCGAGGAAAATCGCGTCGTGGCCGGCGCCGCTGACAATGTCCATGTGCGACAGGCCCAGACCTTTGGCGGCGCCGCGCACGGCTTCGACGCAGCCTTTTTCGAAGTACAGCGGCGGGAAGTCGGCGGTCGGGGTCAGTTCATAGGTCAGGCCGTGTTCTTCGCAGGTCGCTTCGATGACTTGCTTGACCTCGGCGATCATCGAGTCGAGGCGTGCCGGTTCCAGATGCCGGAAGTCGAGGGTCATGCGTACTTCGCCGGGGATGACGTTGCGCGAGCCGGGATAGGCTTGCAGGCAACCGACGGTCCCGCACGCGTGGGGTTGGTGGCCGAGGGCAGCGCGATTGACCGCGCCGACGATCACCGAGGCGCCAACCAGTGCATCCTTGCGCAGGTGCATCGGGGTCGGGCCGGCGTGGGCTTCGACGCCGCGCAGTTTCAGGTCGAACCACTTCTGCCCCAGTGCGCCGAGTACTACGCCGATGGTTTTCTGTTCGTCCTCCAGGATCGGGCCTTGCTCGATATGTGCTTCGAAATAGGCGCCGACCTTATGCCCGCTGACCTTGCGCGGCCCGGCGTAGCCGATGGCGTTCAACGCTTCGCCAACCGTGACGCCGTCGGCATCGACCTTGGCCAGGGTTTCTTCGAGGGTGAATTTTTCGGCGAACACGCCGGAGCCCATCATGCACGGGGCGAAGCGCGAGCCTTCTTCGTTGGTCCAGACCACCACTTCCAGCGGTGCCTCGGTTTCCACGCCGAGGTCATTGAGGGTGCGCAGAACCTCGACCCCGGCGAGCACGCCGAAGCAACCGTCGAACTTGCCGCCGGTGGGCTGGGTGTCGATGTGGCTGCCGGTCATCACCGGCGGCAGGTTCGGGTTACGCCCGGGGCGACGGGCGAAGATGTTGCCAACTTCATCGACCGTGACGTTGCAACCGGCGTCCTTGCACCACTGCACGAACAGGTCGCGGGCCTGGCGGTCGAGGTCGGTCAGGGCCAGGCGACAGACCCCGCCCTTGACCGTGGCGCCGAGTTTGGCCAGTTCCATGAGCGACGCCCACAAGCGGTCGCGGTTGATGTGCTGATGGGTCGATTGCAGAACGTCTACGGCTGCGTTCATGGGGTTCTCCTCAGGCAGTTGGTTCCCACGCTCTGCGTGGGAATTCATCCATGGACGCTCTGCGTCCGCTGTGGGGACGCGGAGCGTCCCGGGCTGCATTCCCACGCGGAACGTGGGAACGATCATCTGCTACACCGGTGATTTCACTACCGAAGGCGTCGCACGCATCGCGCACAACCCGTAATAGATCAACCCACCCAGCGCCGAGCCGGTGAACCAGCCGTAGCTGTAGAACCAGCTGAATGCGCTGCTGCCCAGCGACAGCAGGGTCAGCACCACCGGCACGCCGAAGGCGATGAATCCGGCCCAGTTCCACGCCGGATACACGTCGTCGCGGTACAGGCCAGCCAGGTCCAATTGCTGTTTCTTGATCAGGAAATAGTCCACCACCATGATCCCGGCAATCGGCCCGAGCAGGCTGGAATAGCCCAGCAGCCAGTTCGAATACACGGTTTCCAGGCTGACATCGGAGACGATCAGCCCAAGCTTCTTCAGCAGTTCATGGCCCATCAACGCCAGACCAACGAACCCGGTGAGGATCACCGCTTTGGTGCGGTTGATCACCTTCGGCGCGATGTTCTGGAAGTCGTTGGTTGGCGAGACGATGTTGGCGGCGGTGTTGGTCGACAGCGTCGCGATGATGATCAGCGCCATGGCCACCGCGACCCACACCGGGCTCTGGATATGGCCGATCAGCGTCACCGGATCGGAGACGCTGACGCCCACCAGTTTCACCGAAGCGGCGGTCATCACCACGCCCAGCGCGGCGAACAGGAACATGGTCAGCGGCAGGCCGAAAATCTGCCCGAGGATCTGATCCTTCTGGCTGCGGGCATAACGGCTGAAGTCAGGAATGTTCAGCGACAACGTGGCCCAGAAACCGACCATCGCCGTCAGCCCGGCGGCGAAGTAGCTGACCACGCTCGCGCCTTCGGGACGCTTCGGCGGGATCGCCAGCAATTCAGTCATCGACACATTGGGCATGGCCCACACCAGCAACCCGATGCCGACCGCCACCAGCAGCGGCGCCGACAGGGTTTCCAGCCATTTGATCGACTCGGCGCCGCGGATCACCACCCACAGGTTGAGCGCCCAGAAGACCATGAAACCGATCACCTCCCCCGTCCCGCCGAGGGATTTCCAGCCGTCGAACACCGACCCGAGAAACAGGTGAATCGCCAGCCCGCCGAACATGGTCTGAATGCCGAACCAGCCGCACGCCACCAGCGCCCGGATCAGGCACGGCACGTTGGAGCCGAGAATCCCGAACGACGATCGCAGCAGCACCGGAAACGGAATCCCGTACTTGGTGCCGGGAAACGCATTGAGCGTGAGGGGAATCAGGACGATGACGTTGGCAAACAGAATCGCCAGCAAGGCTTCGCCGACGGTGAGGCCGAAATACGCGGTGAGCACACCACCGAGGGTGTAGGTCGGCACGCAGATCGACATGCCGACCCACAGCGCAGTGATGTGCCATTTGTTCCAGGTTCGTTCGCGCACCTTGGTCGGTGCCATGTCGTGGTTGTAACGGGGACTGTCGAGGACGTCGCTGCCGGCTTCGAGTTCGAACAAGCCGTCGCGCTCGGTCACTTGCGATCTGTTCTGTTGCATGGCCGCTCCACTGTTCTTCTGATTATTTTTTTGCTCATCAGGCGGCTGCACACGCAGGTGCGAGCCGGACGATGGCCGGAGGAACTGACAACTTTCATGCACCGGCCATGGTGTCAGCGGCGGCATCAATAAACGTGCCGGGGGAACCGCTTGGCGCTGGGGCCGTGCTTCGATCTTTTTGTAACTGACTGATGTTTATCAGTTTTAATTATTCACCTTGTGAGGCCGCGAAAACTTGACTGAACACTCAGGCTAAATGCCAGGCAAGTTGTCCGAACTGTCAGGACTCAATCTGGTGCACTGCATTATTTTTCTTTAGAACGCATCACCCGCAGCTCAACTTCAAGCGGCTGATTTCACATAGGAAATCTTGCTCATATTTCCAACCTGTCAAGTGCGTCAAAATGGTGAAGTGCCTCACCATTTTGGTGATTTTGTATTTTTATCGTTATTTATCAACAAGTTAAAACAGTCATAAGCTTATAAAAAATAATCTTGATCAATTGCAGAACTGCGACTAGCGTCTATTCCTGACAGCGCTGACAAGATTACGCATCTGGCGCCGCAAACAATAAAACACTAGAGCCGGCACAAGTCGGTCATGCCTGCGAGGAACTCGGAATGTCTCTGTTGATCCGTGGCGCCACCGTTGTTACCCATGATGAAAGTTACCGCGCCGATGTCTATTGCGCCGACGGCGTGATCAAAGCCATTGGTGAAAACCTGGATGTTCCCGCCGGCGCCGAAGTGCTCGACGGCAGCGGCCAGTACCTGATGCCCGGCGGCATCGATCCCCACACCCACATGCAACTCCCGTTCATGGGCACCGTGGCCAGCGAAGATTTCTACAGCGGAACCGCCGCAGGCCTGGCCGGCGGCACCACCTCGATCATCGATTTCGTGATTCCCAATCCGCAGCAGTCGCTGCTCGAAGCCTTTCACCAGTGGCGTGGCTGGGCGGAAAAATCCGCGTCCGACTACGGTTTCCACGTCGCGATCACCTGGTGGAGCGAGCAGGTTCGCGAGGAAATGGCCGAGCTGGTTAGCCATCATGGGATCAACAGCTTCAAGCATTTCATGGCCTACAAGAACGCTATCATGGCCGCCGATGACACGCTGGTGGCGAGCTTCGAGCGCTGCCTGGAACTCGGCGCGGTGCCGACCGTGCACGCGGAAAACGGCGAGCTGGTCTATCACCTGCAACGCAAGTTGATGGCCCAGGGCATCACCGGGCCGGAAGCGCATCCGCTGTCGCGGCCGTCTCAGGTCGAAGGCGAAGCCGCGAGCCGGGCAATCCGGATCGCTGAAACCATCGGCACGCCGCTGTACCTGGTGCACGTCTCGACCAAGGAAGCCCTCGACGAAATCACCTATGCCCGCAGCAAGGGCCAACCGGTTTACGGCGAAGTGCTGGCCGGGCATCTGCTGCTGGACGACAGTGTCTACCAGCACCCGGACTGGCAGACCGCCGCCGGTTACGTGATGAGCCCGCCGTTCCGTCCGCGCGGGCATCAGGACGCGCTTTGGCATGGCTTGCAGAGCGGCAATCTGCACACCACCGCCACCGACCATTGCTGCTTCTGCGCCGAGCAGAAAGCCGCCGGCCGCGACGATTTCAGCAAGATCCCCAACGGCACCGCCGGCATCGAAGACCGCATGGCGGTGTTGTGGGATGAAGGGGTGAACTCGGGGCGGTTGTCGATGCAGGACTTCGTCGCCCTCACCTCCACCAACACCGCGAAAATCTTCAATCTCTATCCGCGCAAGGGCGCGATCCGCGTCGGCGCCGATGCCGACCTGGTGCTGTGGGACCCGCAGGGCACCCGCACCATCTCCGCCAGGACCCACCATCAGCAGGTGGACTTCAACATCTTCGAAGGCAAGACCGTGACCGGCGTACCGAGCCATACCGTCAGCCAGGGCCGGGTGGTCTGGGCCGATGGCGACCTGCGCGCCGAGCGTGGGGCGGGCCGGTATATCGAACGGCCGGCGTATCCGGCGGTGTTTGATTTGCTGAGCAAGCGGGCGGAGTTGCATCGCCCGGTTGCCGTGAAACGCTGATCCCTGGATTACCGATGATCGTTCCCACGCTCTGCGTGGGAATGCCTCAAGGGACGCTCTGCGTCCAGTGACGCGGAGCGTCACGGGCTGCATTCCCACGCGGAGCGTGGGAACGATCAACAGATGATCTAACCACTGCCCGACAGAGGCAGAAAACCTCAAATAACCGTGAGGCAAAAAACCGTGATCGAGACCCTGAACCATCTCCCGCACCCGCAAGAAAGTGCGGCCGCCCTCGCCGGCCATTTCACTGATCTGGCGCCGCCGCTCAACGACCGTCAGGCGCATCTGGAAGCCTCGCGCTGCCTGTATTGCTACGACGCCCCGTGCGTGAACGCGTGCCCGAGCGAGATCGACATTCCGTCGTTCATCCGCAATATCCATCAGGACAACGTGCCCGGCGCGGCGCAGAAAATCCTCTCGGCGAACATCCTTGGCGGCAGTTGCGCCCGGGTCTGTCCGACCGAGATCCTCTGCCAGCAAGCCTGCGTGCGCAACAACGCCCACGAATGCGCGCCGGTGCTGATCGGCCTGCTGCAACGTTACGCCGTGGACAACGCGCATTTCACCGAGCACCCGTTCCAGCGCGCCGCCGCTACCGGCAAACGCATCGCAGTGGTCGGGGCTGGTCCGGCGGGTTTGTCCTGTGCCCATCGCAGCGCCATGCACGGTCACGACGTGGTGATTTTCGAAGCGCGGGAGAAGGCTGGCGGGCTCAACGAATACGGGATCGCCAAGTACAAACTGGTCGACGACTACGCGCAGAAGGAGCTGAATTTCCTCCTGCAGATCGGCGGCATCGAAATCCGCCACGGACAGAAACTCGGCGACAACCTGACCTTGAGCGAACTGCATCAACAGTTCGACGCGGTGTTCCTCGGCCTCGGCCTGAACGCCAGCAAGCAACTCGGCCTGGCCCACGAAGACGCCCCCGGCCTGCTCGCCGCCACCGACTACATCCGCGAACTGCGCCAGGCCGACGACCTGTCGCAACTGCCGTTGGCCGAACACTGCATCGTCCTCGGCGCCGGCAACACCGCCATCGACATGGCCGTGCAAATGGCCCGCCTCGGTGCCCGTGACGTCAATCTGGTCTATCGCCGTGGCGCAGCGGACATGGGCGCCACCGGCCACGAACAGGACATCGCCAAGGCCAATCAGGTGCGGCTGCTGACCTGGGCGCAACCGGACGAAGTGCTGCTCGACGCTCAAGGCAAGGTGCGCGGCATGCGTTTCGCCCGCACCCATCTGGTGGACGGTCGTCTGCAAACCACTGGCGAAACATTCGAACTGGCCGCCGATGCGATCTTCAAAGCCATCGGTCAGGCCTTCGACGGCAGCGCCCTTGCCGACCCGCTGGCCCGCGAACTCAAGCGTCAGGGCGATCGAATCCAGGTCGATGAAAACCTGCGCACCAGCATCCCCGGCGTGTATGCCGGCGGCGACTGCACCAGCCTCGATCAGGACCTGACCGTGCAAGCGGTGCAACACGGCAAGCGCGCCGCCGAGGCGATCAACGCTCAACTGATGCTCAAAGTGGAGGCTGCGTAAATGGCCGATCTCTCGATTGTCTTCGCCGGTATCAAAGCCCCCAATCCGTTCTGGCTGGCCTCCGCGCCGCCGACCGACAAGGCCTACAACGTGGTCCGCGCCTTCGAAGCCGGCTGGGGTGGCGTAGTCTGGAAAACCCTGGGTGAAGACCCGGCGGCGGTCAACGTGTCGTCGCGTTATTCGGCGCACTACGGCGCCAACCGCGAAGTGCTGGGCATCAACAACATCGAACTGATCACCGACCGCTCGCTGGAAATCAACCTGCGGGAAATCACTCAGGTGAAAAAGGATTGGCCGGACCGCGCGCTGATCGTTTCGCTGATGGTGCCGTGCGTCGAAGAGTCGTGGAAACACATCCTGCCGCTGGTGGAAGCCACCGGCGCCGATGGCATCGAACTGAATTTCGGATGCCCCCACGGCATGCCCGAACGCGGCATGGGCGCGGCGGTCGGTCAGGTGCCGGAGTACGTCGAGCAGGTGACGCGCTGGTGCAAGACCTATTGCTCGCTGCCAGTGATCGTCAAACTGACGCCGAACATCACCGACATCCGCGTCGCCGCCCGCGCTGCACACCGTGGCGGCGCCGATGCGGTGTCGCTGATCAACACCATCAACTCGATCACCAGCGTCGACCTCGAACACATGGTCGCCCTGCCCACCGTCGGCAGCAAAAGCACCCACGGCGGTTATTGCGGCTCGGCAGTGAAGCCCATCGCGCTGAACATGGTCGCGGAAATCGCCCGCGATCCGCAGACCCAGGGCCTGCCGATCTGCGGCATCGGCGGCATCGGCAGTTGGCGTGACGCGGCGGAGTTCATCGCACTCGGGAGCGGCGCGGTGCAGGTGTGCACGGCGGCGATGCTGCATGGTTTCCGGATTGTCGATGAAATGAAGGATGGTTTGTCGCGGTGGATGGACAGTCAGGGTTACGCCAGCATCGCGGAGTTTTCCGGGCGCGCGGTGGGTAACACCACGGACTGGAAGTACCTGGACATCAACTATCAGGTGATCGCGAAGATCGACCAGGAGGCATGCATCGGTTGCGGGCGTTGTCACATTGCCTGCGAGGACACCTCACACCAGGCGATCAGCAGCCTGAAACAGGCCGATGGCACGCATCAATATGAAGTGATCGATGACGAGTGTGTGGGGTGCAATCTGTGTCAGATCACCTGTCCGGTGGCGGATTGCATCGAGATGGTGCCGATGGAAACGGGCAAGCCGTTTCTGGACTGGAATCATGATCCGCGCAATCCGTATCACGTCAGCCCTTGAATGATCGTTCCCACGCTCCGCGTGGGAATGCAGCCATGGACGCTCTGCGTCCGCTTCAGAGCATGACGCAGAGCGTCACCGGAGGCATTCCCACGCGGAGCGTGGGAACGATCAGTTACGAGGCTCAAGGTTCTAATCCGATCCCCCGCAAAATCACGCTAGTCACCGTCTGCACCGCCCGCTCGAACTGCATGTCCGACAGCGGCTGGTGCTCATTCAGAATATTCACCTGATGATCGAAGTCCGCATAGTGCTGCGTCGAGGCCCAGATCATGTACAGCAGGCTCGACGGCTCCACCGGCAGAATCCGCTTGTCCTCGACCCACTGGCGGATCTTCGCCTCCTTCATCTTCGCCCAGTCATACAGGCTCACATCCAGCGCCTCGCCGAGGGTCGGCGCGCCGTGGATGATTTCGTTGGCCCAGACTTTCGACCCGTAAGGCCGGCTGCGCGAGTGGTTCATCTTGGCGCGGATGTAGCTGCTGAGCACCACGCGCGGATCGTCGAACATCTCGAAGCACAGCGCGTCCTGCTTCCACACTTCCAGCAGGTCGAACAGCACTGCGCTGTACAGCTCGCTCTTGGTCGAAAAGTAGTAATGCAGGTTGGAGCGTGGCAGCTGCACTTCAGCGGCGATGTCCGCCATGGCGGTGCCGCCGAAACCCTTTTCGGCGAAGACTTTTTCCGCCGCCAGCAGGATCTTGTCGACGTTGGTGCGGCGGATTTCGATCTTGTGATTGCCCATGAGGGCTCCCTGAAGACAACGTTGTTGAAGACTAGCATCCGCTCTGGGCAAGGGGCGACAGCCGAGAACGATTCTTCACACACTTGCGCTTTTTTCTGGTTTAGGATCGCCCTCCTTCTCCCCGTCAGACACTGAAGGACTCATCCATGACCATTCGAAAGCGCACCGCTGCGGATGATCCGCAGCTCGCCGCACTGTGGGAGCGCTCGGTCCGCGCCACCCACGATTTCCTCCCGGAAGACGATATCCATCGGCTGTTCCCGCTGGTGCGTGACACCTACCTGCCCGCGCTGGATGTGCAGGTTTTCGAGAACCCCGACCACTCCCCGGCAGGCTTTATCGCCACCGACGATGACACCGTGCAGATGCTGTTCATCGACCCGGCCCAGCGTGGCCAGGGCATCGGCCGACGCTTGCTCGACCACGTCCGCCGCCCGCTGCTGAAGGTCGACGTCAACGAACAGAACCCGCAAGCCCACGGCTTCTATCGGCACTACGGATTCGAAGACATCGGCCGCTCGGCACTCGACGGCGAAGGCCGGCCCTTTCCGGTCATTCACATGCGCCTGAAAGCCCTGTGATCCAGGTTCTATACTCAGCCCGCCATTTCACTGAAAGGAATCTTTCCATGTCGATGAAAAAACTGTTCACCGCTGGCGCGCTGCTGGCTTCGCTGATCGTCACTTCCCAGGCCTTTGCCCACGCCCATCTGAAAAGTCAGATTCCGGCCGCCGACAGCACCGTCGCGGCACCGGCGGATCTGCGCCTGGTGTTTTCCGAAGGCGTCGAAGCCAGCTTCACCAAAGTCACCCTGACCCACGACGGCAAGCCGGTGGCGGTCAAACCGCTGACCACCGAAGGTGACAGGAAAACCCTGATCGTCACCCCCGAAACACCGCTGACCGCTGGCGAGTACAAGGTCGAATGGCATGCGGTGTCGGTCGACACACACAAAAGCGAAGGCGCCTATCAGTTCAAGGTTGGCCAGTAATTCATGAGTGAAGCGCTGGTGCTGTGCCGGTTCCTGCATTTCATCGTGGTGTTGATGCTGTTCGGGGCCTGGCTGTTCCGGCCGCTGCTGCTCAAGGGTGAAGCGCCGACGCTGGATCGGCACCTCGCGCGACTGGCTCGCTGGCTGGTGGCGATTGCCTTGGCCAGCGGCGTCATCTGGGCGTTGTTGATTACCGCAAGCATGGCCGGTTCGGCGGCTGCCGCGTTTGATCCGGCCACCGTCGAGCTGGTTCTCGGTCATACGTTTTTCGGTCAGGTCTGGCGCTGGCATCTGCTGATCAATGCCCTGTTGCTGGCGTTGCTGTTTACGCCGTGGCGTTCGAGCCGACCATTGCGGCTGGGTCTGAGCGCGCTGCTGCTGATGACGCTGGCACCGGTCGGTCACGGGGCGATGCTCGATGGCTTCAGCGGGCAGATGCTGATCCTCAATCAGGTCATTCACCTGACCTGCGTCGGCGCCTGGCTTGGCGGCCTGCTGATGCTGGTGATGATCCTGCGCCAACCCGACCAAACCGTACGCGAAGTCTTGCAGCGATTCAGCGGACTCGGCTACGGGCTGGTCGCCGGCCTGCTGGTCACCGGGTTGATCAACGTACGCGTGCTCACCGGCCAATGGTGGCCGACGCCGCTGTTCTCGGGATTCGCCCTGATCCTGCTGATCAAGGCGCTGCTGGTGTTCGGCATGCTTGCACTGGCGCTGTTCAATCGCCTGCGGATCAACGATTGCGAACAGCGGATCGACACCCTCAAGCGCAGCGTCATGCTCGAATGGCTGCTGGGGATCGGCGCCGTGGCGGCGGTTTCCGTGCTTGGCACCCTGCCGCCGATGATCGCTGCCTGAGGTCAGTGTTTCTGGGTATCGCCCGCCGCCGTATCAATGCTGACCACCACCGACATCCCCGGCCGCAAACGCTCGCTCTCCTGCTGATCCGGATCGATGGTGATGCGCACCGGCACCCGCTGGGCGATTTTCACGAAGTTGCCGGTGGCGTTGTCGGCCTGCAACAACGCGAATTCGGAACCGGTGCCCGGCGAGATGTGCTGCACGTGGCCGGTGAACTTGCGGTGGTTCAAGGCATCGACGGTGAAGCTCGCCGGCTGCCCAACGCGTACATTGTCCATCTGGGTTTCCTTGAGGTTGGCGATCACCCATTTCTGGTTCGGCACCAGCGCCATCAACTGCGCCCCGGAGTTGACGTAGGCGCCGAGACGCACGCCGATCTGCCCGAGCTGACCGTCGCGCGGGGCGATGATCCGGGTGTTGGACAAATCGATCCGCGCCAGCTGCACCGCCGCCTCGGCGCTGGCCACCGCCGCTTCCAGCGAGCCGCGATTGACGATCACCGTTTGCAGATCCTGCCGGGCGATTTCCAGATTGGCCTTGGCCTGCGCCACCGCCGCAATGCTTTGCGCATTGGCGGCCAGCGCCACGTCCATCTCGCGCTTGGACACGGAACCGTCATTGACCAGCGCCTTGTTGCGACGCAAGTCGGCCTCGCTTTTGCGCAACTGCGCCTCGCTGTCGGCCACCACCGCCTGCCGCAACTTGATAGTGGCTTCGGCGCTGTTACGCTGCTGCACCACGTTGGCCAGCGAGGCCTTCTGCACCGCCAGTTGTGCCAGCGACTGGTCGAGACGTTGCTGATAGATGCGGTCATCGAGACGCACCAGCAAGTCGCCCTCCTTCACAAACTGGAAATCCTGCACCGGCACTTCAAACACATAGCCACTGAGCTGCGGGCCGATGATCGTTACCTGCCCGCGCACCAAGGCGTTTTCGGTGGTCTCAACTGCGCTGCTGAACGGCGGCAGTTGCCAGGCGTAAAGCACGATCAGCACGCCGACGATGGCAATCGCGGCAAAGCCCAGCGACGAGATGATCCGCACCCGCAACGAACGCGGCTCGGTGTTCGGTGATGACGGCGGCGCCACACCTTCAGGGGTGGCGGCGATGGCATTGGTGGTCGTAGTGGTCGGTTCGGTCATGAAGAAGTGGCACCGCTGGAAGGTACGGAAGGTGTCGGGGCGACGGCTTTGGTGGTGCTGATCAGCCACAGCGCACGGATGGAAATCCAGATCATGGTCAGGATTGCGATCACCGCGATCAGCATGAACACATCGTTATAGGCCAGTACGTTGGCTTCGCGCGTGGCGGCGTTGGCCAGGCTGCGAATGCCCTGCAGATTGCGCAGACTCGGGTCGGCAATCACGGAGCCGACCGCCGATCCGCCGCTCTGGACCCGGGCGGCGACCCTGGGATCGGACATCACCAGTTGCTCGACGATATGGCTGGAATGAAATTTCTCGCGCACGATCTGGAAAGTCCCCAGCAACGCCGCGCCGATCAGGCCGCCGAGGTTGTTGCAGATCCCGAACAACACCGAAAAACTCACGAGGTTGCGCGGGTTGGTCAGCACGTTGCGCGTGCCCAGCACCATGGTCGGGCCGAGAAAGAAAGTACTGCCGAACGCAAGCAGGAACTGGCTGAAATACAGGTTGCCGGGGCGGGTCAGGTTGTTCGACGAGCTGTCCATGATCGAGCCGGTGGCCATCAACGCCAGCGAAATGATCAGCGGCATCAACAGGTGTTTCGGGTCGATGGTCAGCGCACTGGTCAGCAGCCCGGCGACGCTGCCGATCAGCATCACCACGTACAAGCTATGAAGCTGCTGGCTGCTCATGTTCAGGTTTTGCATGAAGCCGACGGCGCCGGTGGATTGCTCCGAGGTCACCATGCGAATCAGGATCACCGCCAGCGCCAGACGGATCATCACCCCGCTGCCGAGCCAGCGGGTCATCAGCATCGGGTTGCTGCGGTTATGTTCGATGGCCAGCCCCGCGAGAATCAGCGCAATCGACGCGGCCAGGGCGATGCCGATCCAGTCTGCTTCCAGCCACCAGTCGATCCTGCCCAGGGACAACACGGCGCACAGCAAGGCCACACCACTGGCCAGGATGGCGAAGGTGAGAAAGTCGAGGGGTTCGAAGGTCTTGAACCGATCACCCGGCGGCAGTTTGAGCATCAGGACGCAGCCCAACGACAGCAACGCCATGCCCAATTCAAACAGGTACAGGCCGCGCCATTCGGCAATCTGCAACAGGTCTTCGGAAAACAGCCGCGCCAGCGGCAAGGCCAGTTGGGAGGTGCCCAGGCCCAGCACCAACGCCTTCATCCGCCATTTGGCCGGGAACGCCTGCACCATGTAATACAAGCCCAACGAACTGAGCGCCGCGCCGACCATGCCGTGGGCCGCACGCACGGCGATCGCCGAATTCAGGTCATTGACGAACAGATGGCCGAAGGTCACCAGCGCATACAGCACCAGAAACACCTCGGTGAACGCGCGCAAGCCGAACTGCTGGCGAAACTTCACCAGCAGCAGGTTCATCGACACGTTGGTCATCACGTACGCCGCCGGCAGCCAGGCCATCTCCGCCGTCGTCGCCCCGAGCGCACCTTGCAGATAAGGCAGGTTGGCGACCACCAGCGCATTGCCCAGACCACCGGTCACCGCGACAAGCACGCCCACCAGCGCATAAGCCAGGCGCTTGGGGTTGGAGTGCAGCGGCGTCGAGGGGGAACCGGGCAGACTGGGCTTCTCGTGCGGCTGCCAGTTGCGCGGGGCGTATTGATCCATTGAAAGGCCTTGTCTTGTAGTCGCTTAAGTGTGCCGCAAATCCTGGCCAAACACCTATCCAAGCTCGCTCCCACCAGGAATTCGTGCATCGCGATTCGTAAATTTTGTTTAAAGGTCATCTCGTCCGCAGCGGATTTTTCCCAAGCGTAGCGGATGCCAACCTTGCAGCACTTCTCAACCTGCAAGGTGCCCGATATGACCACTCCCCGTTGGCAACGCTCCCCGCGTCTGCTGAAAAACCTGCTGGCCGCCGCGCTGTTGCTGCCAGCCCTCGCCTTTGCCCAGGAACGCCCGTGGCCGGACGGCTCGCAACTGGTGATTTCGGTGTCGATGCAATTCGAAACCGGCGGCCAGCCCGAGGGCGCCGAAAGTCCGTTCTCCGGCACACCGCTGCCAAAAGGCTACCCGGATCTACCGGCGCAGACCTGGTTCGATTACGGCTACAAGGAAGGCCTGTGGCGCATGCTTGATCTGTGGGATCGCACCGGCATCAAAGTCACCTCTCACGTGGTCGGCGAAGCGGCGCTCAAGCACCCCGAACTGGCAAAAGCCATCGCCGAGCGTGGCCATGAACTGGCAGCCCACGGCATGCGCTGGGCCGATTCGTACAACATGAATTACGCCCAGGAAAAACAGTTCATCGGTGATGGCGTCGCGGCGGTGGAAAAAATCACCGGTCAGCGCTCGGTCGGCTACAACGCCAACTGGCTGCGCCGCAGCCCCAATACGTTGAAGGTGCTGCAGGATCTGAATTTCACCTATCACATCGACGATGTCAGCCGCGACGAGCCGTTCGTGACCATGGTTCGCGGGCGCAAATTCGCCGTGGTGCCGTACACCCTGCGCAACAACGACATCGTGCTGGTCGAGGGCAGGCATTTCTCTGCCGAGCAGTTCTATCAGCAACTGGTGCTGGAATTCGATCGCCTCTACGCCGAAGGCGCGAGCAAGCGGCGGATGATGTCGGTGAGTCTGCACGACCGCATCGGTGGCACCCCGGCGATGGTCGAGGCCATGGAGCGCTTCATCCGGTACGCCCAGTCGCATGCGAAGGTGAGTTTCATGCGCAAGGATCAGATCGCGCAGATCGTGCTGACCGAAAAAAATCCCCTGATCGATAACACTGAAGCGCTCTACAACCAGTAAACGTGCCGACAGCAGCCCTCCTCACAGCGCTTTGAGGGCTGCCCGCTCACCCAAAGTCATCGTACGACGCCCTGTTGACTTTTCCGGAAAACCTCGCAAATATCCGCAACCATGTTGTACGACGACGTATAACAAATAATAAAAACAACAAATGAAACAGGGAGCGTCACAGTGAGCACACTCGTCTGCAATTCCGTCCGCACGTCCCGTTTTTCTATCTCCCGCCCGCGTTCCACCCTGAGCCTGATCGGCTGCGGCAGTCTCGCCCTCGCCTTGCCGATGAGCGCCGATGCCGAGGGTTTCCTCGAAGACAGCAAAGCCACCCTGAACCTGCGCAACGCCTACTTCAATCGCAACTTCGTCAACCCGAACTATCCGCAGGGCAAGGCTGAAGAGTGGACGCAGAACTTCATCCTCGACGCCAAATCCGGCTTTACCAAGGGCACCGTCGGCTTTGGTCTGGACGTGCTGGGTATGTATTCGCAGAAACTCGATGGCGGCAAAGGCACGGGCGGTACGCAGCTGCTGCCGATTCACGATGACGGGCGCCCGGCGGACAATTTCGGGCGACTGGGTGTTGCGCTCAAGGCCAAGGTGTCGAAGACCGAATTGAAGGTCGGCGAATGGATGCCGGTGTTGCCCATCCTGCGCTCGGATGATGGCCGCTCCCTGCCCCAGACCTTTCGTGGCGGCCAGATCACCTCTACCGAAATCAATGGCCTGACCCTTTACGGTGGCCAGTTCCGTGGCAACAGCCCGCGCAACGATGCCAGCATGGAAGACATGTCGATGAACGGCCGCGGCGCCTTCACCTCCGACCGCTTCAATTTCGGCGGCGGTGAATACACCTTTAACGACAAACGCACGCTTGTCGGTCTGTGGTACGCCGAACTCAGCGACATCTACCAGCAGCAGTACTTCAACCTCAGCCACAGCCAGCCGCTGGGCGACTGGACGCTGGGCGCCAATCTCGGTTTCTTCACCGGCAAGGAAGACGGCAGCGCCCAGGCCGGCGACCTCGACAACAAAACCGCATTCGCCATGCTCTCGGCCCGGTACGGCGGCAACACGTTCTACATCGGCCTGCAAAAGCTCAGCGGCGACGATGCCTGGATGCGCGTCAACGGCACCAGCGGCGGCACCCTGGCCAACGACAGCTACAACGCCAGTTACGACAACGCGCAGGAGCGTTCCTGGCAGATCCGCCACGACTACAACTTCGTAGTCCTCGGCGTCCCCGGGCTGACGCTGATGAACCGCTACATCAGCGGTGACAACGTGCATACCGGCACCATCACCGACGGCAAGGAATGGGGGCGCGAGTCGGAGCTGGCCTACACCGTGCAGAGCGGTCCGCTGAAAAACCTCAACGTCAAATGGCGCAACGCGACGATTCGCCGGGACTTCAGCACCAATGAATTCGACGAGAACCGGATCTTCATCAGTTACCCGATTTCGTTGTTGTAAACCCTGGCATGGGGTGAACGGAGGGTGAATCGGCCTTCCGTCACTTACACCGAAAGTCGCGTTGACAAGTTCCGGAAACCCTACCGATACTTCAGCGCAGTCATACGACAACCTACAACAAACCTAATAACAACGTGTAAGGGATTGCCATGACGTCCACCTCCACCGCCCCAACTCCGTTCAATCGCCTGCTGCTGACCGGCGCCGCCGGTGGCCTGGGCAAAGTCTTGCGCGAACGTCTGCGCCCGTATGCCAACGTGCTGCGCCTGTCGGACATCGCCGCCCTTGCCCCGGCCATCGATGACCGGGAAGAAATCGTGCTCTGCGACCTCGCCGACAAAACCGCCGTGCATCAACTGGTCGAAGGCGTGGATGCGATCCTGCACTTCGGTGGCGTCTCGGTGGAGCGCCCCTTCGAAGAAATCCTCGGCGCCAACATCTGCGGCGTATTCCATATCTATGAAGCGGCACGCCGACACGGTGTGAAGCGGGTGATCTTTGCCAGCTCCAACCATGTCATCGGCTTCTACAAGCAGGACGAACGCCTCGACGCCAGCTCCGCTCGCCGCCCCGACGGCTACTACGGTCTGTCCAAGTCCTACGGCGAAGACATGGCCAGTTTCTACTTCGATCGCTATGGCATCGAAACCGTCAGCATCCGCATCGGCTCGTCGTTTCCCGAACCGCAGAACCGCCGAATGATGCACACCTGGCTGAGCTTCGACGATCTCACCCAACTGCTCGAACGTTCGCTGTACACCCCCAACGTCGGCCACACCGTGGTTTATGGCATGTCCGCCAACAAGGATGTGTGGTGGGACAACCGCTTCGCCAGCCACCTCGGTTTCGAGGCCAAAGACACCTCCGAAGTGTTTCGCGAAAAGGTCGAGGCGCAGCCCATGCCGGCAGCCGATGACCCGGCGCGGATCTATCAGGGCGGAGCCTTCGTTGCGGCCGGCCCGTTTGGCGATTGACCGGCGCGATTCACGTCTCCAATAAAACCAAGGGAATGAGTATGCAAGCCGAATTGATCGTCGACGCCCGCAACGCGGTGGGTGAAAGCCCGGTCTGGGTATCGCAGGAGAACGCCTTGTACTGGGTCGATATCCCCAACGGCGGCCTGCAACGCTGGAGCGCCGACACTGGCCATGTTCACGCCTGGAAGGCGCCCGAGATGCTCGCCTGCCTTGCCCGACACAGTCGCGGCGGCTGGGTGGCCGGCATGGAGAGCGGGTTCTTTCATCTGCAACCGCATGGCGATGGCAGCCTCGACAGCGATCGGCTAGCACCGGTCGAACACAACCGCCAGGACATGCGCCTGAACGACGGTCGCTGCGACCGCCAGGGTCGGTTCTGGGCCGGCAGCATGGTGCTGAACATGGGGCTGAATCTGCCCGAGGGCCGGCTCTATCGTTACGGTGCTGGGCAAACAGGCGTGATCGAGGCACAGCTTGATGGCTTCATCGTGCCCAATGGCCTGGGCTTCAGCCCGGACGGCAAAACCATGTACCTGTCGGACTCGCACCCGAACGTCCAACTGATCTGGGCTTTCGACTACGACACCGAGACAGGCACACCCTCCAACCGGCGGGTGTTCGTGGACATGAACCATTTTTACGGCCGCCCCGACGGCGCTGCCGTGGATGCCGATGGCTGCTACTGGATCTGCGCCAACGACGTCGGCCTGATCCATCGTTTCACCCCCGACGGTCGCCTTGACCGCTCGCTGCAGGTACCGGTGAAAAAACCCACCATGTGCGCCTTCGGCGGCAGCCGGATGGACACCTTGTTCGTGACTTCGATTCGCCCCGGCGACGACCAGGATCCGCAGTCCCTGGCCGGCGGCGTGTTCGCCCTCAACCCCGGCGTCAAAGGCCTGCCGGAGCCAATGTTCGACGATCTGCTGTAACCCGCCCTTGCTGCATTGCTGTGCCTTGAACACAAAAATAACAAGACTGGAGAACCCCTCATGGACTTCAAACGCACGTTGCTCGCCGTCGCCCTCCCCCTCGCGCTCACCTTCGGCAGCGCGGCCCAGGCGCTGGAAATCAAATTCGCCGACATCCACCCCGCCGGGTATCCGACCGTGGTCGCCGAAGAACAGTTGGGCAAGACCCTGGTTGCCGAAAGTGACGGCAAGCTGACCTTCAAAATGTTTCCCGGCGGCGTGCTCGGCTCGGAAAAGGAAGTGGTCGAACAGGCTCAGGTCGGCGCCATCCAGATGGCCCGCGTCAGCCTCGGGATCGTCGGCCCTGTGGTGCCGGACGTGAACGTGTTCAACATGCCATTCGTGTTCCGTGACCAGGCGCACATGCGCAAAATCATCGACGGTGAAATCGGTGACGAGATCCTCGACAAGATCACCAACTCCGAATTCAACCTCGTGGCGCTGGCGTGGATGGACGGTGGCACGCGCAACATCTACACCAAGAAACCGGTGCGCAGCCTTGAAGACCTCAAGGGCATGAAAATCCGCGTGCAGGGCAACCCGATGTTCATCGAGACCATCAACGCCATGGGCGGCAACGGTATCGCCATGGACACCGGCGAAATCTTCAGTGCCCTGCAGACCGGCGTCATCGACGGCGCGGAAAACAATCCGCCGACCCTGCTTGAACACAACCACTACCAGAACGCCAAGTTCTACAGCCTGACCGGGCACCTGATCCTGCCCGAGCCCATCGTGATGTCGAAAATCACCTGGGAAAAACTCAGCCCCGATCAGCAAACGCTGGTGAAAAAAGCCGCCAAGGCTGCGCAGGCCCAGGAGCGCACCTTGTGGGATGCCAAGTCGGCCAGCAGTGAAGAGAAACTCAAGGCCGCCGGCGTCGAGTTCATCACCGTCGACAAGAAACCCTTCTACGAGGCCACCGCTTCGATCCGCGAAAAATACGGCGCGCCCTACGTCGACCTGATCAAACGCATCGAAGCCGTTCAGTAACCTCCCTGCCCTCAATACAAGGCCCGGCAGCGCTGGCGTCGCTCGGCGCTCACGCCTGCCCGGTTACGGTGGAACCCGATGAAGAATTTGCTGCTGCGCATCAATGACCGGATCTACATGGCCTGCATCTGGGTCGCCGGACTGTCGGTGCTGACCATTTCCCTGATCATTCCCTGGGGCGTGTTCGCCCGTTACGTCCTCGGCACCGGCTCAAGCTGGCCGGAGCCCACCGCCATCCTGCTGATGATGGTCTTCACCTTCATCGGCGCCGCCGCCAGCTATCGCGCCGGCGCGCACATGGCGGTGGCGATGGTCACCGACCGCCTGCAACCGAACATGCGTCGAACCATGAGCATCGTTTCCCAAGTGCTCATGGGCACCATCTGCCTGTTCATGACCATCTGGGGCACCAAGCTCTGCCTGTCGACGTGGAACCAGTTCATGAGCGCCCTGCCGACATTGCGCGTCGGCATCACCTACATGCCGATCCCGATTGGCGGAGCGCTGACGCTGATTTTCGTGCTGGAAAAACTCTTGCTCGGCGATCAAAGCAATCGCCGCGTGGTGCGGTTCGACCTGGTTGAAGAAAACGAAGGGGCTGCCTGATGGACGCATTGATTCTGCTGGGCAGTTTTATCGCACTGATCCTGATCGGCATGCCGGTGGCCTATGCGCTCGGGCTGTCGGCGCTGATCGGCGCGTGGTGGATCGACATCCCGTTCCAGGCCCTGATGATTCAGGTGGCGGGCGGGGTGAACAAATTCTCGCTGCTGGCGATTCCGTTCTTTGTGCTGGCCGGCGCGATCATGGCCGAGGGCGGCATGTCGCGACGGCTGGTGGCGTTCGCCGGGGTACTGGTGGGCTTCGTGCGTGGCGGGCTGTCGCTGGTCAACATCATGGCCTCGACGTTTTTCGGTGCGATTTCCGGCTCGTCGGTGGCCGATACCGCGTCGGTGGGTTCGGTGCTGATCCCGGAAATGGAGCGCAAGGGTTATCCCCGGGACTTCTCCACGGCAGTGACCGTCAGTGGTTCGGTGCAGGCCTTGCTGACTCCGCCGAGTCACAACTCGGTGCTCTACTCGCTGGCGGCTGGCGGCACCGTGTCCATCGCTTCGCTGTTCATGGCGGGTGTCGTGCCGGGCCTGCTGATGAGCGCATGCCTGATGGTGCTGTGCCTGATTTTCGCGCGCAAACGCGACTATCCCAAAGGCGAAGTGATCCCGATGCGCGAAGCCTTGAAGATCTGCGGCGAAGCGCTGTGGGGGCTGATGGCGATGGTGATCATTCTCGGCGGGATTCTCTCGGGGATCTTCACGGCCACCGAGTCGGCGGCCATCGCCGTGCTGTGGTCGTTTTTCGTCACCATGTTCATCTACCGCGACTACAAATGGAGTGAGCTGCCGAAACTGATGCATCGCACGGTGCGCACCATTTCCATCGTGATGATCCTGATCGGCTTCGCCGCCAGCTTCGGCTACACCATGACCCTGATGCAGATCCCGGCGAAAATCACCACGCTGTTCCTGACCCTGTCCGACAACCGCTACGTGATCCTGATGTGCATCAACGTCATGCTGCTGTTGCTCGGCACCGTGATGGACATGGCGCCGCTGATCCTGATCCTTACGCCGATTCTGATGCCGGTGATCCTCGGTATCGGCGTCGACCCGGTGCAGTTCGGCATGATCATGCTGGTCAACCTCGGTATCGGCCTGATAACGCCGCCGGTGGGCGCCGTGCTGTTCGTGGGTTCGGCGGTGGGCAAGGTCAGCATCGAAAGCACCGTGAAGGCGCTGCTGCCGTTCTATGCGGTGCTGTTCCTGGTGCTGATGCTGGTGACCTATGTTCCGGCACTGTCGCTGTGGTTACCGCACCTGGTGTTGTAACGCTGACGCTGTGGCGAGGGCGTTCGCTCCCTCGCCACAGGTGTTGTCTCACGCCCGCAGCAACATGTAAGCCGCAACCACCAGGCACACACTGGCAAACCCCACCTGCAACGTCCTCGCCGGTACTCGCGCGCAAAGTTGGCGACCGATGATCATGCCGACGATGCTCGCCACAATGAACGCAGCACCCAGTCGATCTATCCGCACGCCCGCATGGAACGCGCCGATCACGCCGATGGCGGAAATCAGGCTGATGACCATCAGTGAAGTGGCGACGATCCCGCGCATCTGCACGTCGGTCAGTTGCTTGAACGCCGGCACGATCAAAAACCCGCCACCCACCCCCAGCAAACCGGACACCACACCGGTGACCGCGCCCAGTGCCGCGAGGGTCGCGGTGCATTTGGCGGTCCAGTCGAAACGGCCGGTCTGTTCATTGAGCATGCAGTTCTTCTGGCCCCAGCTGGCGTGGCCATGATCGCTCGGCCCCTCCAGCTGGCGTTCACGGCGCAGCATGCGCCACGCCACCATCACCATCAGCAGGCTGAACAGAATCATCAAAACCTTTTCCGGCAACTGATGGGCGAAGTAGATGCCCACTGGCGAAAACACCGCGCCGAGCGCTGCAATCAGCAGCGCCGCGCGATAGCGCACCAGACCGTGACGCAAACCATCGATCGCGCCGACCGCCGCCGCGCTGCCCACTGCAAACAACGCCACCGGCGCCGCTTGCGTCATCGTCCAGCCCAGCCCCAGCACCAGCGCCGGCACCGCGAGAATCCCGCCGCCGGCCCCGGTCAGACCAAGGACCAATCCCATCACCACGCCAAACAGACTTGCCAGCAACATAGCGTGTTCTCAGTCGACCCTGGACAGACGCGTCAGCCATTCGCGGCCCTTGAGCATGCCGTTCCAGTAGAACCACGGCAGCAGCGTCGCCTTCAGCCACCACGCGGAGCGGCGCGGCACGGTCGGGTCGAGGGGAAAGGTCGGCAGCAATTTTCCGCCGTAGCCGAACTCGGCGAGGATCACCTTGCCCTTCTCTACCGTCAGCGGGCAGGAACCATAGCCGTCGTACTTGAGCGGCAGTGCCAGATCCTTGCGCAGGGCGAGAAGGTTTTCCGCCACCACCACGACTTGCTTGCGCACTGCCGCGGCGGTTTTCGCATGGGTGGTGCCGCAGATATCGCCCAGGGCAAACACGTCGGGATAACGCGGATGTTGCAGCGTGTGCGGATTGACCTCGCACCAGCCGCCGGCGTCGGCCAACCGACTCTGCGCGATGAAATCCGGCGAAACCTGCGGCGGGACGACGTGCAACAAATCAAAAGTCTTGGCCTGACGGGTGACATTGCCGTCCGCATCCTTGATGTCGAACCAGGCGGTTTTCGCCGGGCCGTCGACCTTCACCAGATTGGAATTGAACGCCAGCCGCGCGTTGTATTTTTCGATGTACTTCATCAGCGGCGGCACGAAGGTCGGGACGCCGAACAATGCGGCGCCGGCCAGATTGAACTCGACCTCGACCTTGCTCAGCACGTTGCGCTTGAGCCAGTGATCGCAGGACAGGTACAGCGCCTTCTGCGGCGCGCCGGCGCACTTGATCGGGATTGGCGGCTGGGTGAACAGCGCTCTGCCGCCGCGCAGTTTCTGCACCTGATCCCAGGTGTATTGCGCGTGCTGATAGCTGTAGTTGGAAGTGACGCCGTGCTGGCCGAGGCTTTCCTGCAAGCCTTCGATCTTCTCCCACGCCAGGCGCAGGCCGGGGCAGACGATCAGGTTCTGATAGGTGACAGTGCGTTGATCGTTGAGGGTGAGGCGGCGCTGGTCCGGGTCGATACCGGTCACTGCAGCCTGAATCCAGGTGGCCTTACGCGGCATCACTTTGTTCATCGGTCGCGCAGTGTCTTTGGCATCAAAGGCACCACCGCCGACCAGCGTCCACGCCGGCTGGTAGTAATGCAGGGTGCTCGGCTCGATTACCGTGATTTTCAGGCCGGGATCGCGCTTGAGCAGGCTCGCGACAAAACCGATACCGGCAGTGCCGCCGCCGATGACCACGATGTCCGCACTGATGGATGGGCCCCAGTGTTGATCGTTCATTGTTTGTTCCTTATGGCTGCACGCAAGGATAGCCGGGTCTATTGCGCCCAGCTTTTGAGCACGGCTCCGCAGTAGAGTCCGGAAAGGGTTTTCATCACCTGGATCACTTCGTGACTGGCGAGACCGTAAAAAATGTACTTGCCTTCACGACGGGTCGCGACCAGCCCTTCATCACGCAGGATACCCAGCTGCTGGGACAGGGTCGGCTGCCGCACGCCGGTCATTTTCTCCAGCTCGCCGACGTTGCGCTCGCCCTGGGTCAGCTGGCACAGGATCAATAGCCGATCCTCGTTGGCCATGGCCTTGAGCAGCGAACAGGCCTTGGAGGCCGAGGCGCGCAGTTGGGCGACTTCACATTCGGTCAGACTGGATTGCATTTGCAGGATGCCTTCAACGTCACTTAAGCTGCGGACATTATGTGTTTACATAAAGTGTTGCAACCCACGACTGACTTTTCGTCCTCTGCCACAGGTTCATGTCCATGCCCGCGTTGATTGAAGCCTTTCTCGACCCCGCCTCCTCGACCTACAGCTACGTGGTCTACGAAGCCGACGGTGGGCAATGCGCGATCGTCGATCCGGTGCTCGATTACGACGGTGCCGCCGGTCGCACCTGCACGGCACAGGCGGACAGGATCATCGCCTTCGTTCGCGCCCACGACCTGCAAGTGCAATGGCTGCTGGAAACCCATGCGCACGCCGATCACCTGTCCGCCGCGCCGTACCTGCGTCGGGAACTGGGCGGGAAAATCGCGATTGGCGAATCGATCAGCAAAGTGCAGAACGTGTTCAAGGCGCTGTTCAACCTGGAACCGGAATTTCGCGTCGACGGCTCGCAGTTCGATCATCTGTTCGCGCCGAACGAGTCATTCAGGATCGGCAATCTCAAGGCCACCGCCCTGCACGTCCCCGGCCACACCCCGGCGGACATGGCCTATTTGATCGATGGCGAGCAGATTCTGGTCGGCGATACGCTGTTCATGCCCGACGTCGGCACCGCCCGTTGCGACTTTCCCGGTGGCAACGCGCATCAATTGTTCAATTCGATTCACAAGCTGCTGGCCTTCCCCGCCAGCGTGAAGCTCTACGTCTGCCACGACTATCCACCCGAAAGTCGCCAGGCACAGTGCCAGACTACTGTCGGTGAACAGCGCAAAAGCAATATCCATGTGCATGACGGCGTCGATGAAGCCACGTTCGTTGAAATGCGCACACGGCGGGACGCGGGGTTGGGAATGCCGACGCTGTTGCTGCCGGCGATTCAGGTCAATGTCCGGGCGGGGGATTTTCCGGCGGCGGAAGATAACGGCGTTGTGTACCTGAAGATTCCGCTCAACAAACTGTAATCAACTGATCGGAAGCGGGACGCGGAGCGTCCATGGCGGCATTCCCACCCAGAGCGTAGGAACGATCATCTTCAAGCACCCAATGTCAAACCGTTCGCCGGCAACGGCAACGCCGTCTTGTAGCGCACCTGCTTGAGCGCAAAGCTCGACCGAATGTTGGCCACGCCCGGCACCTTGGTCAGAAAGTCCATCATGAAGCGCTCGAGCGACTGGATGGTTGGTACCAGCACCCGGATCAGATAGTCCGGGTCGCCGGCCATCAAGTAGCACTCCATGACCTCCGGGCGATCGGAAATCGCCTCTTCGAAATGCTGCAGGGCCTCTTCCACCTGCTTCTCCAGGCTGACGTGAATGAACACGTTGACGTGCAGCCCCAGCAGGTCGGCATCCAGCAGGGTTACCTGCTCGCGGATCAGCCCCAGTTCCTCCATCGCCTTGACCCGGTTGAAGCACGGCGTCGGCGACAGATTGACCGAACGGGCCAGGTCGGCGTTGGTGATACGCGCGTTCTCCTGAAGGCTGTTGAGAATGCCGATATCGGTACGGTCCAGTTTGCGCATGAGACAAAACCACCTGTTTTTTATGTTTATGCAGAATTTCTATCTGCAAATGATCTTCAGCGCAACGAAACAGAGAGAAATATTCTTCTTGGCCGGGCCTATGATTGTTGTAGGACAAGATTTCTTTTATCGAAGAATGACTGCCAGCTCACTACAAGAAATTCACAAGATCGAGCGTAGAAGCCATGACCCAAGCGTATGAACCGCTGCGTCTGCACGTCCCTGAACCCTCGGGCCGCCCAGGCTGCAAAACCGATTTCTCCTACCTGCATCTGACCGATGCCGGCACGGTGCGCAAACCTTCCATCGACGTAGAACCGGCCGACACTGCCGACCTGGCCCGTGGCCTGATCCGTGTGCTCGACGACCAGGGCAACGCCCTCGGCCCATGGGCCGAAAACGTGCCGGTCGAGATCCTGCGCAAAGGCATGCGCGCCATGCTCAAGACCCGCATCTACGACAACCGCATGGTGGTCGCCCAGCGTCAGAAAAAAATGTCGTTCTACATGCAGAGCCTCGGCGAAGAAGCCATCGGCAGCGCTCAGGCCCTGGCCTTGAACATCGACGACATGTGCTTCCCGACCTACCGCCAGCAAAGCATCCTGATGGCCCGCGACGTGCCATTGATCGACCTGATCTGCCAACTGCTGTCCAACGAGCGCGATCCGCTCAAGGGCCGTCAGTTGCCGATCATGTACTCGGTCAAGGATGCGGGTTTCTTCACCATTTCCGGCAACCTCGCCACCCAATTCATTCAAGGCGTGGGCTGGGGCATGGCCTCAGCGATCAAGGGCGACACCAAAATCGCCTCGGCCTGGATCGGCGACGGTGCCACCGCCGAATCGGACTTCCACACCGCCCTCACCTTCGCCCACGTTTACCGTGCGCCAGTGATCCTCAACGTGGTCAACAACCAGTGGGCGATTTCGACCTTCCAGGCCATCGCCGGTGGTGAAGCCACCACCTTCGCCGGACGCGGCGTCGGTTGCGGCATCGCCTCGCTGCGGGTGGATGGCAACGATTTCTACGCGGTCTACGCAGCCTCCGCCTGGGCTGCCGAACGCGCGCGCCGCGGCCTCGGCCCGACCATGATCGAATGGGTCACCTACCGCGCCGGCCCGCACTCGACCTCCGACGATCCGTCCAAATACCGTCCCGCCGACGACTGGAGCCACTTCCCGCTGGGCGACCCGATTGCCCGCCTGAAACAGCACCTGATCAAGGTCGGCCACTGGTCGGAAGAGGAGCACGCCGCCGTCAGCGCCGAGCTCGAAGCCGAAGTGATCGCCGCACAGAAACAGGCCGAACAGTACGGCACCCTCGCCGGTGGCCAGATTCCAAGCGCCGCGACCATGTTCGAAGACGTCTACAAAGAGATGCCGGAGCACTTGAAGCGCCAGCGTCAGCAGTTGGGGATCTGATATGAACGATCACAACAACAATATTCAGTTGGAAACCGCCATGACCACGACCACCATGACCATGATCCAGGCGCTGCGCTCGGCCATGGATGTGATGCTTGAGCGTGACGACAATGTGGTGGTGTTCGGCCAGGACGTCGGCTATTTCGGCGGTGTGTTCCGTTGCACCGAAGGCTTGCAGACCAAGTACGGCACCTCGCGGGTGTTCGACGCGCCGATCTCCGAGAGCGGCATCGTCGGTGTCGCGGTGGGCATGGGCGCTTATGGCTTGCGCCCGGTGGCCGAGATTCAGTTCGCCGACTACGTGTACCCGGCGTCCGACCAGATCATTTCCGAAGCCGCCCGTCTGCGTTATCGCTCGGCCGGCGAGTTCACCGCCCCGATGACCCTGCGCATGCCTTGCGGCGGCGGCATCTACGGCGGCCAGACCCACAGCCAGAGCATCGAGGCGATGTTCACTCAGGTCTGCGGTCTGCGCACCGTCATGCCGTCCAACCCGTATGACGCCAAAGGCCTGCTGATCGCCTCCATCGAAAACGATGACCCGGTGATCTTCCTCGAGCCAAAACGCCTTTATAACGGCCCGTTCGACGGCCACCACGACCGCCCGGTAACCCCGTGGTCGAAACACCCGCAAGCCCAGGTGCCGGACGGTTACTACACCGTGCCGCTGGACGTGGCCGCCATCACCCGTCCGGGCAAGGACGTGACCGTGCTGACCTACGGCACCACCGTTTACGTATCGCAAGTTGCGGCTGAAGAAAGCGGTGTTGACGCTGAAGTCATCGACCTGCGCAGCCTGTGGCCGCTGGACCTGGAAACCATCGTCAAATCCGTGAAGAAAACCGGCCGTTGCGTGGTCGTTCACGAAGCCACCCGCACCTGTGGTTTCGGCGCCGAACTGGTGTCGCTGGTGCAAGAGCATTGCTTCCACCACCTGGAAGCGCCGATCGAACGCGTCACCGGTTGGGACACCCCCTACCCGCACGCGCAGGAGTGGGCGTATTTCCCTGGGCCGTCCCGAGTGGGCGCGGCGCTGAAACGGGTCATGGAGGTCTGAATGGGCACGCACGTTATCAAGATGCCGGACATCGGCGAAGGCATCGCAGAAGTAGAACTGTCGCAGTGGCACGTCAAGGTTGGTGATCTGGTCGTTGAAGATCAGGTGCTGGCGGATGTGATGACCGACAAGGCGATGGTCGATATTCCCTCGCCAGTCCATGGCAAGGTGATTGCGCTGGGCGGTCAGCCGGGTGAAGTGATGGCGGTCGGCAGTGTGCTGATCAGCATCGAGGTCGAGGGCGCCGGCAATCTGAAGGAGTCGGACAAACCGGCGCCAGTTACGGCGAAAGAAACGCCAGTCGCACCCAAAGTTGAAGCTGTCGTTGAAAGCAAACCCGCCGCGCCGCGTACGGCTCCGGTTTGCCAGGGCGCGGTGGTCGCTCGCGAAGCTGATGAGCGTCCGCTGGCTTCGCCGGCCGTGCGCAAACATGCGTTGGACCTGGGCATTCAATTGCGTCTGGTGCGCGGCTCCGGCCCAGCCGGTCGCGTATTGCACGAAGACCTCGAGGCCTATCTGGCACAAGGTCAGTCGAACGCTTCGGCGCCGGTCGCCGCCGCGTACGCCCAACGTAACGACGAAGAACAGATTCAAGTGATCGGCATGCGCCGCAAGATTGCCCAGCGCATGCAGGACGCGACTCAGCGCGCTGCGCACTTCAGTTATGTCGAAGAAATCGACGTCACCGCAATTGAAGAACTGCGTGCCCATCTGAACGAAAAACACGGTGCCAGCCGTGGCAAGTTGACCTTGCTGCCGTTCCTGGTGCGCGCACTGGTCGTTGCCCTGCGCGACTTCCCGCAGATGAACGCCCGCTACGACGACGAAGCCCAGGTCATCACCCGCCTCGGCGCGGTGCATGTCGGCGTCGCTACGCAAAGCGATGTCGGCCTGATGGTGCCGGTCGTGCGTCACGCAGAAGCGCGCAGCCTGTGGGACAGTGCGGCGGAAATCTCCCGCCTGGCCACCGCTGCACGCAACGGCAAGGCGAGCCGCGATGAGCTGTCCGGCTCGACCATCACCCTGACCAGCCTCGGCGCCCTTGGCGGCATCGTCAGTACCCCGGTGCTGAACCTGCCGGAAGTGGCCATCGTCGGCGTGAACAAAATCGTCGAACGTCCGATGGTCGTCAAAGGCCAAGTGGTGATCCGCAAGATGATGAACCTCTCCAGCTCCTTCGATCACCGCGTGGTCGACGGTATGGACGCGGCGCTCTTCATCCAGGCCATTCGTGGCTTGCTCGAACAACCCGCGACCCTGTTTGTGGAGTGATGGCATGCAATCTCTGAACACCACGCTGCTGATCATTGGTGGCGGCCCCGGCGGTTACGTGACGGCCATTCGTGCCGGGCAACTGGGCATTTCGACCATTCTGGTCGAGGGCGAATCGCTGGGCGGCACCTGCCTGAACATCGGCTGCATTCCGTCGAAAGCGCTGATCCATGTGGCCGAGCAGTTTCACCAGACTCAACATCACAACCAGCATTCGGCACTGGGCATCAGCGTTTCGGCGCCGACCCTCGACATCACCAAGAGCGTCGAATGGAAGGACGGCATCGTTGATCGCCTGACCACCGGCGTCGCCGCGTTGCTAAAGAAGAACAAGGTTCAGGTCGTCAATGGCTGGGCCAAGGTCATCGACGGCAAGACCGTGGAAGTCGGCGACACCCGCATCCAGTGCGAGCATCTGGTGCTGGCCACCGGATCGAAAAGCGTCAACCTGCCGATCCTGCCGATTGGCGGGCCGATCATTTCGTCCACCGAAGCGCTGGCACCGAAGTCGGTTCCGAAACGCTTGATCGTGGTCGGCGGAGGTTACATCGGCCTGGAGCTGGGCATTGCCTATCGCAAGCTCGGTGCCGAGGTCAGCGTGGTAGAGGCGCAGGATCGCATTCTGCCGGCCTACGACGCCGAACTGACCCAACCGGTGCACGACGCGCTGAAGCAACTCGGCGTAAAGCTGTATTTGAAACACAGCGTACTGGGCTTCGACGGTACGTTGCAGGTGCGTGATCCGAACGGCGACACCCTGAACCTTGAAACCGATCAGGTGCTGGTGGCTGTCGGTCGCAAACCCAATACTCAGGGCTGGAACCTTGAAGCGCTGAACCTGGACATGAACGGCTCGGCGATCAAGATCGACAGCCGTTGCCAGACCAGCATGCGCAACGTCTACGCCATTGGCGACCTGAGCGGCGAGCCGATGCTGGCCCACCGCGCCATGGCTCAGGGCGAGATGGTCGCCGAGCTGATCAGCGGCAAGACCCGCGAGTTCAACCCAACCGCCATCGCCGCCGTGTGCTTTACCGACCCTGAACTGGTGGTGGTCGGCAAGACCCCGGACGAGGCCAAAGCGGCAGGACTGGACTGCATCGTGTCGAACTTCCCGTTTGCGGCCAATGGCCGGGCGATGACCCTGGAATCGAAAACCGGCTTCGTGCGGGTGGTCGCTCGTCGGGACAATCATGTGATTGTCGGCTGGCAGGCGGTCGGTGTCGGGGTCTCGGAGCTGTCGACCGCGTTCGCCCAAAGTCTGGAAATGGGTGCGCGACTGGAAGACATCGGCGGCACCATCCATGCGCACCCGACCCTGGGTGAAGCGGTGCAGGAAGCGGCGTTGCGTGCGCTTGGGCACGCGTTGCACCTGTAACTCTCGGTCGCAGATCGTTCCCACGCTCCGCGTGGGAATGCCTCCACGGACGCTCCGCGTTCGGCTGTTGGGACGCAGAGCGTCCCGGACTGCATTCCCACGCAGAGCGTGGGAACGATCAAAGGCAGAGATTTCGGGCTGCGAAACCGCTCAAGAATGAAGTATTGTTGTGCCCATCCAAAAAAACGTCAGAAGCCTTGAACCGCTTCGGCGGTTGTTCAGTGATAGAGGGTGTCATGGGTAACGAAAGCATCAACTGGGACAAGCTGGGTTTTGACTACATCAAGACCGACAAACGCTATCTGTCGTACTTTCGCAACGGCGAGTGGGACAAAGGCACCCTGACCGAAGACAACGTGCTGCACATCAGCGAAGGCTCCACTGCCCTTCACTATGGCCAGCAATGCTTCGAAGGCCTGAAGGCCTATCGTTGCAAGGACGGCTCGATCAACCTGTTCCGTCCAGACCAGAACGCCGCGCGCATGCAACGCAGCTGCGCCCGCCTGCTGATGCCGCATGTGTCCACCGAGCAGTTCATCGAAGCGTGCAAGCAAGTGGTTCGCGCCAACGAGCGCTTCATCCCGCCTTACGGCACCGGCGGCGCGCTGTACCTGCGTCCGTTCGTGATCGGCGTGGGTGACAACATCGGCGTGCGTACCGCACCCGAATTCATCTTCTCGATCTTCTGCATTCCGGTTGGCGCCTACTTCAAGGGCGGCTTGACCCCGCACAACTTCCAGATCTCCACCTTCGACCGCGCCGCGCCACAAGGCACCGGTGCCGCCAAGGTCGGTGGCAACTACGCCGCCAGCCTGATGCCGGGTTCCCAGGCCAAGAAAGCGCACTTCGCTGACGCCATCTACCTGGATCCGCTGACCCACAAGAAGATCGAAGAAGTCGGTTCGGCCAACTTCTTCGGGATCACCCACGACAACAAGTTCGTGACCCCGAACTCGCCGTCAGTACTGCCAGGCATCACCCGTCTGTCGCTGATCGAACTGGCCAAGTCCCGTCTGGGCCTGGAAGTGGTCGAAGGCGACGTGTTCATCGACAAGCTGTCGGACTTCAAAGAGGCCGGTGCTTGCGGTACTGCTGCGGTGATCACCCCGATCGGCGGCATCAGCTACAACGACCACCTGCACGTCTTCCACAGCGAAACCGAAGTCGGCCCGGTCACCCAGAAGCTCTACAAAGAGCTGACCGGCGTGCAGACCGGCGACGTTGAAGCGCCAGCAGGCTGGATCGTCAAGGTTTGATCTGACGGCCAGATGCACAAAAGCCCCCATCGAGTGATCGATGGGGGCTTTTTTATTCGTTTGGCTCGGTGGCCTTCATGGCAATCCGCTTGCCCGCGCGACCGGCAATCCCGCTCGCCTGTCCGTTCTGCTGCTTGCCCATTCGCGCCTGGGTAATCAATCCGGGAATCAGCTCTCCTTCCGGCAGGTTCTTCCAGAACCGCGTCGGCAAATGCCCCTGCATGACTTTCTCGTTCAAACGCGCCGGATTGAAGATATGGCTGTAGTACGTCAGCCATAAGTCCCCGTGGGGATCATCGACGTTCTGCGCCAGTTGCTGCCACTCCAGCGGACACTGACGTTCATGGATCAGTTGTTCACCATCGTAATAAACCCCATCGCGGGGCGTGGCGATCAGCCAGCGATGCCGGCCCATGCGCCCGATGAAGTGTTCGCTGGCGCTGTGCAGCATGTCATGGGCCGGTTCGTGCCATGCGACGTATTGCGGGCCCGGCAGCTCTGGCGGGCGCTCGATGAAGCGCACGAACGCATGCAGATGATGGGCTTCGCGCTGCACCTGCTTGATCCGCCGCTGTAACTCGCTGCCCAATTTGTCGCCGGCCATCATTGCCGTGCGATCACCATGGCTAACCCGCCACAGCACTTCATACAACAGACTCCAGCGTTGATCGCCACGGTAGCGTGACGCCTGTTCCAGAGTGTCGAGCAACGCACGCGGAATACGCGCCTGAAATGGCCCCTGCCCCTCGGGCACCGACACGTCACTGGCAAACAGATCACTCACCCCTTCCGACGCCCAGCTCACCAGACTCGGGTCGATTTCATGGCTGAGCAGCCAGCGCGCCTGCTGACGCCAAGTGCCGAACAGGTCGTCGCAATCGAGGTTGATCATCCCCACAGCCCCATCTGCTGCGGCATCGGCCGGTCGCGCAACTGCTGATAGAGCATCTGGCTGGTGACTTCTGCCTGCTGCGGGTGGTAATCGCTGGTGATGATGAACGGTTTGGCCTTGGCCAGCACACAGCGCATGCGCGCCACGTCTTCGTAGCGAATGCGCCGCTGCCGACGCAGTTCCACCAGACGTTCGGTGGTGCGCAAGCCGATGCCGGGAATGCGTGAAATCAACGCCGGTTCGGCACGATTGAGATCCAGCGGGAATACCTCGCGATTCTGTAGCGCCCAGGCCAGTTTCGGGTCGATGTCCAACGCCAGATTGCCCGGCCCCGTGAGCAACTCACCGGCGGTATAGCCATAACCGCGCAACAGGAAATCCGCCTGATACAAGCGGTGCTCGCGCATCAGCGGCGGTGCGGCCAACGGCACGCTTTTCGGACTGTCGGGAATCGGGCTGAACGCCGAGTAATAGACCCGGCGCAGACGGAAGTTGCCATACAAAGCTTGAGCGCTGTGCAGGATGGTGCTGTCGTCGGTGTCATCGGCACCGACGATCATCTGCGTGCTCTGCCCGGCCGGGGCGAACTTTGGTGCGCGGGGTTCGTTGAGCACGGTCTGCACGCCGGTGTAGATGGTATTCATCGCCTGCTTGATCGAACCGATGTGCTTCTCCGGCGCCAGGGTTTGCAGGCTGGCATCGGTGGGCAATTCGATGTTGACGCTCAAGCGGTCGGCATAACGCCCGGCCTCTTCGATCAGCGCGGGATCCGCGTCAGGGATGGTCTTGAGATGAATGTAGCCACGGAACTCATGCTCTTCGCGCAACAGCTTCGCGACGCGCACCAGTTGCTCCATGGTGTAGTCCGCCGAGCGAATGATCCCCGAGCTGAGGAACAACCCGCTGACGCAGTTGCGCCGGTAGAAATCCAGCGTCAGCGTCACCACTTCCTCGGGCGTGAAACGCGCACGCGGTACGTCGCTGGAGCGCCGGTTGACGCAGTATTGGCAGTCGTAGAGACAGAAGTTGGTCAGCAGAATCTTGAGCAGCGACACACAACGCCCGTCCGGCGTGTAGCTGTGGCAGATGCCCATGCCATCGGTCGAGCCCAGCCCGCTCTTGCCCTCGGAACTGCGCTTGGGCGCGCCACTGCTGGCGCAGGAGGCGTCGTACTTGGCGGCGTCGGCGAGGATGCTGAGCTTGTCGATGATTTGCATGGCACGGACTCAATACTGTTCGCATATACAGTATAGAGAGCGATTGGCTCACACAAGGCGCAATACCGCTCTTCGTCGGAATGTCGCGCCGCAGGAGTCAGGTCAATTTGACTCAAAGGCAGTCAGATTGACTCGATTCCAAAAGAGTCATAATGACTACCAACCCTGCGCAACCCTTGATATCAAAGGCTGTCCGGCATGGCCCGAAAATTGACTGCTCCCCCGTAGCCATTTGGCTGAAGACCAAAAACGGGAGTCGAACATGGATCATGTTTTTCAGGGCAAGCTTGCCGTCCTCACCGGTGCCAGTTCGGGCATAGGCCTGGCCGCTACCGAGCGTCTGCTGGATCAAGGCGCGCGCGTATTGGCCATGTCGCGAAAACTCGGCGCACTGGCCGAACTGCTTGAACGGTATCCCCACCAACTGGTCTGGCATCCCGGCGATGTCACTCAAGCCTCTGACCTTGCCTCCTTGGCCGAGCAGGCTGCGAGTCTGGGCCCGGTGAGCTTCGTGGTGCCCAATGCCGGTATCGCAGAACTCGCCGACGGGCTCGACAGCTCGGCGTTTGATCGCCAATGGGCGGTGAACGGCGCAGGTGCCCTGAACACGTTGGCCGTCCTGCGCCCGCACCTCGCAGACAGCGCTTCGGTGGTGTTCATCGGTACTTTTCTGGCCCAAATCAGTTTCGCGGGACTGGCCGCCTACATCGCATCAAAAGCGGCGTTGATCGCCCATGCCCGAACCCTTGCGGTCGAGCTGGCACCCCATGGCGTGCGCATCAATTGCGTCTCCCCCGGCCCGACCGCAACGCCGATCTGGTCGACACTGGGCTTGAGCGACGAAGCGCTCGGGGACGTGGCCCAGGGCGTCAACAAACGGCTATTGGGCGGACAATTCCTGGAACCTGCGGCAGTGGCCGACGTCATTCTTTTTCAGTTGGGCAATGGCGCACGCGGCGTCGTCGGGCAGGATTGGGTGGTCGATAGCGGATACACCCTAAGCTAACGCGCATGCACCGATCTGGGCGGGGAGTCAGTCAGTTGGCGACCTGACGATTCCCGCCCGGACCCAGGCAAAACCAGTCCCCAGCGCGACGCCAGTTCCCGGCGCCCCTGCACCGTCAAAGTGAGCGCCCGACTGTCCAGATCCTGCGTCACCCATTTGCGCTTCAACGCGGCCTGCAACAACGCGGCCCCGAGCGAACCGCTCAGATGCGGCCGACGCATGCTCCAGTCGAGGCACGGGCAGGCAAAGCGGCGGCGCATCGTCGACAGATCCTTGACCTCAATGCCCAGCCCTTCAAAAAACGCCTCCCCGCTTTCATTGAGGCGATAAACCTGTTCATCGGTTTCCACCAGCCATCCCGCCTCAAGCAAGCGGTCATGCAGCAACACCGCCAGCGTCCCGGCCATATGGTCGTAGCAGGTGCGGGCAAATTGCAGGCGATCCGGCGTATGCGGTTTGAAGGTCGGCGCGGGGTTTTGGCCGATCACCATCAGCGCTTCCAGCGCCTGGGCCACGCGCTTGTCGGCGAGGCTGTAATAACGGTGACGGCCCTGCACATGCAGGCGCACCAAGGCCAGGTCCTTGAGCTTGGCCAGGTGCGCGCTGGCGGTCGAGGCGCTGACGTCGGCGAGGGTCGCCAGCTCCGTGGCGGTGCGGGCGTGGCCGTCCATCAGCGAGCACAGCATTTTGGTCCGCGCCGGTTCCGCGATGGCGGCGGCCACTTGCGAGACGCCGATGTCTTGATGTTCTGCGTGCATATTTCGCTCCCGGACGAATCATCGCCCTCAAGGACTGGAAATGTTAGCAGTCCTCCACGCATCCCAATTTTGGGGCTTGAGGATCAAATCCATGCAGGCGTTGGAAAACGATGAACGGTGGCAAAACCTGACAGAAATGACAGTAGAAAAGAATCTTCAAAAAGCCTTTCCTGTAATAGCAACTCCACACACCTTTTAATGATTTCAGCGATGGGAGGAAACAGGACATGTCTACACCAATCGTCACTACGCGTAAAACCGGAACAGTCGAGAAGAGTTTTACCAACGGCAATGAATTCTTTATATCCGTCAAACCCGATGATGGAGGCAGCTCTACATCATTTCGGGTGAATAATCCCAACTCATTCAAAATCGGAAGTAAGGTTTCGTACACCATAACCACAGGCCCAGCGGGCACCCTATTAAGCGATCCTTTGCCAGTCGCTTAGCTTGGCTACCCCCCTCTTTCCCCTTCTCTCCGACTCATGGAAGGGGAACCTGCACATGACATGAATCCCTCTTACTCTTCGGAAAAGTGCCTACATCGTTAAGCCGAATCTTGTACTGCTTTTCTGGCGTGCATATTTCGCTCCCGGACGAATCATCGCCCTCAAGGACTGGAGATAGTAGCAACACTTTCCCCACCGACAAGGTTGCGATCCATGGACCCGATCATCGCGGCGACTCACGCCGATCCCTACCTCTACTACGCCGAACTGCGCGCGGCGGGCGGGCTGACCTTTCATCACGGACTGAAACTGTGGGTCGCCAGCAGCGCCCGGGCGGTTTGCGCGGTGCTGGCGCATCCGGATTGCCGGGTGCGTCCGGTGCAGGAGCCGGTGCCCAAGGCGATTGCCGATAACTTGGCGGGCGAGGTGTTCGGCCAGTTGATGCGCATGAACGACGGCGAGGCTCAACGCTGCCCGCGTTCGGCCATCGAGCCGCCGCTGGGATTGATTGATCGGGAAGAAGTCAGCGCTCTGGTGTCCGCGCGGTTGATCACGAACGATGCCGACGGCCTCTATAAAGCAATGTTTCGTGGCCCGGTGTGCGTGGTTGCGTCGCTGCTCGGTTTCACCCCGGCGCAGGCGCGGGTCATCAGTGAACTGACGGCGGATTTCGCGGCGTGCCTGTCGCCGCTGAGCAATGACCTGCAACTGGCGGCGGCCCATCGGGCGGCGGAGCAATTGCGCGGGTATTTCATTGAAATGTTAGCGGATCCGAACCCGTTTCTCGCCGACATTCGCCAGCGGTTTGTCGGCGATGAAGACGTGCTGCTCGCCAACCTGATCGGCCTCTGTTCACAGACGTTCGAGGCCACTGCCGGGCTTATCGGTAATGCGCTGGTGGCGTTGCAGCGTCAGCCTGAATTACGCGTGGCGTCAGTGGATTCGTTGCTGGCTGAAGTCCAGCGCTTCGATCCTTCGGTACAGAACACCCGTCGATTTGTGGCGAACAGCTGCGAAATCGACGGCGTGCGGCTGGAAGCCGGCGACGTGATTCTGGTGCTGCTGGCCTCAGCCAATCGTGACCCGGCACTGAATGAAAACCCGGATCGCTTTATGGTGGATCGCCCGAACCGACGCAGCTTCACGTTCGGCAGCGGTCGGCATCAATGTCCCGGACAGATGCTGGCGATGATGATCGCCAGCGCCACGCTCACTGAAATTCTCGCCCGCGACATTGATCCGGGAAGACTCGCGTGGCACTACCGGCCTTCGCTGAATGGACGAATTCCGATGTTCAGCGAGATGCAGACTTAAGCATCGCTGCAATCAAGGATCAGGTGGCCCATTCCAGGGATGCAGGCAACTGGAAACAGAGGTCTACTTCCAGTTTTGCGGCGGCCGACAGGTTGACCAGCGCATCCAGCGAGAACTTGTCGATTTTGCCGTTGAGTACGTCGTTGAGACGCGGCTGAGTGATGCCAAGACGCTTGGCCGCCTCTTTCTGCGGAAGCTCCCACGCACGAATCGTTTCACAAAGCGTGCGCATCAGTTTCGCCCGCAGACGCATGTTGGCCGCTTCATGCGGCGTGTCTTCCAGTGCGTCCCAGATGTTTGAGAAACGTTGGGGTGGGTTTTGATGATCCTTCATGTTTCACCTGTTCCTGGCATTTGAACGTGCCACGCAGGCTATATCGAAACCGATATAAATCAAGCTCAAAGTGGCTTATTAAATATTCGGTATCACAAAGAGGATGTTCACAAGCAAACACGCTTCACAGGCCGACGGCGACCTTTTACGTGAGCCATAAAGCCTGACAAATGAAGCATCATTTTGCCCTCATCCGCGAGGCTACATCGCCTTGCGCCTTTGCCTACAACTACGCCAGAATCCGCCGGCTTGTGCGGTTTTGAGGGCGTCAGTAACTTGGTCCGCGTCACTGAATGGTCAGTGATCGGGTTTAGTCGCTCGATGATTTCTCAAAACTTTACATGTGCTCCAGACAGTCAGGTGACCTTCATCTGCACTCTATGGCGGCTGTGTGCAGGGCACCCTCGGGTGCGCCGGTTTTGGGAAGTCGCCGGTCGACTAACCTGCGTACAGCTGCCACCTTTTCGTTTAGTCGCGAGGTGGTGTCGGCATCACTTTGAGGCTTTCCCGAATGTTCAAATACGTCCCCGATCCACCCGAAACAGACAAACCCAGCGAATCCGATCCGGCCTCGCCCTACGCCTCCGCCGATTCCAGAAAACTCCACGAAGCCGCCGAGCGCGCCCTCGACCATTACCTGAAACCCACCGCCCCGAAACAACACTGCCCCGGCCGCATGTTCCTCGTCGCCCCCGACCTGGATCAGCATGCCCTGCTGGCCCACGCCTGCGAATCGATGACTTCGGCCAGCGTGATGCTCAGCGACTTCGCCGCGCTGCTGGACCCGCCCTACCGCAGCACCGTGCTGGGCATCGCCCAAGTGGTGATGTGTGGCGAACTGGCTGTGAACCGGGCGCTGGACACTCTCGATGCCACGACCTGAGGAACACCCATGGAAAGCAAATCCGATGCACACATCGTCGCCGCCCTGATCTCCATCGGCCTCAACGAGAAAGACAGCCAATGGGCCCAGAAAGCCTGTTTGCTACTGCTCGAGAGCGAACGGAAATCCATCGTCAGCGCCGCACTCACCGCACTCACCCAACTCACCCGTGACCATGGCGAACTGGACCGCAGCCGCCTGCTGCCGGCACTCACCAGCGTAAAACGCAGATTCCCAAGCCTGACCGGCACGGTTGCCGCGACGCTGGATGAGATGGCGATGGCTGCGTAACACCTGGGGCATAAGGCAAGAAAAAACCCGCTGCCTCCGTGAAGGGAGGCAGCGGGTTTTTATGACTTCAGCGATGAAACGGGCAATCAATCCTCCCGCGTCAAAACCTCAAGCAACTCAATCTCGAACACCAAATTCGAATTCGGCGGAATCTTGCCCATCGTCCGCTCGCCGTAACCCAGATGGGCCGGCACCAGCAGTTTGCGCTTGCCGCCCACCTGCATGCCCATGATCCCTTGATCCCAACCCTTGATGACCCGCCCCGTGCCGATCACGCACTGAAACGGCTTGCCCCGGCTCCAGGACGAATCGAATTCGGTGCCGTCTTCCAGCCAACCGGTGTATTGGGTGGTGATCAACGCGCCTTTGACGGCGGCTTTTCCGTCTCCGGGCTGAAGATCGATTATCTGCAGTTCATCATTCATAACATTCGCTCTATTGTTCCGCTGGCCGCCGTTTTCCCAGAAATACCGGCCATTGGCAACCGTTTGACCCAAGGTTGCCGCTGTTTCCGGCGTTGGCCGTGAATTAAGATAGCGACGCGCCATCACTCCCGGATCGATACGCCATGTCAGCGACGCTTGAATGACTCAACTCTGGATCAGCTTCGCCATTGTCGTTGTGCTGTTGGTCGTGATCGCCGTTCTGATCCGCCGAGTGCGCGAGCTTCGTCAGCAAATCGCCGAGTATCGCGAATTGCTCACCCGCGCCGCCGAGGGCCAGAACATACGTCAGGATGGCGATGCCGACCGCTTCAAGCGCAGCCAGTATTTCGCCCGGATCGGCACGTGGGACTGGGAAGTCGACACTGACCGGCTCTACTGGTCGGACGCAATATTCGGCATGTTCGGCTTCAAGATCGGCGAAGTGACACCCTCCTACGCCCTGTTCTGCTCCTGCGTACACCCCGACGACCGCGCCCGGGTGCGCGCCGGGGAATTGCGGTGCCTGAAGACCGGTGAAAACCATGATGAGGAATACCGCGTGGTCTGGCCCGACGGCACGATTCGCTGGCTGCGGGAAACCGGTAACGTGGTGCGCAACGATCACGACGCGGTTATCAAGATGATGGGTGTGGTACGCGACATCACCGAAGAAAAGGCCTCGGCCAGCTACCTCCAGCACTTGGCTCACTTCGACCCGTTGACCGGCCTGCCGAATCGGCTGGTGCTGGAGGAACGGCTATCGGAAGCACTGGAACATGCCCGCGTGACCGAAACGCGGGTGGCGCTGGTGTTCATCGATCTCAACGGCTTCAAAGCGATCAACGACCGCTACGGTCACGCCGCCGGCGACCGCGTTCTGATCACCACCGCTACGCGCCTGAAACGCATCCTGCGGGTCAGCGACACCGTCGCGCGGATCGGCGGCGACGAATTCGTGGTCATCCTGCAAGGCCTCGCCCCCGGCCTGAACCTGCAGGACGAAGCGCGCAGCATCTGCCAGAAAATCTTCATCGAACTGTCCCCGCCGACTCCCATCGGCAACGAACAACGCCACATCGGCACCAGCCTCGGCGTCGCCGTGTTCCCCGACCACGCACCGACCATGGATCGCTTGCTGCACATTGCGGATCTGGCGATGTATCAGGCCAAGCGCAGCGGGAATAATCAGTATCGATTGGGCGGCGGGCAAGCGCTGAGTCATGGCCGGGCTGATTGAGCCCGAGGCTATTTCTCCACCGGCTGAATCGCCACAATCGTCCCGTTGGTAATCATCACCATCACGTACTTGTCATTGATCTGCACCCACTGCGCTTGCGGTTCCGGCTGCTTGAGGCCTTTCTGTTTCCAGTTTTTGATGGCTTTTTCGCTGCGCTGGTAGATATCCGGGGCGCGGTCGTTGACGTTCAGTTCGCGGTTGCCCGTCGGTGATTGCTCGACAGTGTCGTTCGAGGTTTGCGCCGCTTGAACGAGGGGGCTGATCCCGGCGATGCCGGCGACTAGGGCCAGGCTGGCGATTAGGGTCTTGTTGTTCATCGGTGAACCTCCTTCAGATGTGTGATACCTGAACTCCGACTGCGGGGTTCCGGAATCATTCCTTGTTTATTGATGGAAGTTGAGATTGTAGCCACGCTCCGGAACGCGATCCGGGCTAACCCGCCACCGGGCCAATACAGTCAACGGCATCCATTTGCGATAAGATCGCGCGCCCCTGCCGAGTGAATAAGGACATCACCGTGAAAATCTATCTCATCGTCAATCTGGTGTTGCTGGCGCTGCTGGGGCTCTACGCTGTCAGTCTTTTCAACAAACTTGTTGCCCGGCGCAACGAGATCAAGAACGCATTTGCTCAGGTCGAAGTGCAGCTCAAACGCCGCTATGACCTGATCCCCAATCTGGTCAGCATCGCCAAGGGCTATCTGGCCCATGAGCGCGAAACCCTTGAAGCGGTGATCGCCGCGCGCAATGCCGCCTTGGCCGGTCTTGAGGCTGCACAGGCGAAACCGGGCAGCGCTCAGAACATCGCGCAATTGGGGCTGGCGGACAGCGCACTCAGCAGCGCGGTGGGTCGCTTGAACCTGACGCTGGAGGCTTATCCGGAACTCAAGGCCTCGCAGAACATGCAACAACTGAGCGAAGAGCTGAGCAGCACCGAAAACAAGGTGAGTTTCGCGCGGCAGGCGTTCAACGATGCGGTGATGGCCTACAACACGCTCAAGCAGAGCTTTCCGGCGGTGCTGCTGGCGGCCAGTTTTGGCCATCGCGAGGATGCGGTTCCGCTGAAGTTCGCCGATACGCTGGCCATCAAGACCGCGCCCAACGTTTCTTTCTGACTTCTTCTCTCCATGGATGGCCCGATGAATTTTTTTGAACGACAGACCCAGGCCCGAAACCAGACGCAACGGCTGGTGTGCATGATGATTCTGGCGATTGTCATGCTGATCGGGATGACCAGCCTGCCCTTCGTCTTCAATGGTTTTGAGGATTACCTGAGCGGGACCGGCACGCTGACGGATGCGTTTCTGGCAATGGCCGTTATCGCATCGTTCATCAGCAGCATCGTGGTGATTGGCGGTCTGCTCAAATATCGGCAACTGCGCGCGGGCGGCAAAGTCGTCGCGGAGAAACTGGCTGGCCGCCTGCTCAATGGCAATGTGCGAACCCTGGACGAGCAGCGGTTGATGAACGTCGTCGAAGAAATGGCTATTGCCTCCGGCACCTGCATACCAGCGGTGTATCTGTTACCCGACGAAAGCATCAATGCCTTCGCGGCCGGGTTTACACCGGAGGACGCGGCCATTGGTGTGACCCGTGGCGCAGTGAAACTACTGACCCGAGAAGAACTGCAAGGGGTGATCGCCCACGAATTCAGCCACATCTTCAACGGGGACATGCGCCTCAACACGCAACTGGTGGCGGTGGTGCACGGCCTTTTGGTGCTGGGGCTGGCCGGCACTTACATACTGGCCAGCCTGCTCAAACGCGACAAACGCGACGTGCGATTGATGCTGGTGGTTTTTGCGCTCGGTGCCGCACTGTGCGTGGCCGGATTTATCGGAAATCTCTATGGCAATTTGATCAAGGCGGCTGTCAGTCGCCAGCGTGAATTCCTCGCCGATGCCAGCGCGGTGCAATACACGCGCAATCCGCAAAGCATTGTCGGTGCCCTGAAAAAAATCGGCGCCCATGCACAAGGCTCGGTGATCAGCTCGCCCCGTGCCGCCGAGTTCAGCCATTTGTTTTTCAGTACCGGCGGCTCAGGTTTGCTGAGCCGGATGTTTGCGACCCACCCTGATCTGAGCGTGCGGATTCGTCGGATCGATCCGCAGTGGGACGGGAGTTTTACGACGGCTGCCGCAGCGGGCAAACCGGTGTCAGATCAGATGGCGGCAACGGCGGATTGATTCAGACTCCACGTCCACGGATGGCCAGATGAATTTCTTTGAACAACAGTGCCGGGCCAAACGTCGCTCGGTGCAGCTCGTGATCTTGATGTTTCTCGCCGTACTCAGCCTGATTCTTGTGTTTTGCATGCTCCTGATTCTGCCGTTCTCATACGGCAAAACGCTGGAGAACATGGCGTCGAACTGGCAGTTTTTCGCGACCGTCGCGGCACTGGTAACGGCTGTTGTGTTGCTCGGCGGGCTGGCCAAATACGTCGAACTGAAAGGGGGCGGCAAAGTGGTCGCGCGCCGTTTGGCTGGTCGTCTGATCAACCATGACGCGCGGACTCTGGAAGAGCGCCGCCTGGTCAACGTGGTGGAGGAAATGGCGTTGGCGTCTGGCACCGCAGTCCCTCCCGTGTATCTGCTGCCAGATCTGGGCATCAATGCATTTGCTGCTGGCCTCGCTCCTCAGGATGCAGTGATCGGCGTCACTCAAGGTGCGATAAGCCTGTTGTCACGCGATGAACTGCAAGGCGTGATCGCCCACGAATTCAGCCACATCTATAACGGCGACATGCGCCTGAACACCCAACTGGTCGCGATCGTTCACGGGATCATGGTGATCGGGTTGGCGGGAAACCATCTTTTGCGCGGTCTTGAGGACACACCACACTCATCTGCCAATCGTAAGCAGCCGACCATTCTGGTCAGCATGTTTGGCACTGCGCTGTGTATTGTCGGATTCTCCGGGACGTTCTTCGGCAACCTGATCAAGGCTGCAGTCAGCCGGCAACGCGAGTTCCTGGCCGATGCGACGGCCGTGCAATACACCCGCAACCCCGACAGTATCGCCGGGGCACTGAAGAAAATCGGCGGATACAAAATGGGCTCGACCCTCAAGGCCGCCCGTGCCGCCGAGTTCAGCCACCTGTTTTTCGGCCCTGGCACTTCCAGCTCTCTTCTGCTCTCGGGCCATCCGGATCTGCGTGAACGCATTCGCAGGATAGACCCTGACTGGGACGGGACTTTTGTGAACATCGCCGCACCAGCGCAAGACTCGATGGTAGCCAGAACCGTACTGGCAGCGACGCCAAAACAGCTGCCATAGCACGCCATTGATCTGCATAGCGCATCAATCCATGCCAACAATGCAATTAACAAATCGATCCCTGCGCGCCACTATCCGCCCCAATAAAAACCGTGCGCCGCCTCCCCGTCGCGCACGTCATAAAAGCGGTGGAGTACTTTTCTATGACAGCCTCAATCCCACACGGCGGCTCACGGGCCGGCGCCATTTTCCGGGTGACCTCGGGTAACTTCCTCGAACAGTTCGACTTCTTTCTGTTCGGTTTCTACGCCACGCAGATCGCGGCGGTGTTCTTTCCGGCGAGCAGTGAGTTCGCATCCCTGATGATGACTTTCGCAGTGTTCGGCGCAGGCTTTTTGATGCGTCCGCTGGGGGCTATCGTGCTCGGCGCGTACATCGATGACGTCGGTCGGCGCAAAGGTTTGATTGTCACCCTGTCGATCATGGCCAGCGGCACGATCTTGATTGTGCTGGTGCCCGGATACGAAACCATCGGCCTGTTCGCCCCGGCGCTGGTGTTGATCGGACGGCTGCTGCAGGGCTTCTCCGCCGGTGCCGAACTGGGCGGGGTTTCGGTGTATCTCTCGGAGATTGCCACGCCCGGTCGCAAGGGCTTTTTCACCGCTTGGCAGTCGGCCAGTCAGCAGGTGGCCATCGTCGTCGCCGCCGCGCTCGGTTATGGCTTGAACCAGTGGATGGCGCCGGAAGCGGTCGCCGATTGGGGCTGGCGTATTCCGTTTTTCGTCGGCTGCATGATCGTGCCGTTCATTTTCTTTCTGCGGCGCAATCTGGCGGAGACCGAAGAGTTCGCCGCTCGTAAACATCGTCCGAGCATGAAGGAAGTGTTCCGCACCCTCGGCCAGAACTGGGGCGTGGTGCTGGGCGGGATGCTGATGGTTGCCCTGACCACCACCGCGTTTTACTTGATCACCGTGTACGCACCGACCTTCGGCAAAACCGTGCTGCACCTGAGCACTTCCGATGCGTTGCTGGTGACGCTGCTGGTGGGCGTTTCCAACTTCTTCTGGCTGCCGATTGGCGGTGCATTGTCCGATCGCGTCGGCCGCCGTCCGGTGCTGATCGCCATGGCGCTGCTGGCGCTGGCCACCACGTATCCGGCGCTGTCGTACCTGGTGCAGGCGCCGAGCTTCAGCCACATGCTGCTGTCGCTGTTGTGGCTGTCGTTTATCTACGGCCTGTACAACGGCGCAATGATTCCGGCGCTGACCGAAATCATGCCGGTGGAAGTGCGGGTGGCCGGTTTCTCCCTGGCCTATAGCCTCGCCACTGCCGTGTTCGGCGGGTTCACCCCGGCAATGTCGACCTTCCTGATTGAGTACACCGGCGACAAAGCCGCACCGGGTTACTGGATGAGCATCGGCGCACTGTGTGCATTGTGCGCCACGCTTTATCTGTATCGCCGGGCCGGCGGTCGTCTGCAACCTGTTACTGCCTGAGAACATCACCATGAAAAAACTGTTTACCGTTTCAGCCCTGCTCGCCGGTCTTGCGTTCAACGTTGCGGCCCAGGCCGAAGAACTGCGGGTCATGACTTCCGGCGGTTTCACCGCCGCCTACAAGATCCTCGGGCCGAAATTCGCCGCCGCCACCGGCAACACGCTGGACACCCAACTCGGTCCGTCGATGGGCAAGGCGCCGGAGGCAATCCCCAATCGCCTCGCCCGTGGTGAAAAGGCCGACGTGGTGATCATGGTCGGCTACGCCCTCGATGATCTGATCAAGCAAGGCAAGGTTGATCCGGCGTCGCGGGTGGAGCTGGCGGATTCGCGAATCGGCCTGGTAGTGCGCGAAGGCGCGCCGAAACCGGACATCAGCAACGTCGATGCCCTGAAGAAAACCCTGCTGGATGCAAAATCGGTGGCTTACTCCGACAGCTCCAGCGGCGTGTACATCGAGCAGCAATTGTTCAAAAAACTGGGTATCGAAGATCAGCTGAAACCGAAGGCGAAGATGATCCCGAAAATCCCGGTGGGCTCGGTGGTCGCCACTGGCGACTATCAACTGGGCTTCCAGCAGGTCAGCGAATTGCTGCCGGTGCCGGGGGTAAGTTTTGTGGCAAAGATTCCTGAATCGGTGCAGTCGGTGACACGGTTTGCAGCGGGGATTCCGGTAGGTGCGCAGCATCCAGAGGAAGCTAAAGCGTTGCTCGCTTATCTGGCCGCGCCGGCCGCCCAGGCTGATGTGCAGGCCACCGGGCTCGACTCGGTCAAGCGCTGACGGTCGGCGGCTGGACTTTCATTTCCACCACCAGCCGCTCCAACTCCAATGCCGCCGGGGTCAGCGTACGACCCCGGCGCTTGATGATGCCAACGCTGCGCATCACTTGCGGCTCGGTCAGCGGCACCCGCGTCAGGATCGGATGATCCGCCGCCGGCATCGCCATCAATGGCACCGCTGCCACCCCCAACCCCGCTTCCACCAGACCGATCATGGTCGTCACATGCCGCGTCTCGCAGATGCTCGGGCGCTGCGGCACCACTTTGGCCAGGGCCTGATCCAGCAGAAAACGGTTGCCCGAGGTTTTGTCGAGCGAGATGTAATCCTGCCGGTAGAACTCGTCCCAGGTCACGCTGCTACGCCCGGCCAGCGGATGATCGCGGCGACAGGCGACTACGTAGCTCTCCTGCACCAGCGGTTCGAAATCCACGCCCGCCTCCTGGGTGCCCATGAAGCTCAGACCGAAATCCGCCTCGCCGTTGACCACCGCGCTCAGCACGTCGTGGGCGCTGGAATCGAGGACTTTGACTTTGATGCGCGGAAACTGCCGGTGATAACGGGCGACCACGCTCGGCATGAAGTAGTACGCCGCCGACGGCACGCAGGCAACGGTTACGTGGCCCTGCCGATTCGAGGCGACTTCGCTGATGCCCAACAACGCGACGTCCAGATCGTCGAGCAAACGTTCGACGCTGGGCATGAAACCGCGTCCGGCCTGGGTCAGGCTGACCTTGCGCGTGGTGCGTTCGAACAGCTTCACGCCGAGGGCGTCTTCGAGCTTTTCGATGCGCCGGCTCAGTGCCGGTTGCGACAGGCGCACGGTGTCGGCGGCCTTGCGGAAACTGCCCTGCTCGACGACGGCGCGAAAGGCTTGCAGGTCGTTGAGGTCGAAGTTGATGGCCATGGAAGACTCGAAAGGAATTGATTCGCTGAGGCTATAAATGTAACCAATTGATGCAAATTATTACAGAAGCACATCTGCTCAATCAGGCTCTGCGCTGGATCTGCAATCATTTCAGCCTTTATCCTTGTCGCCCCCCGCCGTACCGCGTTACTGGAGTTCCGCTCATGCCCCATGAAGGCAATCTGTTACAAGCCGCCGTCGTCTTTCTCTTTGCCGCCGTGCTCACCGTTCCCCTGGCCAAGCGCCTGCAACTGGGCGCGGTGCTCGGTTATCTGTTTGCCGGGGTGATCATCGGCCCGTCGGTGCTGGGCCTGATCGGCAATCCGCAAAGCGTCAGCCATATCTCGGAACTGGGGGTGGTACTGCTGTTGTTCATCATCGGTCTGGAGTTGTCGCCGCGACGTTTATGGGTGATGCGCAAATCAGTGTTTGGCGTGGGCCTGGCGCAGGTGCTGCTGACCGGTTCGGTGATTGGCGTACTGGCGCTGTCGGTGTTCGGTCAGCCGTTGAACAGCGCGATTGTCTTGGGCCTGGGTCTGGCGCTGTCGTCCACCGCGTTCGGATTGCAAAGCCTCGCCGAGCGCAAGGAACTGACCAGCCCCCACGGTCGCCTGGCGTTTGCGATTCTGCTGTTCCAGGACATCGCCGCGATCCCGCTGATCGCCCTGGTGCCGATGCTCGCGGGGGTCGATCACCACACCAGCACCGCCGACGACGTGCGCCACAGTTTGCAGGTGCTCGGCGGCATCGCGGTGGTGGTGATCGGCGGACGTTATCTGCTGCGTCCGGTGTTCCGCATCGTGGCGAAAACCGGTCTGCCGGAAGTCTCCACCGCCACCGCGTTGCTGGTGGTGATCGGCACCGCGTGGCTGATGGACATGGTTGGTGTGTCGATGGCGCTGGGCGCGTTTCTCGCGGGCCTGCTGCTGGCGGATTCGGAATATCGCCATGAGCTGGAAGCGCAGATCGAACCGTTCAAGGGCCTGCTGCTGGGGCTGTTTTTCATCAGCGTCGGCATGGGCGCCAACCTCAGTCTGCTGCTCAGCGCGCCGATCACGGTGCTGGGGCTGACGCTGCTGCTGATCGCCCTGAAGTTGCCGCTGCTGTTTGTGGTCGGGCGTCTGGCCGGCGGGTTGAACAAGGTCAGCGCGATTCGCCTCGGCATCGTGCTGGCGGCGGGCGGTGAATTTGCGTTTGTGGTGTTCAAGATCGGTCGCGATCAGGGGCTGTTCGAACCGCGTCTGTACGATCTGCTGGTGCTGACCATCACCCTGTCGATGGCGGTGACGCCGCTGTTGCTGTTGGTCTGCGCACGACTGGTCAGCCCGAAGGTGCAGCCGGTGGAAGTGCCGGAGAAGTTCCGCCAGATCGAGACCGAAACCCCACGGGTGGTAATCGCCGGCATGGGTCGGATGGGCCAGATCGTGGCGCGGATCCTGCGGGCGCAGAACATCAAGTTCGTGGCGCTGGACACCTCGGTGGAGACTATCGAACTGTCGCGCAGTTTTGGGGGTGTGCCGGTGTTCTACGGTGATCCGATGCGTCCGGAAATCCTCAATGCGGCCAAGGCCGGGGAAGCGGAGTATTTCGTGATTGCCACGGACGATCCGGAAACCAACATCAAGACCGCCGAGATCGTGCGCAAGCTCTACCCGCACATGAAAATCATAGCCCGGGCGCGTAACCGGCAGCACGTTCATCGGTTGGTGGATGTGGGGGCCGATCCGATCCGGGAGACTTATTACTCAAGTCTGGAAATGAGTCGCCGCACCTTGGTTGGCCTTGGCTTGACCCAGGCCCAGGCCGATGCGCGGATCAAGCGCTTCAAGCACCATGATGAACAGGTGCTGGAAGCTCAACACGCGGTGTACGACGACGCGGCCAAAGTCCTGCAGACCGCGCAGGAAGCGCGGGCGGAACTGGCCCGGTTGTTCGAGTCGGATCAACTGGAAGAACAATCGGGCAAGTCCTGACGTTTGCAGAGTTGATGATCGTTCCCACGCTCTGCGTGGGAATGCCTCAAGGGACGCTCCGCGTTCCAGATCTGGAAGGGACGCGGAGCGTCCCGGGCTGCATTCCCACGCGGAGCGTGGGAACGATCACAGCTAGCAGGCTCAGGCTATCTCCAGCTCCCTCTCTTCTTTGGCCGGCGCCACTTCAAACCGGTCCGCCAGAAACGGCGTGATGTCCAGCGGCAGCGGTTCATCGTTGACCAGTTTGTCCAGCAACACCCCGGTGATCGCCGACGTCAGCACCCCGGTACGGAAATGCCCGCAGGCGTTGAGATACCCCTCTACCCCGGCCATCGGCCCGAGAATCGGCAACTCGTCCGGCGAACCCGGCCGCAATCCGGCCCAGGTACGCTTGAGGTTGATGTCCGCCAGTTCCGGCAGGCAACGGACGGCGCCCTGCACCAGCCCGGCGATTTCCGGCCAGGTGGTGGTGACGTCGAAGCCTTTGTCCTCGGTGGTGCTGCCGATCAGGATTTCGCCGTTGTCCTTCTGCGCCATGTAGCAATCGCTGGTGGTCAGGCAGCCGTTGAGGATTTTCGGCAAGCGCTCGGTGAGCAGGATCTGCCCTTTCACCGGTTTCACCGGAATACGGATGCCCGTGGCCCACTCGCTCAAGTCCGCTGCCCAGGCGCCGGCGGCGTTGATCAGGGTTTTGCAGTGGAACACCCCGGCTTCGGCCGTCTGCACCCCGGTCACTCGCGTGCCGTGATGCAACACGCCGGTGATGTTGGTGTTGACGAACATGTCCACGCCATTCTGCCGGGCGCCTTCGGTGTAGGCGTCGGCCAGGCGGAACGGGCTGACCTGATGGTCGCAGAGAAACTCTAGCGCCCCGCGCGCTTCATGGCTGACGCTCGGCTCGGACTCGCGCAATGCCGCCTGATCCAGCCAGCGCACCTGATCGGCCAGGTGCGGAATGCAGCCGACGATGTGCTCGGCGTACAAGCGGTCTTCATCGTCATAGATCACGAATTTGAGCCCGGTCTTTTCGAACTTGAAATCCATCCCGTGATTGTCACGCAGCTCACGGTGCAACGCCGGGTACAGCGCGTTGGACTGCAAGGCAAAATCGAAGAATGACGGCGGCAGGATGTGCGGCGTGCTGGCGTCCACTGCCACCGCCGCGCCCTGGGTTTCGCGCTTGCGGTTGGCCGACATCATGCGGAAGAAAATCACCCCGCAGCCCAGCCCCACCGACTCGCCGATGGCCCACAAGCCACCGGCCGAAGCGCGGGTCGCGTTGCCCGGGCGCTTGGCGTCGATCAGCGCAACCTTGAGGCCTTTGCGCTTGGACAGTTGATAGGCGATGGACGCGCCGATCACACCGCCGCCGGCGATGACCACGTCATAGAACTTACTCATGGGAAACGGCCTCCGTGCCGAGGGACTGGAATGCGGAAAAAGGTATCGGATCGATCGGGAAACGCGGGCGCAGCCAGCCGACATCCTTGCGCCCGGTGGCCTGTCGCAAACGATCGCTGCAATAGCCGACGCACATCCGCCCCTGACAGTCGCCCATGCTTACGCGGGTGCGCATTTTCAGGCTGGCGATGTCTTGCACGCCTTGCTCCAGCGCGCGGTCGATGTCGGCGCGGGTCGCGTGTTCGCAGCGGCAGATCACCGTGTCGGCGGCCGGCAATGCGGTCTGCCCGACGCCGCGTTCGGTGTAGCGATCCACCGCCGCGCGGAAGCGCACGATGGCTTTGAGTTTGCCCAGATAACGGTCGCGACGGACGCGCGCCAGTTCCTCTTCGAGCACACCGCGTTGCAGCAGGATCGAAGTGGCAGCGATCTTGCCGGCGAGCATCGCCGCTTCGCCGCCGCGAATCCCGCCCATGTCACCGGCCAGATGCACGTGGGGCTCGCTGCTTTGCTGCCAGATGTTGGCGTTGGCGCGCAGGTAACCGTCGTCGCTGAAGCCGTGATCCAGGCCCATTTGCTGACTCAGTTGCGTGCGCGGAATGAAGCCGTAGCCGACCGCCAGCGTCTTCGCCTCGAAGCGTTCGACGCGACTCATGTCCGGCTCCCACGTTGCCGAGTACGGCGCCACGCTGACGCTTTTCAGTTCGCCTTCGCCGTGCGCTTCGACCACGCCCCAGCCGTAGTTCATCGGGATGCCATGCAGTTTCAGATAAGCGAGCATGCTCAAGCCATCGAGGAACAGTTGCGGCTTGTTCAGCAGTGCCAGACTTTCCTTGGCGATCTTGCCGAACGCGCAGGCCTCGTAGACACCCGCCACGCTCACGCCAGACGCATGCAACTGAGTCGCCACCAGCGGCAACAGCGGCCCGGTACCGGCGATCACCACCGGCCCCTGCGGTTTGACCACGCCGCTTTTGATCTGCAATTGCAGGCCGCCGAGCATGATCACGCCGGGCAGCGTCCAGCCTGGAAACGGCACGCTGCGTTCATGGCAACCGGCGGCCAGCAGCAACTGCGGGTATTCGATTTCGTGCAGACGCTCGTCGCCGTCCAGCACCACCAGCGAGCGCGTGCCTTCGGCGCCGACCACGCGGTGGTTGAGGCGCACGTCGATCAGCCCGGACTGCTCCTGGAAATCACCGTGCAGTTTGCCCAGCGCCTCGGAATAGCGCGGCCCCAGGTAATCCAGCTGCACACCGTCACGCAGCGGCCCGCGATAGACCACGCCACCCAGGCGCGACGCCTCTTCGAGCAAGGTGCAGCGCACCCCGTGCAGGGCCAGTTCGATGGCCGCGGCCATTCCCGCCGGGCCACCGCCGACGATCACCGGATGCAGGCTCATACCACCTCCTGCCCGTGAATACGGTTGGCCTGGGTCTCGATCAGCATGCCGTCGCGCACTACGGTCTGGCAGGCGCGGCGCTTGTGCCGACCGTTGATTTTCACCAGGCAGCACTGGCACACGCCCATGCCGCAATAGGCACCGCTGATCTGGTTGTGATCGTTGCGCGCGACCTGGCGCACGCCGAGGGACTGAATGACGCTGAGCACGGTTTCGCCGATGGCGGCGCTGACCGGCTGGCCGTTGATGTGGACAGTCATATCCGCCTGCGTCAAAGGCTGGATATCGAAGGTTCTTTCTAGGCAGTGCATTGCAATGATCATCCGTGAAAAGTTCAGGTGAGGTTGAAACAGCTCCTTGCTGCACTACACCTCGCCGGCTCGTGGGGGTTATCGCTCTCTATCGGGCCGGCAGGTTGATTGGGCTCGCGCAGCAAAGTGCGCGCAAGCAATGTAGTCGATCCAGCGGCAAGGGCCTGGAAATTTCACGGTAGGGGATATTGCGCCGACGAATATTGATCCAGGCCATGGAAATGACTGGTCGGTTCTGCGCCTTCGGCCCCGCGCAGAAAGCAAAAAGCCGCTTCAACCCGAAGGTGGAAGCGGCCAAGGCATATGCCTCAAGGAATCAGTGCACGAACAGGGCGATCAGGATGATGATCGGGATCGGTACGCCGAGGAAAAACAGCAGTAGTGAGCGCATGGTGAGTCTCCTTGATTAACGGACTGGCGGCAGCGTGGTCGTGGTGTAGGTTTCGACTTCGACGTACTCGACCGCATCCCGGCGGCGACCGCCGAAGGTGGCCGAAAGGCTGGCGAAGAACGCACCGGCCAGCAGCGCGATGAACATCCACAATGAGGTCCAGGCAGCGACTTTGGCGGCGGTGTCGGCGGCTTGTTGCGCTTTAACCTTGGCGTCAGCGATTGCCTTCTGGGTGCGGGCGTAGATTTCATCGACCCGACGTTCGGCGTCGGCCTGGGTCAGGTTGGTACGCTGGGCGACCAGTTGGGCGAGGTAGGTACGGTCTTCGGCGCTGAGCTGACCGTTGGCCAGGCTTTGGGCGAAGATCCGGGTCACGGTGCCACGGGCGGCGTCATCGCTGACGGCGGCGGGACGATCGTCGCGGAACAGGCTGTCGACGAAGTAACCGTATTGATCACTGTCGGTATTGCCCGCTGCGGTGCCAGCGGCCTGGGTCATGGCGCCTGCTGCGCCGCCGGCAACACTCGCACCGGCCTGCACGCCGCCGCTGACGATGCTGCTGACCGAACCGACCACCAGCGTCGCGGTGACCAGCGTGGCCACGCACCAGGCGAGGAAGCCATGGGCGGTGTCGCGGAAGTACACCTCGTCACCGTGCATGTTGGCCCACTTCACCCGCAGGCGACCGGCGATATAGCCACCGAGCCCCGAGGCGATGATTTGCGTGGCGGCCAGCCAGATGATGGTGGAAATGCCCAGGCCCTTGGCGCTGACGCCCTCCCCGGCCCACGGAGAAACGGCGGAAAAGCCCAGACCGAATCCCAACAGCACCAGAATCAGCGACAGTGCCGCTGCAGCGGCAGCCCCTGCGAAGATCGCGCCCCAGGACACGCCCGAGACGTTGCTCGACTCTCCTTCGTAGGCAGGATAAAACCCATCAGAGGATCTATTCATTGTTGTAGTGCTCCAGGCATGAAAAATGGTGTTACAACTCGTCATCAGATGAATTGCAGTGACCGTGCCAGTCGGCAACATTAAATAAATCGTTTTAATTCAATCAGTTAAAAACTCTGAACTTCTTAGGACCATGCAATTTGCAACAACGGCTCGATAACAGCGGGTTTTATGCATTGGCACAAAAGCCCGGCCGTGGCGTTTGTATCCGCTACAACATGAAAGTTAATTTAAAGCGCCCGCGCAAAATCTTGGCAAAATGCTGCCATTGCGTTTGAACAGACCAGCAGGCCCACCATGACTCGCATCCTCACCATCGAAGACGACGCCGTGACCGCCCGGGAAATTGTCGCCGAACTGAGCAGCCACGGCCTCGACGTGGACTGGGTCGACAACGGCCGTGAAGGCCTGGACCGCGCCGTCAGCGGCAATTACGACCTGATCACCCTTGACCGCATGCTGCCGGAGCTCGATGGCCTGGCCATCGTCACCACGCTGCGGACCATGGGCGTGGCCACGCCGATCCTGATGATCAGCGCGCTCTCCGACGTCGACGAGCGCGTGCGTGGCTTGCGTGCCGGCGGCGATGACTACCTGACCAAACCGTTCGCCACCGATGAAATGGCCGCCCGGGTCGAAGTATTGCTGCGTCGCCAGAACAGCAACGGCGCCCAGCCGACCACGTTGCAGGTGGCGGATCTGCAACTTGATCTGATCAGCCACGAAGCCCGCCGCGCCGAGCAGGTGCTGACGCTGTTGCCGACCGAGTACAAGTTGCTGGAATTTTTGATGCGCAACAGCGGCCAGATCCTGTCGCGGATGATGATTTTCGAGGAGGTCTGGGGCTATCACTTCGACCCTGGCACCAACCTGATCGACGTGCACATCGGCCGCTTGCGCAAGAAGATCGACCCGCCGGGCAATGTCCCGTTGATCCGCACGGTGCGAGGCTCGGGTTATGTCATTGCCGAACCCGTCTGACGGTTGGCGCTCCTCCAGCAGCCGCTTGCTGGCGCTGTACAGTTCGTTGTTCGTGGCCTGGAGCGCGATCCTGATGGGGGTCATGTATTTCGAGGTGTCCGGTTACCTCGACAACCTGGCCAAGCATTCGCTGATGCAACGTCAGCATCTGTTTTCGCACTTTCGCGGCGATCAGCTGGAAGACGCGCTCGCCGCCAGCATGACCTTCGACATTCGCGGCATCGACGCCTACGGTCTGTTCGACGCTCAGCATCGCTACCTCGGCGGCGCGTTGCAGAGGATCCCCGAGGGCCTGCCGCTGGACGGCAAGATCCATATGCTCAGCGAATGCGCCGACTCCGACGACCCGACCCTGCCCGCCGACAGCTGCGACGCAGTCGCCACCCCGACCCGCGACGGCCGCTGGCTGGTGTTGTTGCGCGACAACGGCTCGCTGTTCGCGGTGACGAAGATCATTCTGCATGCCTTGCTCTGGGGTGTGTCGCTGACGATTGTGCCGGGGATCATTGGCTGGCATCTGCTGCGTCGGCGGCCGTTGCGGCGGATCCGGGCGATCCAGGACAGTGCCCAGTCGATCGTCGCCGGCGACCTGACCCACCGCTTGCCGCTGTCCAATCGCCGCGATGAACTGGACATGCTCGCCGCCATCGTCAACGCCATGCTTGATCGCATCGAGCGCTTGATGAACGAAGTCAAAGGCGTGTGCGACAACATCGCCCATGACCTGCGCACCCCGTTGACCCGGTTGCGCGCGCAGTTGTATCGCATGCAGCAACAGGCCGGCGAAGGTTCGCCGGAAGCGGCGCAACTGGATCTGGTGCTGGCCGAGGCCGATACGCTGATGGCGCGGTTTCGCGGTTTATTGAGGATTTCCGAACTGGAGGATCGTCAGCGGCGCTCGGGTTTTGTCGAGCTCGATCCGGTGTTGTTGCTGCAGGAACTGCACGAGTTCTATTTGCCGCTGGCCGAAGACGACGAGTTGCGTTTCGAACTGAACATGCCGGAAACCCTGCCGATGCTGAACGGTGATCGGGCGTTGCTGTTTGAAGCGCTGGCGAACCTGTTGAGCAATTCGATCAAGTTCACCCCGGCCGGTGGCACGGTGGTGTTGCGCGGGGTCAATGATACAGGGCATACGCGGATCGAAGTGCATGACTCCGGCCCCGGTATTCCCGAATCCGAACGGGAGGCGGTGTTCCAGCGCTTTTATCGCGCCGAGGGCGGGCAACCGCAGAACGGCTTTGGCCTGGGGCTGTCGATCGTTGCGGCAATCGTCAACCTGCATGGGTTCAGCCTTGAGGTGGGACGCAGCGATCTGGGCGGGGCGAAGCTGGTGCTGGATTGTCGGCAGAGCCTGATTTCACAGTCTTGAGATAGATCGTTCCCACGCTCTGCGTGGGAATGCCTCAAGGCACGCTCCGCGTTCCAGCTCCGGAAGGGACGCGGAGCGTCCCGGGCTGCATTCCCACGCGGAGCGTGGGAACGATCATCAACTAAGCGGGATAGTTGGCGCGCAGCGCTTCCAGGCCGCCCTGATAGATCCCGCTGAACAACGCCACCACTTCCTCATCGCTCACGCCCTTGGCCGTGAAGCGTCCCGACCACGTTACCTTCGCGCCCTGCCCCTGGGCTTCAACGCGAATCGTCGCCAGATAATCGGTGGCCGGAAACGGTGCCTGCAGAATCGAATAGCTGTACGTCTTGCCCGCGTTATCGAACGTCTCAAGACGCTCGACCACCACGCCACCGTCAGCGGTTTGCAAAGTGCGCACGCGCCCGCCTTCGCTCAGTTCGCTGTTGGGAATGAACGGCAGCCAGTCCGGCAGGGTGTTGAAGCCGCCAATCAATTGCCAGACCAGTTCGGCCGAAGCCGGGATGTCGATCGTTGCTGATGCTGTTGCCATAAATAAAAAATCTCTCTCAATGAATTCAGATAGTCAGGCTGTCGACCACGCCGCCGTCGACCCGCAACGCGGCGCCGGTGGTGGCCGAGGACAGCGGTGAAGCGATGTAGGTGACCAGGTGCGCGACCTCTTCGACATCCGCCACGCGCTGGATGATCGAGCTCGGACGGGCCCGGCGCACAAAGGCGTCAGCCTCGTCCCGCAGGCTGCGGCCAGATTCGGCGGCGGCATCCTTGAGCATTTCCTCGACACCGTCGGTGAAGGTCGGCCCGGGCAAAATCGCATTAACCGTAACCCCGGTGCCAGCCAGACGTTTAGCCAGGCCATGGGACACCGCGAGGTTGGCGCTTTTGGTCACGCCGTAGTTGATCATGTCGGCCGGAGTGGCCACGCCGGATTCCGAAGACAGGAAGATCACCCGGCCCCAGCCCTGTTCGACCATCGCCGGTACGTAATGCCGCGACAGGCGAACGCCGGAGATCACGTTGATTTCGTAGAAGCGCGTCCACTCATCGTCCGGCGCATCGAAGAAATCCACGGCGTTGTAGATGCCGAGGTTGTTCACCAGGATGTCGGCTTTCGGTTCAGCGGCGAACAGTTTCTGCGCGCCTTCGGCCGTGCCCAGATCCGCCGTCAGACCGCGCAGTTGCGCGCCCGGCACTTTGTCTCGAATGCTTGCCAGCGCCTGCTCGACCTTGGCCGCGTCGCGACCGATCACCACCACCGTGGCGCCCGCCTCGGCCAGCGACTGGCTGATGCCCAAACCGATGCCCGCCGTGCTGCCGCTGACAATCGCCAGTTTTCCGCTCAGATCGATCTTCATGCTTTCACCTCGTCGATGGGTAATGGTGCTCGTTCGGACACCAGTTTCGCTTCACGCATGGCCTGCCAGAAACCGGCCGGAATGACCGCCGACAACGCCGCCACATCTTCAGCGATGCGCCCCGGCTTGCTCGCGCCGGGAATCACGGCTGCCACGGCCGGATTGGCCAGCGAGAATTGTAGTGCAGCGGCTTTGACATCCACGCCATGGGCCGCGGCGATGCGTTTGATCTGCTCGACCTTCGCCACGATCTCAGGGCTGGCCTTCTGGTATTCGAAGTGCGCGCCGCCGGCCAGGATCCCCGAGCTGTAGGGGCCGCCGACCACGATTTCAACGTTCTGCGCCCGTGCCGAATCCATCAAACGCTGCAAGGCGCGATCGTGGTCGAGCAAGGTGTAGCGGCCGGCCAACAGGAAGCCGTCAGGCTGCGCCTCGGTCAGGTCCAGCGTCAACTCGCACGGCTCGACCTTGTTCACGCCCAGGCCCCAACCCTTGATCACGCCTTCTTCACGCAGACGGGTCAGGACTTTAAAGGCGCCGGTGCGGGCCTGATTGAAGTACTCAAGCCATTGGTCGCCGTAGAAATCCTGAGCGATGTCATGGACCCAGACGATGTCGAGGCGATCGGTTTTCAGACGTTTGAGGCTGTCTTCGATCGAACGCAAGGTGGCGTCGGCGCTGTAGTCGTTGACGATCTTGTTCGGGCGGCCGTGTTCGAACACCCCGCTTTTCTCGCCCAGATCCCGGGCGGCAGCGTCTTCGACTTCATCGAGAATCACCCGGCCAACCTTGGTGCTCAGCACATACTCATCGCGCTGGTAGCGGGACAATGCTTCGCCGAGGCGGATTTCCGAGAGGCCCGAGCCGTAGAACGGCGCGGTGTCGAAGTAACGCACGCCGGCCTCCCACGCCGCGTGCACGGTGGCCTGGGCTTCTTCTTCAGGAATGGCGCGGAACATGTTGCCCAGTGGCGCGGTGCCGAAGCCGAGTTGGCCGGGGAGTTTGTCTTTCAAGCTCATGATGCTGTCCTCGTAGTTCGTGGTCGGTGTTGACCGTTGAGCAGATCCTAGATTGCGCCACTCAGACCGTCCAAGACATAATCCGCAGCACTTGAGTCCTTGAAGGTCTGACATGATCGACATCCGCCAATTGCGCTACTTCGTCGCCGTCGCCGAGGAAGAACACGTCGGCCGCGCCGCCGAGCGCCTGCACATTTCCCAGTCGCCCCTGAGCCGACAGATCGCCCAGCTCGAAGAACGCCTGGGCCTGACCCTGTTCGAACGCAGCCAGCAGCGCATACGCCTGACCCGCGACGGCCAGACCTTTCTCGCCGAAACCCGCGCCCTGCTGACCCACGCCAATCGCCTGGAATCCCTCGGCAAACGCCTGGGCCGTGGCGAAGAAGGCGGCCTGTGCATCGGCTACATCGAGAACGCGATGCACGCCGGGGTTTTGCCCAATGCCTTGCGCGTACTGCGGGTCGACCGGCCTAACGTGCATGTCGCGCTGTACAACCTGAGTTCTGCCGAACAACTGGAAGGCCTGCGTCAGCGTAGCCTCGATATCGCGCTGGTCAGTGAGCCGCCGACGATCGACGACCCTGACCTGCTGGGCTTCCAGGTGCTGGACGACCCGATGTTGCTGGCGCTGCCCGAACATCACCCGCTGAACCAACTGGCATCGCTGACCCCGGCGGATCTGGCCGATCAGGAATGGATCGGCGTACAGCCTCGCCAAGGGGCCGACGATGAGTTCGTCAGCGCCTGTATCCGCGCAGGCTTCACCCCGGATGTGCGGATGCAGGCCACCGAGCCGTTTACCGCGCTGGGGCTGGTCGCTTCGGGTCTGGGGATCGCGATGATCCAGAAAGGCCTGAGCCACAACGCACCGCCGGGCGTGGTGTTGCGGGAAGTGCCGTGGCTGGCGTTTACCACGCCGTTGTGGGCGGCTTGGCACCGGATCAACCTGCGGCCGCTGGTGGAAACGTTTCGCAAGGTATTGACCGGCGTCGATCCCGCCCAGTGACCCGACAGCGCAAGACTTTGCTGCTTTACTGAAAAGACTCAAAAAACCAGCGAGTCTTCCGGCATGAACCGCAATGACCTGCGTCGCGTGGACATGAATCTGTTGGTGATTTTCGAAACCCTGATGTTCGAAAAGAACCTGACCCGCGCCGGGGAAAAGCTGTTCCTCGGCCAGCCCGCCGTCAGTGCGTCACTGGCGAAACTGCGCGACCTATTCGACGACCCGTTGCTGGTGCGCAACGGTCGCGTGCTGGAGCCGACCCAGCGGGCGCTGGCGATCCTCAAGGAATTGCAGCCGGCGATGGACACCATTTCCGGCGCGGTCAGCCGGGCCAAGGATTTCGACCCGCTGAGCAGCCGCGACGTGTTTCGCATCGGTCTGTCGGACGATGCCGAGTTCGGCCTGCTGCCGCCGCTGCTCAAGCAATTGCGCGAGGAAGCGCCGGACGTGGTGGTCGTCATCCGCCGGGTTAATTTCCTGCTGATGTCGTCGATGCTGGCGTCCGGGGAGATTTCCGTCGGCGTCAGTTACACCACTGAGCTGCCGGCCAATGCCAAACGCAAAAAACTGCGGGACCTGCGCTGCAAGATCCTGCGCGGCGATGATCGTCCCGGCGCGCTGACCCTCGACGACTACTGCGAACGGCCCCATGCGCTGGTGTCGTTTTCCGGCGATCTGGGCGGTGCCATCGACAGCGATCTGGCGCGAATCAACCGTGCACGTCGTGTCGTGCTGGCAGTGCCGCAATTCGCTCCGCTGCGGGCGATTCTGGCCGGCACCGACATGCTCGCCACCGTGCCGGATTTCGCCGCTTGTGCGCTGGTCGAAGGCAGCAGCGTGCTGCGCGCCGACGACCCGCCGTTCGACATCGTGCCTTCGGAGCTGTCGATGGTCTGGAACGGGGTCAACGACAACGATCCGGCGGAACGCTGGTTGCGCTCGCTGATTGCCCATCACATGTCGGCGCCGCTTCCGCCACAGGCGCACTGATCGGCTTGAACCCCGGATCGACCTCGCGCAGGTACACCGGCAGGTCGGTCATCGGCGGCATCTGCGGGATCTCGAAATACATCTGCACCACCCAGCCACGGTGGTAGTTGTTGTGGTTGATCACGTGCATCAGGATCGCCCCGGCGTTCATGGTGCCGCCATCGCCGGAAACAAATTTGAAATCGATCGAGCGGTTCAGCGAGGCTTCGGTCTGCTGCGCGCTCCAGGTGCGATACCAGCCATCGACTTCCTGCTGGGCCTGGCGCAACTCGCCGAGGTCGGCGTGCACCAGATCATGGGACGTCGTGAAACCGTGCTCGCGCCCTTCGAGGTGCGCCTGCCAGATCCGGTCGACCACGTAGATGTGGTTCAGCGTACCGATCATGTTTTTGAAAACCGTCTTGCGCTCCCTCGTCGTCTCCCCCGCCGGCAGCGCTTGCAGGCTGTCGAACAGACGCTGATTGGCCCAGGTCTTGTAGTCCGTGAGCAGATGGGCCGTGGCCAGATTGATCATCGCGGGTCACCGTAGGCACGAAAAAGGGCTTCGCCTAGGATAGACCTCTCTCGCGGGAATGGCGGTGGTGCTGACTATTGGTCGAAGGTGAATACCTTCCGCTTGCGCTAAAGCCCCCAACCGCGCCCACCCCGTCACCAGTTGCGCACTGATACTTACCCCGCCACAAACAATGATCACCACATCCCGTGCCCCCGCCAGCGCCGGGAGGTCAAGATACGCCACCTCCAGTGAAATCCCGCACGCCGTTGATCCTCCATACGCCGTTGCCAGCGGCTAAACGCCGGGGATCGTGCCGGGATCTACACTGAACGGAACAGCCCGTGAGGTGCCTATGAAAATGTCTGCGCAAATGACCGTGGTCGCCGTGCTCGCCACCCTCGCCTATCTGGGCCTGGCGATGTGGGGCATCGGTGGCGTGGCGGTGTTTTTTTCTCACGGCGCATTGGTCGTGGTGGCCCTGGCCACGCTGGCCATGGTGGTGGCGTCGCTGTTCACGGAAGTGAATCTGAGCACCGGCGAGCGCGAGGACCGGGCCAATCGCTGGGTGATTCCGGCGTTCGCCGTAATCGGATTGGTCAGTGCCTTTCTGCCGGCTTACTGCGACCGCATCGGCTTTTGGACCATCGGCCGCGAAGGCACCCGTTGGCTGGGAGCGCTGTTGTTTATCGTCGGCGGCGGATTGCGTTTATGGCCGGTGTTTGTGCTGGGCCATCGGTTCAGCGGGTTGGTGGCGATTCAGCCGGGGCACCGATTGGTTACCGAAGGGATCTATCGACATTTGCGTAACCCCAGTTATCTGGGGCTGGTGATCAATGCGATCGGCTGGGCACTGGCGTTTCGTTCGGTGGTCGGCCTGTTGCTGGCGGCGCTGACGCTGATCCCGCTGATCGCCCGCATCCACGCCGAAGAGGCCCTGCTGCGCGCACAGTTCGGCGCCGAATACGACGCTTATTGCGCGCGCAGCTGGCGACTGGTGCCCGGGGTTTATTGAGGTTGCAGGCGCAGCTGGCCGTCGCTGTCGATGCTCAGCGCAATGTCGCGGTAACTGGCGATGGTCGCGTGTGCAGTTTCAAGCGGATGCTGGTGAGTGGTGGTGATGATCATCAAAGGCGCGCCAGCGGCTTCAGCGGCCTGGATGCCGACGGTGGCGTCTTCGAAAATCAGGCAGTCCGCCGGCTCCAGGCCCAGGCGTTTGGCCGCCAGTCGATAACCGGCCGGATCCGGTTTGCCGGCGCTCACGTCTTCAGCGGTGATCATCACCACCGGTTCAGGAATTCCCGCCGCCGCCATCCGCCGCAACGCCAGATCCCGTGGCGCCGAGGTCACCATGGCCCAGCGATCCGCCGGCAACGACTTGAGAAATGCCGCTGCACCGGGGATTTCGACAATGCCTTCGACGTCTTCGATTTCCGCCTTGGTGATGAACGCCGCTTGCGCCTCGGCGTCCACGCCCGGCAGGTTCAAACGCGTGATGGTGTCGATGGCGCGCACACCATGGATGGTCGGCAGGAACGTTTCGACGTTCACCCCGTGCCGCACGGCCCAGGCGGACCAGATCCGCTCGGCGGCGGCGATGGAGTTGAGGACGGTGCCGTCCATGTCGAACAGGAACGCGCCGAACGCGCGGTTGAAAACAGTCTCGTGAGCTGACAAAAGATCACTTCCTCGCAAGGGGCCGGGCAACGATGCCCGGCAATGTAGCACTTGCGGGACGCTTCAGTGCAGACGCGGCGCCCTGGATTTGAACGCACTGTCCACGCAATCGAGCAACTGGCCGATTGCCCAAGGCTTCTTGATAAACGCTACCGGATGTTTCACCCCTGAGGTTTCCGGCGTTTCATAACCGGACATGACCATCACCGGTTTGTCCGGCCAGCGATCGCCGACCAGATTGGCCAGGTCCGCGCCGTTAAGGGTGCCGGGCATGGTGATGTCGGTCAGTAGCAACGCAACTTCCGGCGCGTGCTCTTCCAGGTATTGCGAGGCCGCATCGGCACTGGTCTGCGGCTCGACCTTGAAACCTTCCTCCTGAAGAATTTCGCACAGAAACTCCAGAATCAACGGATCGTCCTCGACTACCAGAATCAATCCGCCAGGAAGGTGCGCGCTCGACGTCGAAATTGGACACATGAACTGGCACTCCCTGAATTGCATGAACGATTTAGCGGCTTGAATCCGCTGCTTATCAGGTATGAGCAGCACCTTCTACAGAAATTCATTTTTGATACAGCTCTTTTCGATAACACCCGGTCGACGGGCAGTCGCCGGCGCGTAATTGCGGTTAAAATGCGCGCCCTTTTGCTGGCCGATCCTGATTGATGAACCCTCAAGCCCTCGCCGTTCTCCATGCCCACCTGCTCACCGCACTGACTTCGGCACCGGCCGAAACCCGGCGTCTGTTCCATGGGCGCGGGCGTTGCTGGCCGGGGCTGGAGCAGGTCACCGTGGATTGGCTGCAGGGCGTGGTGCTGGTGTCATTGTTCAAGGAGCCCGAGACTTCGCAGCTGGAAGACCTCAAGCGTCTGTTGCTGGAAATCACCGCTTCGGCGCCATGGCAGCAGTCCGGCGCCCACACCCTGCTGATCCAGCATCGTTACCTGCCGCAGAGCACCGCTGAATGGCTGTTGGGTGAAGAAATCGACGAAATGACCATCGTCGAGGGCGGCCTGAAATACCGCGTGGATCTGGGCCGCAAGCAGAACGCCGGGCTGTTCCTCGACATGCGTTACGGGCGCAACTGGGTGCGCGAACAGGCGGCGGGCAAACGGGTGCTGAACCTGTTCGCCTACACCTGCGGTTTTTCGGTGGCGGCCATCGAGGGCGGCGCCAGCCATGTGGTCAACCTCGACATGTCCCGCGCCGCGCTGAGCCGGGGCCGCGACAATCACCGGTTGAACGGGCATGATCTGAGCAAGGTGAGTTTCCTCGGCCACGACCTGTTCAAGTCCTGGGGCAAGGTGATCAACAGCGGCCCGTATGACCTTGTGATCATCGACCCGCCGTCGTTCCAGAAAGGCAGTTTTCTGCTGACCAAGGATTACCAGCGCGTGCTGCGTCGTCTGCCGGAATTGCTCACGGCGCAGGGCGCGGTGCTGGCGTGCATGAACGATCCTTCGTTCGGTTCGGACTTCCTGATTGATGGTGTGACCCAAGAGGCACCGAGCCTGCGCTTCGAGCAGCGGTTGGAGAATCCACCGGAGTTTCCGGATATCGACCCGGAAAGCGGTCTGAAGGCGCTAGTCTTCAAGCGCACTGAATAACTTCCTCGCCGGTTTCAGCGGAATAGTCCGAGGCCCATTTCGCGCGCCGCCTGCAACTGCATCGCCGGATCGCTCGACTCGGACTCCAGCAGCAACGCCGAGCCCGCCACCGTCGCCCCGCAGTAATCGAAAATCCCGTGATCGATCTGCGTCTTCATCGCCGCGTCGTAGCCATGGCGCTCATAGGTGCCTGCATCCGCCCCGCCCAGCGCGAGCAAGTGCACGCGCAGTCGTCCGAGCTTCTTCAGCGTCTTATCACCGTCGAAATCGTACGCCCAACCGTTGCTGAATACCCGGTCGATCCAGCCTTTGAGCAGCGCCGGCATCGACCACCAGAACACCGGATAGACCAGCACCAGCACGTCGGCGCGGTCGATGCGTGCCTGCTCGGCCAGTACATCAGCGGGTGGGGCGGATTCGCGGTGATGCACTGCCCAGTCGGCCACGCCAAAGCGTGGGTCGAATTCTTCGGCGTGCAGGTCGGCGATTTCGAAGGTGCTGGATGGATCGCTTTCCGACAGGCCTTTGGCAATCTGTTGCGCCAACGCGCGGGTCAGCGAACGTGGATCATCGTGATCTACAACAATCAATGCGTGCATGGGGAAATCTCCGGTTGGTGATTGCTGACCAAGGGCTTACCCTTGCGAAAAGCTACGATTGGTAAGCTACTACTAGTAAGTTACCTTCAGTAAGTTACGTTTGGTATATAAGCAATGTCAACCACTGAAATCCCCGAACACACACAACCCCGTCGACGCCTGTCCCGGGAAGATCGCCAGCGCCAGTTGCTCGACATGGCCTGGCAACTGATTCGCGAAGAAGGCACCGATGCCCTGACCCTCGGTTATCTGGCGGAAAAGGCCGGCGTGACCAAACCGGTGGTCTACGACCATTTCACCACCCGCGCCGGTCTGCTCGCGGCGCTGTACCAGGATTTCGACCGGCGCCAGACGGCGTTGATGGACGCCGCGCTGGCCAACGCCGAAGCAACCTTGAACGGCATTGCGACGGTGATTGCCACGGCGTACGTCGATTGCGTGCTGACCCAGGGCAACGAGATTCCAGGGGTGATTGCGGCCTTGGCGAGCACGCCGGAACTGGAGAGGATCAAGCGCGAATACGAGGCGATTTTCCTGGAGAAGTGCCGCAGCGTGCTCTCACCTTTCGCTGAAGGCGCAGAGATCGGTCAGGCAGGATTACGCGCCATGCTCGGCGCCGCCGAAGCGCTGTCGCAAGCGGCAGCCACCGACGAAATCAGCGCCGAACAGGCCCGTGACGAGCTGCTGGCAACCATCATTGCGATGGTCGAAAGAGCCGCCGCCCGCGCCACCCAGGCAGGTGACTGACGGTACTTGAGCGCATCCCCCCACCTTCCTACGATGGAACTGCGCAGTCGCTTGGTCCGCCAAGCCGTTGCGTAGGTGCGGGTGCTCTGAACCCCAATCAAGCCTGCACCTGGCTTCATGCGCATCTTGAGCCTCGCGGGCTCTACTTCCTCCCCATCAAAGAGTCTTGAGGCTCTTTTTTTGTCTCGGAAAATCAGCGTTCGGGTTCACGGCGGATCGAACGCCATGCGGCCTGAGCCAGCAATTCGCGATAGGCCTTCGGACTGCCTTGCACTCGCCCGGACAACCACGCGCGGCAATAGCTGTCGGCCTGACCGACGATCAGCGACGGCAACAACTCGGCCGGGCACTCGTTGAGTTCAGCCGCGCGCCCGGACTCGGCCAGCCAGGTACGCAAGCCGAGGTTGCGGGTCTTGTTGCGCTCGGCCAGTTCGTCCTTGTGCGGGCCCCGGGTCACGGCATAGCGCGCGTGATACTGGAACCGCGCCCACTCCGGCTGGTTCTCGACCCAATCCACGTAGCTGTAGACCAGCGCCTGCACGCCCTCTTCGGTGGTCGTCGCGTCGGCCAGATAGGCATCGCGCAGGCGCGCCTGGTCCTCCAGCGCAGTGAAGAACAGCGCGGCCACCAGCCCTTCCTTGTTGCCGAAGTGGTGGTAGATCGCCCCGACGCTGGTGTCGCATTCGGCGCGGATCATTTCGATGGTGGTGGCCTCGATGCCCTGCTCGTTGAACAGGCGCAGGGCCTTGCGAAAGATGTCGCGCTTGAGTTCGGCGCGGCGGCCGGGGTAGCTGCGTTCGAGAAGATCTGCGGTGTCCATGGGCCTTGAAAATCCGGGTAAAGGGCACGTCCGTGCCGGTGAGCGAAACGCGCACAGGTTGACAGATTTCCCGCAGACAGAATACCGTTCCGCTACAGAACAATATTCTGTTACGGAACATGATTCTGTATATCCCCTAACCGCGAGGCTCCACCCATGAGTCAGTTTCTCAGCATGTTCAACAGTGTCGGTTCCCAGGCGTTCAGCCAGATGGCCTGCCAGGTCGCTCCCTATTTCAGCACCATCAACCCACTGGTCACCGAGTTGCGGGCAGGTTCCGCGCAGGTGCAAGTGCCGTTTCGCCGCGAGATCACCAACCACCTCGGCACCGTCCACGCCATCGCCCTGTGCAACGCCGCTGAACTGGCAGCCGGGATGATGACCGACGTGTCAATTCCCGCTGGCGCACGCTGGATTCCCAAGGGCATGACCGTCGAATACCTGGCCAAGGCCAAGACCGACGTGACCGCCGTGGCCAATGGCGAAGGGCTGGACTGGCAGACCGAAGGCGACAAGATCGTCCCAGTGGATGTTCACGACGCCGAAGGCAAGAAAGTGTTCACGGCGCGGATCACCATGAACGTGAAACTGTCCTGAAATCACCGGCACAAAAAAGCCCTTGCTGCGCTGATCGCAACAAGGGCTTTCGTCGTTTCAAAGAGAAGGGATCAGTGAACGGTCAGGCGCTGACGAACAAATTCTTCGGTGCGGCGGGTGACCTGATCCAGATGCCGGTCGCGCTGTTTCTCGGCATCGAGCATCGCCCGCTTGCCGTGCTTTTGCAGCAGATAGGTGTGGATCTGCTGCACTTCCAGCGAACGGTAGATTGGCGTCGTGTCGATAAAACCGCGCAGCCCGTTGCTGCGGTAATGCCGAGTGCTCATCAGCACCTGCGTTTCGAGCTGGCCCAGCACCTCGAAGCCCAGCGCCTCGAAATACGGCACCTTGCCGACGCTGCAGGTCAGCTCGGCATGGGGGTAACGCGCCACCATGTCCGCGATCAACGAACGGGCCACACCCTGACGCCGATGCCCTTCGCGCACCGCCAGATAGGCCACGTTGCACGCCTCCCAATCACCCTGCACCGGCAGATACAACAGGAAGCCGATCACCTGCTCCGGATCATCGTCGTCGGTGGCCACCAGCAATTCCACCTCGGTGCCCTTCTCGCCGTTCAACGCCTCCAGATACAGATGAACCTCGTAGCCGACCGCGTACTGATAGACGTTGTACAGCAGGTTGCTCGGGCCCAGCCCGACAGCGCTGATGTCGGTCAGGTAGTCGACCACCATCTGCAGGATCTGGCTGTTGACGCCTTCGGGGCATGGGGATTTGTAGTGGGTGATGCGGGGCATGGCGGGCGGACTCCAACGGTAAAACACAGGTTGCCGGGCGAGTTGAGCGACCGGCGAACCGCGACATCATACCTTGTGCACGCCTGACAAAAATTTCATCTGCCCGAGAACGGATCTTTCGCCGATTTGGCGTCCAATTTTTCAGCTGCGTTCATTCCCGACGCACGCCTTGAGGAGTTGCCATGAACGTTCTGCGTTCCGCGAAAACCATCAAATCCTTGCTCGCTGCCGCGCTGGTAGCGATCACCCTCTCGGGCTGTGTCGTCGAACCGGTTCGCCCGCATCGGCCACCACCGATCGTTGAGGTGGTTCCGGTCATGCCTGCGCCGGGTTATCACTGGGTCGCCGGGCATTACCGCTGGGCCGGCAACCAATGGCGCTGGATGCCAGGGCATTGGCGAGCGTACTGAGGCCGGTCACTGCGCGGGGGCAACGACCTTGAACTTGATGTCGATGTCCTTGGACACCACGGTGTCCGCCCACTCCCCTGCACCGAGCCCGAACTGGTCGCGCTTGAGCACCAGTTCGCCGTCAAAAATGCCGATGCTGCTGTCGGGTTTGAGTTGCACCGGCACCTGCACCTCACGGGTGATGCCTTTGAGCGTGAGATGGCCGTCAACCAGATAACGGTTGTCGCCGGCCGGGCTGAAGCGGGTCGATTCGAACACCGCCACCGGGAATTTCTCGGTGTCGAACCACGCCGGTTTCACCAGCTCGGTGTTGGCGTCCTCACTGCCGGCGTCGATGCTGGTCAGGTCGATGTGCAGCGTGGTGCGGGCATTGGCGAGATTGTCGCTGTCGAAATCCAGCGTCGCATCGAACTTGCCGAACGTGCCGTACATCCGCGAGCCCATCTGGTTGTAGGTGAAACTGATCTGGCTGGCGGTGGTGTTGACGCGGGTGTACTCCACCGCCTGCGCAGCAGGGACGACAATCAGGCAACACGCGGCAGCCCACAACAATCGAATCGACATGCAATGCTCCGGCGCCCGATGGGGCTCGAATGACTTAAGCAAACATCCGGCACTTGCGCCAGCCCCGCCAAGGCCCGCCCGGCCCGTCACACCAGTCGCTCGATCTTCTGATGCTGCCAGACCCGTGTGTAATACAGCGTCTGCAGCACCAGCATCCCCAGATACGCGATCGGAAACGCCATCCACACACCCTGCAGACCGAACTGCCCGTCCAGCCAGTAGGCCGCCGGCAACTGCACACCGAGCACACAGATGATCGCCACGCCCACCGGCACCAGCACCGTGCCGCTGGCGCGCATGATGCCGCCGATGATCGCCTGGAAACCGAAGATCAACAGGCTCCACAACATGATGTGCAACAGGTGCTCGGCCATCGCCCGGGTCGAGTCTTCGGTCAGGAACAGCCCCAGCAACCAGTGCGACAACAGGTAACCCGACAGGATCAAGCCACCGGTCAGGCACACGTTGATCCACAGCCCGGTGCGCAGGATCGGGCCCATTCGCTCCAACCGCCCGGCACCGATCGCCTGGGCGCCGAGGATCGACGCGGTGATCGCAATCGACAGCGCCGGGAACTGCACGTAGTTGACGATCTGCGTCACCGCGCCATACGCCGCTGTCGCCTGCGAGCCGTGCTGGTTGACCAGCGCCAGAATCACCAGCTCCGACAGCGACAGCACAATCATCTGCACCCCGGTCGGCAGGCCGATACGCAACACCTTGCCGAGAATTGCGCCGTCCAGTCGCAGCGCCGTGAAGAACTCACGATCCGGCGCCAGCGGATGGCCCTTGCGGATCAGGCTCCATGACAGCCACGCCATCGACGCCAGCGTACCGGCCAGACCTGCAACCGCCGCGCTCTGGATGCCCAGTTGCGGCAAGCCGATCCAGCCGCGAATGAACGCCGGAGTCAGCGCCAGCCCGACAACGGTCGACAGCAGCAGCGCCAACATCGGCGACAGTGTGTCGCTCACCCCGCGTAACAACTGGGTGAACAGCACGTACACCAGCACAACCGGCAAGGTCCACATCATCACCCGGGCATAGGCCACCGCATCGTCCAGCACATCCGCCGGCGTACCCAAACCCTGCAAGGCCTGACGCGCAAACACACTGCCCAGCACCGCCGCCGTCAGCCCGATCAATACCCCCAGCAACAGCGTCGCCCCGGCAATCGCCTTGACCATGTGCGACTCACGCGCGCCCCACGCCTGACCGATCAACACCCCTGCCCCGGCACCCAGGCCGATGACCAGCGCGATAAAGAAAAAAATGATCGGAAACATCCCCGACACCGCCGCCAGCGCCTGCGTACCGAGCATCTGGCCGATGTAGATGCTGTTGACCGTGCCCGACATCGATTGCAGGAAGTTCGACAGCACCATCGGGGCCAGGAACAGCAGGTAGGTTTTCCAGAGGGGGGATTGAGCGGGGGTTTGCATTGAGGTCCGTCTCGGGTGGAGGATTGCCTGGATATTACGCTAGATGTTTTGAGACTTGTCGGAGGTAATAGCGGTGAAGGTTTTTCTGTCTGATTAAAAGCGGACGAAGCTGAGTTCATCGTTCAATCATGATCTGCAAAAGCGGCCAATCAAGATGCCAGGATTTGGCGCGGACACGCTCCAGATAGATCGAATGCTTCTCGGCGAGGAACCTGCTCGTAGGACGGACAATGAGGGAAAACAGATCCTGCAGGCCCAAGGGTGCAGCTATTTCAATAATGCCGTTGGCACCAAGTCTGACGCCTATGGCTGTGGCCGTCTCAGGCCAGAACATCATTGCTTCGGTTGCACAAGCATAGGGCTGATCTGCGTTACGCTGATGCATTCTTGCCTGATTCTTGACCGACCAACTTATGCTGCTGTCCAGCGTCATTAGCAATGACTCCAACTGCGCGTCACGCTCTGGACTTGCGTCATCCGAGTCGTACCAAATGACGTCTACATCAGAAGGCAACGCAGAGAACGCCCGCCCATGAAGATGATCCCAGACCAGACTACGTACGAATCCGGCGGCGACCCAGCAATCACGCAACTGCAATCCTCTTACAATCTCAAGAATTTGCATGCGTGCGCGATCACCTGCCATGAGTGCATGAAGGTTGGCTTTTAGCATCATTGGGTTTCTGCGGTCGTCATGACGAAGCTCGGTATGCATGGGTGCCTGAACTGAAATTCAAGCGGGTAAATACCGAATAACGCTCTCTTCCAGTAATTTGATCAGCTCAGGATCCATATACTCGTACTCATCCGGTATGTGCAGACAAACAACGTGCTTGTTCGCCAGCGCCGAGCGGAATCGACTGGAAAGTTTTTTGCGATGGGCTGGCTCCATCACACAAATCAGGTCAGCCCAATGCAGCAGTTCAGGGCTGACCGGGACATCCGCCTCGCGATCGGTACCCGCCGACGCAGTTTCCACGCCGGGCCAACCAGCGAACCGTTGTTCGGCGGTCGGACTGCGCAAACGATTCTGGCTACAAATAAAAAGTACTTTCAACACCGGCTGACTCCATGCCAATACTCGACAATGACGCTCTTCCAACTCTACAACGCTCGAGAATTTATCATGCTTCAATCCCCACGCCTGCTCGCCTGCTCGCTCCTGGTGCTGGTCACTAACACCACGCAAGCCGCCACAACGGGTGCCGCACCCGAATCCTTGCAACCTTTAGTAGCAACCCTGAACGAACGCCTGAACATCGGCGACCTCGTCGCCCTGACCAAATGGGACAGCGGCAAGCCGATCCAGGACAGTCCCCGTGAGGCGCAGGTGATCGACAACGCCCGCAAGCTGGCCGCCGAACGCAAGCTCGACCCGGAAGATGTCGCGCAGTTGATCGCCGCACAGATGGAGGCCAACAAACTGGTGCAGTACGGTTTGCTCGCACAGTGGCAGGCAGCCGGTGCCGCGCCGGACACGCCGCGCCCGGATCTGGGCAAACAGATTCGCCCACGCCTGGACGAGTTGCAAACCCGTCTGCTGCAGCAATACGCCGACTTCACACCCTACCGTCAAGACCCGAACTGCCCGGTGTGGCTGGCCAAGGCACGCACCGGTCTGACCCGCGATGCGCTGCATGATCTGGCCCTGACCCGCGCCACCGGAGAGCTGTGCATTCGGCCGCTGGCGCGCTAGTCGGCTTTCAGGCTAGCCCATCCGACATTCACTTATTGGCATCGTTGATAAGTTGGAAGATCTTTGCGATCTCGTTGATCGGGTTGGCTTGATTACGTTTGAAGAGATTGCGAAAACCGCTACTCGCCGTAGCCTTCACATATTTTTTTGCGAGCTCGACTTTGGTCAGCGCCGTACCGATCGCGATGGTCCCGTCCTTTTTTCTGATCAAATACTTGCCGAACTTGCGCGGTAAGTACCATTCCACGGTGTAACCATGGGTAATCCAGGTTCTGTCCTCACTCAGTGCATCGAGAATCTTGTATTTCGAAGACTCATCCCGGGTACGAACACGCACGCCCTGGTCAAATTTGAAGTCATGATCACAATCAACAACCACGAACGAGTTCCTGTTGATGCTCAGCATGGAAATGGTTTGGCCGACCTTCAGAATTTCATTCGCCTGATAGTGAGAAAGGACAGAGCCACCGTACAAAACAAACGAATAGTGGACATTCTCCAAGGGGGATTTTTGCCTGTTCGTCTGACACCAACGCTCCAACCAGTACTTTATGTAGATGCGATCCGACGGACCTTCTACCCAAATCACGAAATTCGCCTGGTAGAGATCGCTGGCGCGCACACCCAGTTCGTTCAATAACTGCTGCGGTGAGTTCTCTACACGAGGGCCATGCAAGGCACGGATGTGCTGGCCGTCGACATGAAAATGCGCAACGTCAACTGCTGGCTTCCTATCCGTAGATTTCCAAACCTCCGGGCTGAGAAATACCGAGGAATGCGATGAGACCAGCAATTGCAGATCCTTTTTCCTGGCCAGTGCGGCCAGCTTCATTGCCAGTACGCGTTGAAGGCGCGGATGCAAATGAGTTTCTGGCTCCTCGATAACCAAAATAGCGCCATTGTTTTGCTTCTTGACCCATGCCAGCAAACCTGAGGCAGCCTTCCAGCCTGACGGCAGATATTCAAACGGAACCGCTTGAGCAATGGTCGGATCGGCAGAAAGCCTCAAATTCACAGAAGCGGTATTTCGCAAGTCAGCGGCAGACGAGAGCTCCACCTCGTCGACCCCGGCCAACTCGGACAGAATACTTCTCAACGCGACGACAAAGTCTTTGCTTAAACAAACCTGTTCAGGCCCGCGCCAATAGCCGATAACAACCCCCATTCTGTCTACGATCTGGTTAACTTTATTCACCTCGGTGATCGTCATTCCTGCAGGAAGGATCCTTGAATAGAGCTCGTCCAGAATTATTTCATCGTGATTGGCCCGATCAAGTACGCGCAATGCCAGAACCGGTGGTGTGCGGGAAGACTCAAACTCCACGTGCAGAACCAGTGGAGAAGGAGACTTAGGGTATTTCGTGTTCCCTCCCCTGAAAGTGAGGTCCATGCCGTGAAAGACTTGCTGATTCAACGCTGAGCGCTTAAGCGTTTGAAACAATCGAGGCTCGGATAGGGCCCGCACCACATCTAGCAGCGTCGACTTGCCCGACCCGTTTCGTCCTCCGAAAACATTGATCTGTTCCAAATGAGCGCTTGGCAAATCGAGAAACCCGGCATCGGCTCCGAACATGTCATTACCGACATGAAAAATGACACCTCGTAACGCACTGAACTTGATTTTTTCTATGTGCAAAATTTCACCTGGTTAAACATTGGGAATACTCAGCATGATCGCGTTCATCCCCCGATCGGCAAAGCAACAGGCAACAGTCATTCAACTGTATCGGTAGCAGACTAGGTCGTTTGAGGCAACGACGTGACGGCAATGAACGAACACGAAAACATCCCTCACAAAACCGACATGCATTCATTGCTGGCGTCGATAGTCACCATCAGCTCAATGAAGTTCTCATAAAAAATCCGCGGCGTAACATCGGCTCCATACCCAACAAACACCCCCCCTGGAGCACACGATCATGAAACGCCAAATCCTTCTCGGCATCGCTTTCTCGGTTCTTGCAGTCAACGCTTTTGCAGCCAAACCTGCCCACACCATGATCGCCGAAGGCGGTTCGGATCGGTTGATTGAAAGTCGCTTGGCAGAGGGTGGTTCGGATCGTCTGATCGAACGCCGTGTGGCTGAAGGTGGTTCGGATCGTCTGATCGAACGCCGCGTTGCATAAGTAAGCAGCGCATAAAGATAAGCCCGGCCTGATCAGCCGGGCTTTTCTTTGCGCGCGCTTTTTTGCGTTTGCTGGGTAAGCTCTTAGCCCGACGCTGCGAATTTCAGGTTTCCCATGGACATTGAACGACTACTGAAGAAAAAACAGCTCAACGTGCAGGAGCAAAACGCAGTCGTTGCGCATCGTTTGATGCTTTGCGCCAGTGAATGGCGCAAACAGGGTGTACCTGTCGCCCTGGCCCGATACGCAGAGTACCAAGGCATCGACTGGTCGTCGTCCATCGTGCTGGAACTGGAAATCGACTTTCCCGGCATGCCTCGCCTGTTCGGACTTTTGCTGGATCAAAACGAATGTTTCATCGCATTTGAAATCGATACGGACGCCTCCCATGAACACATTGAATCCGTGGATCGCTGGGAGGACGTCTCGTCGATGCAAAATACTTCGACATCTAATCCGGGCACAGGTAAAGGCTTTGCCTCGATCGCGCTGGACGTGAAGCGTCAGCTTGTTTGATCGCTCTTTGCGCAACGCTCACTCTTCGGCGTCTTGAAGTCGTCACTGGTTGAATATCTACGCCTCATCAAAAGGAGCACTCATTGAACATGGGCCCGAAAACCGAAACGCTGATCAAGGTACTGAATGAGCTAATCAGTGTTCTGGAAAGCGACGGAGAAGCGCACTGGAGCGCGTGGATGCGAAAAGCTCGCGCACGATTGCTGGACTCCGATTATTCCGGAATCACGTGGCTGCTCTCGGCCTATGGCGGGATGGGGTCCTTCAATGATGTCGTGCTCGGACAAACCAGCATCAACGGTGCATTTGCCTGGAAGCGCGGCTATGGCGAACTGAATGCAAAATTTGCCGAACTCCGTGAGCAAGCCTACGAGTTGGCCAATGAAATCAGGCACATGCAGCGATAACGGCATTCATTGATGGCGTCGATAGTCACCATCAGTTCAATGAAGTTCTCATAAAAAATCCGCGGCGTAACATCGGCTCCATACCAAACAAACAACACCCCTGGAGCACACGATCATGAAACGCCAAATCCTTCTCGGCATCGCTTTCTCGGTTCTTGCCGTCAACGCTTTTGCAGCCAAACCCGCCCACACCATGATCGCCGAAGGCGGTTCGGATCGGCTGATTGAAAGTCGTTTAGCTGAGGGTGGTTCGGATCGTTTGATCGAACGTCGTGTGGCTGAAGGTGGCGCTGATCGTTTGATCGAACGTCGCGTGGCTGAAGGTGGCGCTGATCGTCTGATCGAACGCCGCGTTGCCGAAGGTGGCGCTGATCGCCTGCAAGAACGCCGCGTTGCTGAAGGTGGTGCTGATCGTCTGCAAGAACGCCGCGTTGCTGAAGGTGGCTCGGATCGTCTGCTGGAACGCCGCGTTGCCGAAGGTGGCGCTGATCGCCTGCAAGAACGCCGCGTCGCCTGAATCAAACGCTCTACCGCTGTACAAACAAAAAGCCCGGCCTGATCAGCCGGGCTTTTTCACGTCCAACCGGTGCTTATTGCACGGTTTTCAGTTTGACCACGTCACCGGAGACCTTGGTGGTGTAGCCGCTCAGGACCCACGCCCAGAACCAGTTTTCCTGAATCTGAGTGTTGATCATGGCATCGCCGCCCTTGGCCTTGATGGCGGCATCCTGTGCACGGACGAAACGGCTGTTCTGCCGGATCGGGATCACGCCGAACAGCATCAGGCCGGTGGCAGTGGCTTCGCTGTGGCCAATCACGGTGTATTGGCTGCTGTCGTAATGTCTGGTGTTCATCGGGGTGCCGGTGCAACCTGCCAGAACCACACCGAACAGTGCGGCGGCGACTACTTTGCTGAGGTATTTCACTGCAAGACTCCATGGGAAAACGCCCGGGATCCGTCTCTCGGGCGGCGCACACTTTACCGAACACAGTGGCTCATTGATATCGGCCTCGGCAGACTTTCATTAAACGCCTTGCTGGCAGCCCGTCCGCGATGTCGCATACCATGGCGCCACTCCAATAAAGACAGACATTTCTCCATGCTCAAAGCCAGTCTGCGTAGCCACCTGACTCTCTGGTTTGCCGGCTTGTCCCTGCTGACGCTGTTGAGCGTTGGCTTCTATGTCGGCCACATCGCCACCGAACAAATGAAACAGGCCAGCGGCAATGCCCTGTTGAGCACCGCACGGTCGGCCGCAGCATTGCTGGGTGAGCAATTGCGTGAGCGACAACTGGAGGTTTATCTGCTCAGTCGTGCGCCGCATCTGGAGCGTGGTGATCTGGATAACCCGGCGATCCTCAAATCGATGCAGCTGCGCACCCAGGCCCGCGCCGAATATGCGTGGATGGGTATCGCCGACGCCAACGGTCAAGTGCATCAGGCCGTCAACGGATTGCTGGTGGGCCAGTCTGTCCAACAGCGTCCGTGGTTCCAGGCGGGTTTGCGCGGTGAATACACCGGCGACCCACACGAAGCCGTGTTGCTGGCAAAAATGTTGCCGGCGCTGGCGAATGGCGAACCGCTGCGCTTCATCGATTTCGCCGCGCCGATTCACAATGCCGACGGCCAGGTGATCGGCGTGCTCGGCGCCCACGCGCACTGGAGTTGGGTGACACGCATCGTCGAATCGGCGGCGCTTTCGCACAAAGGCGTCGCGCCGGACATCGAGGCATTGATCGTCGATCACGACGGCAAGGTGCTGTATCCGGAAGCGCTGGTTGGCCAGCAACTGGCAGCGAACAATCCCGACTCGCCGGGCTGGACCGTCGGCGACGGTTACCTGACCAGTGCGGTGACGGTGCCGACGCCCTTGAGCACTGCGTTATCCTGGTCGATTGCCGTGCGCCAGCCGTTGGACACCGCGCTGCAACCGGCGCGCCTGCTGCTCTATAAATTGTTGCTGCTGGGGGTGATGGCTGCGGTGGTGTTTGCACTGGTCGCCTACTATCTGGCGCTGTACCTGAGTCGCCCGATCGAGCAATTGGCACGCTCGGCTCAACAGGTGCAGAACAATCAGCCGGGGACGCGTTTTCAGTTGCAGCATCCGGTTCGGGAAATCGCCCAGCTCGGCCAGTCCATCGACACGATGACCCAATCGCTGCTGGCCAAGGAGCGCGAGTTGCAGGAAGCAAACGCTTCGCTGGAAGCCACGGTCGCACAACGTACCGCTGCCCTCACCCAGGCCAATGCCGAACTGCTGAGTCTGGCGACTCATGATGGTTTGACCGGCGCGTTCAACCGTCGCCGGCTTGACGAAAAGCTCACCGAGTACAGTCTTTTGTTTCGCCGTACCGGACGGCCGTTTGCGTTGTTGCTGATCGACGTCGATCATTTCAAACGCATCAACGATACCCACGGCCACGCGGTCGGAGATGACGTGCTGCGACAACTGGCGCAACTCATACAGATCAGCACCCGGGCCACCGATTTTGTCGCACGCTATGGCGGTGAGGAGTTTGCCGTGCTGCTGCCGGAAATCGCCAAACCGGACACCCCGGAAGTGGTCGCCGAGAAGATCCGGACCACCATTGCCGAAGCGACATTTCCGCTGGTCGGGCTCGTTACCGTAAGCATTGGTGTCGGCCTGGCCGACCCGGCCGACAACACCCCGACAGCACTGGTCAAACGTGCCGATCAGCGGTTGTACAAGGCAAAAGCGGCAGGTCGCAATCAAGTGGCCTGCCAGGCTTCGCTCATCGAGGTGAGCGAAAATGGCTGATGCGCACTCGATCCCGCCACGATTCATCCTCCACGAGACCGAACACTGGATTCTCAATCACCACATGGCATTCGGCAGTCTGGAGAATGCGCAGACTGCCACCGATGGCGCCGAGTTGATGTTGTTTATCTGGCGAGAGTTTGGCGAAAGCCCGACACCCCCTGCGATTCAGGGGGCGTCGATCAAAGATGTGACTGCGCGATTGAGGCTGGCGCTGAAGTAAACCGCTTTATTGCTTCATATCTTTGACCAGTTCAGCCATCAGCAGATCAGACACATGGGTAAATGCCTTGCGCAGGACTTCCGGATCTTTCGCGTATTGCTCCGGTAGATAGGCAAGGTTGTTGGCATCATTGAATACCGTGATCGTTTCAAAGTTTCGCCAGACCGCCGAACCCTTGCGCTTGATCTGGGCGTTGGCGCCGATCACCGGATACAGCACCTCGCTGAAGTTTTTGAGGCACAGCCCCCACTGTCCGACCATGATTTCGATTTCGGCGTCGGCCTGCTCGCCTTCTCCGACTATTGTGAACAGCCGCTCCTGCTGAACCCGGTCAACGAAACTCTGGCGGACCAGTTTGGCCAGGTCGATATCATTGGCCTTCATGTTGTTGAGGATTGCCCGGGAAATATCCCCCGTCAGCACATCACCATTTTTTGTCCCCGCAACGGACCCCGCGCCTGCCAATGCATTGACTTGTGTCGTCGATGCACCGGCCGCCATCCCGGTGGCCGCCCCGGCGCCGGCCCCCAGTCCCGCGCTCCAGGCTTGAGTCATGCTGGTGTATTTGAAGTTATCGACGGCAACAAATACCGGTAGCACCTTCAGTGTCTTGATCTGTTGACGATCTTCGACACTGAAGTTCTTGGTGACGCATCCACATAACAGCAAGAGTGCGCCAATAACAACGAGCAATTTTTTCATGGTGGGGAAAGTTCGAGGGATTGGACATCAGACTTATCGCCCGCACTCGCCAATCCTTGAACCTGGCATGACTCATTGCCACGGAAAAATTGGGGCGCGTGCAAGGCTAACGCCCCGCCCCCTCAAATGTGCAGCTCCCGCACAGGCGCTTCATTACTGAGAAAACGTCTGCAGATACGCCAACAAATTATCAATCTTCTCCTCGTCACTCAGCCCCCAGAAGATCATCCGCGTACCCGGCACCACGCCCTTCGGATCCTTCAGATACTTCGTCAGCGTTTCACGATCCCAGGTCAGGCCGGAGTTTTTCATCGCGTCCGAATACACGTAATTCGCCGACGTCCCCGCCGGGCGGCCGATGATGCCGTTGAGTTCCGGACCGAATCCCGGGCGGGCAGATTCGCCGACTTGATGACAACCGCCGCACAGGCGCGGGAAGATTTTTGCGCCGGCCTCAGCGTCACCAGCGGCCAGAACGGGTGTGCTGAGCAGGCCAGCGTTGAGGATCAGGGCGAAAGTCAGTGCAGCGTTTTTCATCAGGGATTTCCAGAGCTTCGGCGGCGCCAAGGGTAATCCTGCGCGGTCACTTGCGCTACAGGTAGGCGCCCACGACCTGGCGGACTTTGAGCAAGGCTTGACGCAGGGCAAGCATGTCCACCGATCCCAACGCCAGACGAATCGCATGGGGCACATGGGCTGAAACGGTGAAGGGTTCTGCGGTCGTGACGGAAACCTGTTCGTGCATCAACTCCACCACGATATGGTCGGCCCGAACATCTTCCGGCAGCGGCAGCCAAAGGAAATACGAAGAGGGATGGCCCAACGTCAGCAGGCCTTCGAGGATCTGCGCAGCCAGAGCTTGCCGGGCTTGGGCGTCGCTGCGCTTTTGTGCTTCGAGCAAGGTGACGGTGCCGTCGTCGAGCCAGCCGCAGGCGATGGCGGTCATCACGCCGGGGGTGTTCCAGGTAGTGGCGCGGATGATCCGCTCCAGCGCCGCCACCCGCTCGACCGGCGCGGCGATGAAACCGACACGCAGGCCGGTGGCGATGTTTTTCGACAGGCCCGACACGTAGACCGTGCGTTCCGGTGCCAGAACCGCCAAGGGAGGTGGCGGGTTATCGACCAGAAAGGCGTAGGCCGCGTCCTCGATGATTGTCAGATCATGCCGGCGGGCAATCGCGATCAAGTCCTCACGTTGCTCCAAAGGCATCACCCAGCCCAGTGGGTTGTGCAGGGTAGGCATGCTGTACACCGCACGCACCGGTCGTTGGCGGCAAAGTCTGTCGAGGGCCGCCAGATCGGGGCCCTGCTCTTTCACGGGAATCGCCACCACTTCCAGGTGCAGCGCTTCGGCCAGCACTTTGAATCCCGAATAGGTCAAGGCGTCGGCGGCAACCACATCGCCGGGTTTGAGCAGCGCCATCAGCGTCACCGCCAACCCTTGCTGCGCGCCGTTGACGATCAGCACCTGCTCGGCCTCGACACTCAAGCCCCGTGTTTGCAGGTGCCGCGCCACCGAGGCCCGTTCATGCTGGCGACCGGCGTGGGGCTGATAGCGCAGCAGCGCTTCAAGGTCGCCGGACAACGCCAGCTGCCGCAACGCGGTGCGCAGCAGCTCGGCCTGCCCCGGCAATGACGGGTAGTTGAAGTTCAGATCGATCATGCCCACCGCGACGTCTTTCTGGTCGATGCCCTGCCCCGGCAACAACGACGTTTCCCGCACGAACGTGCCGCGCCCGGCTTCGCCGCTGACCAGGCCCATGGCCTCGAGCTCGGCGTATACGCGCGAGGCCGTGACCAGCGCCAGCCCTTCGCTGGCTGCCAATTGCCGGTGAGTCGGCAGCCGCGTGCCGGGCAACAGGCGGCCGGCGCGGATATCGGCAGCATAGGTGTCGACGAGGGTCTTGTAGCGGGAGCGCGGCATGTCGGCTTGTATCCATGACAATTTTTTGATTGTGCTGATTCTCAGCCCTAGGATCGATCCAACGCAACCCACCTCCGAGCGCCACATCCATGGAACGAACCACCCACCTCGGCACCCCGGCCCTGGAAAAAACCAGCGGCTGGATCAATGGCTTCATCGGCGTCGTGATCTTCAGCGGCTCGCTCCCCGCCACGCGGTTGGCGGTGCTGGAGTTCGACCCGGTGTTTCTCACCGTCATCCGCGCGACCATCGCCGGCACCCTGGCGTTGTGCTTGCTGTGGCTGTTTCGCGAACCACGTCCGACGCGGGATCAGTGGTTCTCGTTGTTGATCGTGGCGCTGGGCGTGGTCGTGGGTTTCCCGCTGTTGACGGCCCTGGCGCTGCAATACGTGACGTCGGCGCACTCAATTGTGTTTGTAGGATTGCTGCCGCTGGCGACGGCGATTTTTGGTGTGTTGCGCGGTGGCGAACGGCCGCGTCCGGTGTTCTGGATTTTTTCGGTGCTGGGCAGTTCGCTGGTGGTCGGCTTCGCGATCTCGCAAGGCCTGACTGCCTCGCCCGCCGGCGATCTGCTGATGCTGGCGGCGATTCTCGCCTGCGGCCTCGGTTATGCCGAAGGCGCAAAACTGTCGCGCACCCTCGGCGGCTGGCAGGTGATTTGCTGGGCGCTGGTGTTGTCGTTGCCGGTGATGGCCGTGCTGAGCGTATGGCTTGCGCCCGCCTCGTTCAGCGGTATCAGCGTGTCGGCGTGGGTGTGTCTGGCTTACGTTTCGCTGTTCAGCATGCTGATCGGTTTCGTGTTCTGGTATCGCGGGCTGGCTCAGGGCGGGATTGCGGCGGTCGGACAGCTGCAATTGCTACAACCGTTTTTCGGCCTGGCACTGGCCGCGACCTTGCTGCATGAGCATGTCAGCGTGGGCATGCTGGTGGTTACGCTGGGGGTGATCCTGTGCGTGGCCGGGGCGAAGAAATTCGCCAGATAGTCTTCAACTCGCGCCAGCCTTCCATTCCCGCGGGCTGAGCCCGGTCTTGCGTCGAAACGCCCGGGCCAGCGCCGAAGGACTTTCATAACCGACTTCTTCGGCAATCAGGGCGATCGGTCGTCCCTCGCGCAGGCGTTTCTGCGCGAGGCTGATCCGCCAGTTCACCAGATAATCCACCGGCGTCTGCCCCACCACCCGCCGGAAGTGGTCGGCGAAACCGGCGCGGGACAGGTTGGCGGCGCTCGCCAGTTCGGCGACGCTCCAGGCCTTGGCCGGTTGCTCGTGCATCAGGTTCAAGGCTCGGGAAATCTTCGGATCGGCCAGCCCGGCCATCATGCCCGGCTGCTGGTTGCGACTGCTGATTAGATGGCGCAACAACAGAATCACCAGCAACTCGAACAATCGGTCCATCACCGCTTCGCGCCCGCAGTGGCCGTCGAAAGCTTCCTTGAACAGCCACTCCAGGGTGCTGGCCATTTCCGGCAGGTCGGCGAGTTTCAGCACCAGATAATCCGGCAGCGCTGCCGCCAGCGCGTTACCCGCGCCGCCGTCGAAGGTCAGCGAAGCACACACCAGTTGCGTGCCCATGGCTTCGTTGGCGAACAAGCGATGGGCCATGGGGCGCGGGAAAAAGATCAGGGTCGGTTCTTTGAGCGAGAGTTCAGGATCATTTCCCGGTTTGAGCAACAGCTCTCCCGCCTGGAGCAAATGCACATGCCCGCACACCTGATCGCCGCCGTAGGCGCTCAACCCGCAGAACGTGCCGCTGTGAAAGGTGCCGGCATTGACGCCGAAATGGCTGAGCAACGTAGAAAGGCGATCCATGACTGATTCTCGCAAGGACAGGTTTGGACGATCTGTCGCATATCCTCGACGATTTGCACCCAAAGCACCAGCCGCGCTCAATAACATGACCTCCATCCCCGGTGCACTTCGCACCGGACTTTCGGAGAATCACCATGAGCCGCATCGCCCCTCTCAGCCTCGAAACCGCCACTGACGCCACTCGCCCAGTGCTTGAAGGCGTGCAGAAAAAAATCGGTTTCCTGCCCAACCTGTTCAAGACCCTGGCCGTTGCACCTGTCGCGCTGGATGCCTACGTGCAAATCTCGGCAACCCTGGGCAAGACATCCCTGAGTGCCAAGGAAAAAGAGGCGGTGTACCTGGCCACCTCGCAAGTCAACGGTTGCGACTATTGCCTGGCAGCGCACACCCTGTTCGCCAGCAAGGCCGGGCTGGCAGCAGAAGAAATCATCGAAGCGCGTCATGGCCGGCTCAATGCCTTCGCCACCCTCGCCCAACAACTGACCGAGACTCGTGGCCAATTGAACGATGAGCAGATCGCCGCCGCCCGCGCTGCCGGCATCGACGACAAGAAGATCATCGAAGTGATCGCCCTCGTCGCTGTGCAAACCCTCACCAACTACCTGAACAACGCGGCGCTGACCGACATCGATTTCCCCGCCATCGATGCCTGATCAGTGACCGGGGTCGATCTCAGTCGTGATCGACCCCGGCGCGTTTCAGCAATTTCTTGCAGCGTTCGGACAGGTGAAACACCTGCAACTGCTTGCCCGCCTTGGCGTAGCGTTCGCGCAGGGTTTTCAGCGCAGCGATGGCCGAGTAATCGACAAAGCTCAGGTGCCGGCAATCCAGCGTCACCCGTTGCGGGTCACTGGCCGGGTCGAACTGATTGAGGAACGGCGTGGTCGAGGCAAAAAACAGCGTGCCGTGCAGGCGATAGAGTTTGCTGCCGTCCGCTTCCAGATGTTCATCGGCGTAGAGCTCGCGCGCCTGCTGCCAGGCAAAATTCAGCGCGGCGATGATAATCCCGCACAGCACGGCCGTGGCCAGGTCGGTAAACACCGTGATGGTGGTTACCGCGATGATCACCAGCACATCGTTGAGCGGCACTTTGTTCAGCACCCGCAACGAAGCCCAGGCAAACGTCTGCTGCGACACCACGAACATCACCCCCACCAGCGCCGCCAGCGGAATCCGCTCGATCAGCGGCGACAGAAACAGAATGAACAGCAGAATCAACACACCCGCTACCACGCCAGACAACCGTCCGCGTCCGCCGGAACTGAGGTTGATCACGGTCTGGCCGATCATCGCGCAACCACCCATGCCGCCGAATGCACCGGAGACCACGTTTGCCGCGCCCAGCGCCACGCACTCGCGATCCGGGTAGCCACGGGTTTCGGTGATTTCGTCGGTGAGGTTGAGGGTCAGCAGGGTTTCCAGCAAACCGACCAGCGCCATCAGAATCGCGTAAGGCGCGATGATGCGCAGTGTGTCGAGATTCCACGGGATGTCCGGCAGCGCAAATTTCGGCAGGCCGCCGGCGATGTGCGCCATGTCGCCGAGGGTGCGAGTCGGCAGGCCAAGCAGATAAACCAGCAAGCCTACGCCGAGGATCGCCACCAGTGCCGGCGGCACCGCGCGGGTCAGGCGCGGCAGGATGTAGACGATGGCCATGGTCAGCAGCACCAGCCCGGTCATCAGGTACAACGGCGTGCCGCTGAGCCACTGTTCGCCGCTCTTGAAATGCTCCAGTTGCGCCAATGCAATGATGATCGCCAGACCGTTGACGAACCCGAGCATCACCGGGTGCGGCACCATGCGCACCAGTTTGCCCAGCCGCAACAGCCCGAACGCCATCATGATCAAGCCGCCGAGCAACACCGTCGCCAACAGGTACTGCACGCCGTGCTGCACCACCAGCGCGACGATCACCACCGCCATCGAACCGGCCGCCCCGGAGACCATGCCCGGCCGGCCACCGAACAGCGCGGTCAGCGTGCAAATGATGAAGGCGCCGTACAGGCCCATCAGCGGATTGAGGTGAGCCACCAGCGCGAACGCAATGCATTCGGGCAACAGGGCAAACGAGGTGGTGAGTCCGGCCAGGACATCGGCGCGCAGACGAATCGGTTTCATGGCTTACCTGACAGAGCGGCCGACGGGCGCGGCCGCATGCATTGGCGCAAAAGAGCGCCGCGGAAAAAGAGGGTTGCGGATGTTACGCAAATGCACCGGCGTGGGCCAGTCATCGCTGACAACCGTCGGCACGCGCTTTATGCTGGCGCGCAGTTTTTGCCAGTGGAGCCTCGGATGCCGAGCGAATTGACCAGCCGCGAAGTGTGCCAGCGCTTGCGCGATGCCGCGCTGGGCGTGTGTGCCTTGCGGGTGATGGACGCGCGAGCGGATCGGGTTGCGGTCGACATTGAAGGCTGGCGCTTGCAACTGGACTTCGACGGCCAGCGCCTGCATCACTGCGCTGATTGTCTGTGCCCGGACGGTCGCGAATGGACGCTCGACACCCGGCAGCGCTTCGGCACCGATCCGGTCAGTCTGTTGAGTACCTGGGAACTGGCGCAGATCGAAGGCTTGTTGCGGCAACGTGAATGAGAGACGGCAATCAGAGTTGCTCAATGATGGCACTCTGCCCATAATTCGCCCCCCTCTTCTACGCGCAAGGAACTGCCGTGAAAAAATCGCTGTTGTTGATCCCGTTGTTTGCTCTGCTCCTGCAAGGCTGTGGCATGACCATGGCCCGTTACGAGCCAAGCTTCGACAATGTTCAGAAGCTCAAGCAAACCCCGCCGCTGCACGCGATCAGCAATCCACAGGTCAGCGCTGAATCGGGCGAAGGCTCGTTGATGGTCCGCGCCAACCCGATCAAGTCGCCGACCGGCAGCATCCCGGCGCATATCCAGGACGCGATCACCGAAGAACTGCGCAAGGCCGGTCTGCTCGATCCGCAGTCGCCCCGTCATCTGCAAGTGCTGGTTGTAAAGAACCAATTGAACGCCGGCATGGGTACCGGTGATGGCACCATCGCCGCGCGCTTCACTCTGCGCAACGGCAACGATGTGGTGTACGACGCCACCAAAGACGTCAGTCATCAATGGAACAGCAGCTTTTTCGGCTTTATCGCGATTCCCAACGCGACTAACGCCTACAACCCGATGCTGCAGGACTTGCTGAAAAATCTGTACAGCGATCCACAGTTCATTCAGGCCCTGAAGTAAGGGCAAAAAAAAGAGCCGCGATTGCGGCTCTTTTTTTGCCCACTCGCTGGAGTGAGTCAGATGCCCGAATACTTCGGACGGTTGCTGTCGGCCCATTCCTTGAGCAGCGCATTGACCTGCCGAGTGAATGTATCGGTCACCGCCGCTTTCGGCGTATTGAACGCCAGCGGGAGGAACCAGATGCCCATCCAGGTGCCGACCGCGTCATGGTTGCTGGCGGTAGACAACGGCTGGCCTTGCTGATCGAGGGTTTCCAGGCTCATGGTGTACTGGTCGGTGGCATAGGCTGGAATGATCGTCATGCTCAGACCACTGATGAACGCCAGCACCAGCTGACCGCCATTCGGTGGATGGTTGTACATTTTCAGACGCAGGCTGTAGTCACCTGGCTGCTTCTCGAACTGGTCGAAGGTCACACGACCGAACAAACCCGAATCCTTCAGGACGGTTTGCAATTGCGGTTTGAGCATGTCCCGAGCTTGTGGCATTTCCACGGCGGAAGCGCTTTTCGGCTCGCCCTGGTAAAAGTCGAAATCGACATAGATGTTTGGCTTGTTGGCATAACTGGCCATCGATGGCAGCGTGACCGGAGCCACTTCGTCCTGGGTGAAACTGGCACAGCCGCCCAGCGCGAGCACCAGACTCAGCGCCAGGATTTTCCCGAATTGCATGATGTCTTCCCTAAAAGTGATATCAAAGAGCCTCCATTGCGGAGCACCGGGGCGGATTCTAGTGATCGTCTACGTTCAGGAAAAGACCTGATTCGGGAAAAACGTGAAAAAGAGTGCGCCAGCTCAGCTTTGGCGCAAATCGAGGGTGTACGTGTAATAGCCCGTATCGCGCACCCAACCGAGTGATTCGTACAAACCCTGGGCGCTGAAATTATCGGTGGCGGTTTCCAGTACCAGTCCCTTGGCGCCGGTTTCGACGGCGAAGTCGCGGGCGGTGTTCATTAAAAGCCGCCCCACTCCACGGCCACGGGCGGCCGGCGTGGTGAACAGGTCGCTGAGCAGCCAGATGCGGTGGGCGTCAATCGAAGAAAACGTCGGGTATAGCTGGACGAATCCCAGCGCCTCACCGCTTTCATCTTCAACCAGAAAAATCGCCGATTCATTGCCGGCCATGCGCTCGGCAATAAAGGCTCGCGATTGCTCGAGGTTCGACGGCTGGCCATAAAAGCCGCGATAGGCGTCGAACAGCTTCGCCACCGCGTCGAGGTGAGTCGTCGTGGCGCGCAGGGCCCGGAGAGTCATTGGCCTTTTCCTGACGTTATTGAAATTGAAACCAGCATAGCGCCGAGAAACGAGTTCGCTGGCCTAATCGCTATATAGTTTTGTATATTTCGAACCCGAAATGGCCAGACCTCCATGCCGTCCATGAGCAGCATCCGCGCACGCAACCAGCAACTGATCCTGGCCGCCGCCAGTGAAGAATTCGCCGCCAACGGCTTCGACGCGACCCAGACCCGCGACATCGCCGCACGCGCCGGTGTGCCCAAAGCCAACCTGTATTACTACTTCCAGAGCAAGGAAAACCTCTACGGCAAAGTGCTGCTCGGCTTCGTCGAACCGTTGCTGGAAGCCTCGGCGGTGCTGCGCGAAAGCGACGACCCACTGATTGGCCTGCGCGCCTACGTTGCCGCCCGCATCCGCATCGCCCGCGAGCATCCGGCGATCGCCAAGGTTTTCAGTAGTGAGTTGCTGCTCGGCGGCCGTCAGTTGCCCGACGAATGCCGCGACCTATTGCACGGTGAGGCACGGCGGAATGTCGAGTGCCTGCGCAGCTGGATCGACCGTGGTCTGCTGGCGCCGGTCGATCCCGAGCATTTGATGTTGTTCATCTGGTCGGCGACGCGCACCTACACCAACATTGGCTGGCAGATGGGGCGCATCACCGGGCGGGAGGTGCCGCAGGATGAGGATTATGCGGTGGCGGCGCAGACGATTACGCGGCTGGTGTTGAGCGGTGCCGTGTCCGAGCCGGTGAGTGATGTTCGCAGGTTGATGTTTGCGACCTGAACGTGAGAGTCAGGGCATCAGGTCCAGGGGCAGTGTCGCCTCTCCCGCCAAGCGTTCATGCCACGCCAGCAGCACATCAGGCACCCGCTTTTTCCATTTGGGAACGTTGGTGTAATACCGCGCCCTGACTTTGCGTTGCTCATCGAAAACCAATAGCACCAGCCAAACTCGGCCTCCCGGCGCGCTCATCAGAATCGCCGCGTTGCTGGAAGCCAGACCTCGCAGCCAGAACTCATTGACCTCACCCCCCGGCACATCACTAGAGGTCTCGCCGGCTGCCATTGAGCCGCTATTTTGCAGCAGCGTCTGATAGTCATTTTTGAGCAACGTGCGTAATGCCTGATCTTCTTGCTGCGTACGCACGACGCCAAGGCTCAGCAAGTCGTATTCAATCGCGATCGGTTGGTCAGATGCCACATACCTTCCATCGTAGTAAACGCCCATCCCGCCACCACAAGCCCCCTCACCGCCATCGGAATCAACATCCAGCAAACCGTTGAGGGCGCTGAATTTCAGGGTGCAGTTGCCTTCAGCGAAATGCGCTACGGCACCGTCGATTGTGGCCACACCGTCCATGTCACCAGAGTTGCCACCATTTGACGCAGAAACATCAAAGGCAATATGCGTGGCGTCCACACGCTTGGTTATGACTTCTGCCGCCGATGAAACGCCCCACGGAATCATCTGCCAGGTGGCATCCCAGCTGAAAGGCTTGGCCACGTATTCAAGCGCTTTCAGACGCATCAAATATTCACGGCGCAGGCAGGAGCTATTGGCAGCGCATTGATTGCGCTGTTTCAACCATGAACGCTGATCAGCCTTGAGCGCTTGCGGGTCAGCCACCTGCGCCAACGTTGTCCGCCAGAGCGCCCCGAGTTTCTCATCGAGACTCGAGGTATACGGATCCGCACAAACGGCTTTTTCAACGGGACTGGAAGCGCCAGTACAGTCAAAACTGGCAGCGTGGGACGTGGTAGCAAATACGAGACACGTCAGCAGCAAGGCGTGACGGAGATTGAAAGCGAGCATCGACAGATTCCATTCCTGAGGCGGCAGCAGTATGCCGGGCTCGGGCTATCGATGCTCTGATTTTTCACCGGTTGCTGGCGGACAACCGGGCTCTTGTGCAAGAACGACTCAGAATCTGATTTCAGCCGCCGGCTTCACATCGATCCGCGCCACTGAACCGGTCAGGTGCGCCCAGTCCTTGTTGTGTTCGGCGATGATGTCTTCGGCGCTCATGTTGCCGTTGTCGACCGTCGTATGGGCGTCGGCCGCCAGCTCCACGTCGTAGCCCAGTTGATGGGCCTGACGCACGGTGGCGTTGACGCAGTAATCGGTTTGCATGCCGCAGATCACCAGGCGATCGAAGTCTTCCCGGGGGATCAGTTTCTGCAGATTGGTCTGGTAGAACGAGTCGTTGGCAGTCTTGTCGACGCGCAGATCGCCAGGTGCAGTGTTCAGGCCTTCAGCCAATTGCCAGCCTTCGGCGCCGTGGGCGAACGGGCTGTCCTTTTCGTTGTGCTGGATCAGCACCACCGGCACACCCGACTGGCGCGCACGGGCGCTGAGGCCGTTGATGGTGTCGATTACCCGTTTGGCGTCGTGGCACTCGTATTCGCCCGCGCACAGGGCGCGCTGGACATCGATGATCAGCAATGCGGTGGTCATGGTGAGCCTTCCTTGATCGGTCCTTGGACAGGGGCGGACCTGTGCCCGCCCCCTTTTTACTCCGCTCAGTAACCCAATGACAACCCGGTGTTGCGCCGTGGATCGTTGGCGCCGTAGAAGCGGTTCTTTCCGACTGGTTTACCCCCCAGCGACGGTGCACCGACCAGAATCGCAGCGATGTGGTTGGCGTCCTGCGGACCCGCGAACTTGTGGCCCCAGCTCTCGAGAATCTTCTTCGTGTCGGGGCTGGCGGCGAAGTCTTCGAGGTTGGTTTCCTCCGGCATCCACTGCTGGTGGAAACGTGGAGCGTCGACCGCTTCCTGCAGGCCCATGCCGTAGTCGATGACGTTGAGCATGGTCAGCAACGTCGCGGTAATGATGCGACTGCCACCCGGCGTACCGACCACCATCACCACTTTGCCGTCCTTGGTGACGATAGTCGGGCTCATCGAGGACAGCGGCGCCTTGCCCGGAGCAATGGCGTTGGCCTCACCCTGCACCAGGCCGTACATGTTCGGTACGCCGACCTTGGAAGTGAAGTCGTCCATTTCATCGTTGAGGATCACCCCGGTCTTGCTCGCCATCACGCCTGCGCCGAACCAGTCGTTGAGGGTGTAGGTGACCGAGACCGCGTTGCCCCATTTGTCGACGATCGAATAGTGCGTGGTGTTGCTGCCTTCATGGGGCGCGACGCCGGGTTTGAGTTCCGCCGACACACCGGCCTTCTGCGGCTGGATCGCGTTACGCAGCTTGGTCGCATAGTTCTTGTCCAGCAGGTGTTCGATCGGATTCTTCACGAAATCCGGGTCGCCCAGATAGCTGTTGCGATCCACGTACGCGTGGCGCATCGCCTCAATCTGGTAGTGCATGCCTTGGGCCGAATGGAAGCCCAGATCCTTCATCGGGTAGCCTTCGAGGATGTTCATGATCTGGCAAATCACGACGCCACCGGAGCTTGGCGGCGGTGCCGATACGACGTGATAGCCGCGATAGTCGCACTCCACCGGGGCCAGTTCGCGGGTCTTGTATTTGTCGAGGTCGGCCTGGGTAATGATGCCCTTGTTGGCCTGGCTGGAGGTAACGATGGCGTCGGCCACCCAGCCTTTATAAAAACCGTCGGCGCCTTTTTCGGAAATGGTGCGCAGGGTTTTACCCAGGTCCTTCTGCACCAGTTTCTGCCCGACCTGCATCGGCTCGCCGTTGCTCAGAAAGATCGCGCCGGAATCCTTGATGTCTTTCTTGAACACGTCCGTGGCGTACTCCAAAAGCTCGACGTCGCCCTGTTCCAGTTCAAACCCTTCTTCAGCCAGTTTGATGGCCGGGGCAATCATTTCCTTGCGCGGTTTGGTGCCGTACTTGCTCAGTGCCAGCTCCATGCCGGACACGGTGCCCGGAACGCCGACCGCGAGGTGGCCACGGGTGCTCAGATCAGGGATGACGTTGCCGTCCTTGTCGAGGTACATGTTGGCCGTCGCGGCCAGCGGGGCTTTTTCGCGGAAGTCGAGGAAGGTCTTGCGTCCGTCCGCCAGTTGAATGGTCATGAAACCACCGCCACCGAGGTTGCCCGCCGCCGGGTAAACCACTGCCAGTGCATAACCCACGGCGACCGCCGCATCCACCGCGTTGCCACCACTTTTCAGCACGTCGACACCCACGTGAGTGGCCAGGTGCTGGGCGGTGACCACCATGCCGTTTTCGGCGGCCACCGGGGCAACCGAAGCCGCATGGGCCATAAGGCAGCTGAGCGCCAATGAGGTCGCAATCAGCGATTTGGCAAAAGGTTCGTACTTCATGAGTCGGTCTCTTCTTTTTATAAGGTAGGAAAGCGCTTCAAGAGCACCAGCCAGTATGGTCGCGATTGCGGTTTGCGCCTCCCCGATCCGGCAGTATGCTGGGCGCTGTTTCCCGCCCCATCCCGGAGTTTTGCCCATGGCCTACACGTTCATCACCCTGCCCTCGCCTGTCGGCGAGTTGAAGCTGGTCGCGAACGGCTCACGTCTGGCCGCCATCCTCTGGGAAAACGACAAACCGAACCGGGTGCGCCTGGGGCCGATGAGCGAGGCACCGGACAATCCGCTGTTGCTGAAAACCGCGCGACAGCTGGAAGAATATTTTGCAGGAACGCGAAACGCGTTCGATCTGGAGCTGGACTTTGCCGGCACCGAATTCCAGAAAAAGGTCTGGGCCGCGTTGCTGACCATTCCGTTTGGCGAAACCCGCACCTACAGCCAGATTGCCGAACAGATCGGCCACCCGAGTGCGGTGCGTGCGGTCGGCGCGGCAAACGGGCGCAATCCGATTTCGATCATTGCGCCGTGCCATCGGGTCATCGGCGCCTCAGGAAAACTGACCGGGTTTGCCGGAGGCCTGGAAGCCAAGGAGCGTCTGCTGACCCTGGAAGGTGTCCAGTGGTCAGGCATCGGTAAAACCGGTGATCTGTTTTAACCGCCAAACAGGTTATTCATCGCCGCGTATTGCAGCAGCATGATGGTCTTGGCATCGCAGATCTCGCCTCGCTGGAATGCCGCCAGCGCGTCGTCGAAACGCCACTCCAGCACTTCCAGTTCTTCGGTTTCCTCTTCCAGACCGCCCCCTTCACTGACCTTTGACGAGGCATCGTACTCGGCGATGAAAAAGTGCAATTTCTCGGTCACCGAGCCGGGGCTCATGTAGGCCTCGAACACCTTCTTCACGTCATGCACGCGGTAACCGGTTTCTTCCTCGGCCTCGTCGCGGATGCGCTGCTCCGGCGCCGCGCCTTCGAGCAGTCCGGCCGCCACTTCAATCAGCAAACCGTCGTGACCGTTGACGAACACCGGCAGGCGGAACTGTCGGGTCAGCACCACGGTGCGTTGCTCGCGGTTGAACAGCAGAATCGCCGCGCCATTGCCACGGTCGTAGACCTCGCGCGTCTGACGCTGCCAGTCACCGTTGTTGCGGTGATAGTCGAAGGTGATTTTCTTCAGCAGATACCAGTCGTGGGACAACACCTGGGTATCGACGATGTTGACCCGCTCGGCTGTGTTGGACATGACGCGTGATCCTTTTTTGTCATCGGAAGAAGGCCATGGTAGGTGAAATGATGCAAACCGCCGACGAAAAAAAGCCCGGCAGCGCTACCGGGCTTTCCTTCATTGACTACTGATGTGCCACGTTCACCGTCGCTGCATCAGCACCCTGTGCCGCAGAGGGCGCGCCGTGAATCAGCGGCCCATAACGCCGACAGAACTCCCAGTTGTACGGCACGCGATCCTTGCTGGTGCCATTGTCCCAGTTCACCGACCAGGTCATCAGGCCCTTGATCGGATGCCCTTTGACCGCCAGGCGTTTCATCGCGTTGCCGACCACGGTCTTGTCGATCACGTAACCGGTGGCGGCGGCATCGACGTTGGCCGGCAGGCCGATGACGAACTTGTCCGCCGGGATCCTGGTGAAACCGCGAGTGCCGGTCACCAGGCTCTCGGTCAAGTAATAGAGGAAATCCTCTTTCATCGCGTCGTTGTTCTGGGCGATCCACGCTCCGCTGCCGTTATTGGCTTCCGGCACCCAGACCCCGTCGCCACCCTGGTTGTAGAACTGCGGAGCGATGAAGTCGTAATAGCCTTCCAGCGCCTGCAGATATCCGACGTATTTGCCGGCGGTGGTCAGGTACGGAAACTCCGGCGCCATGCTGATGATGAAATGCTTGCCTTGGCCTGCGTAGTGATCCTTGACCAGTTTCAGCGCGGCCGGCAGGACGGTCTTGTTGGCAGCGAAATCAATCGCGCTCTGCTCAAGATCGATGTCCAGGCCGTCAAAGCCGTAGGTTTCCACCAGACGGATGATTTCATTGGCCAGCGGTTGCTCCTGACCGGCGCGCAACTCGATGTGCGCATCGGCACCGCCCAGGGAAATCAGCACCGCCCGCCCCTGACTGTTGAGCACGCCGACCTGACGGCGAAACTCGGCATCGGAGACGTTGAACGGCTTGAAGGTCGGAATCCCGCTGCCCTTCATGAAGGCCACCGCGACCACGTTGTATTCCTTCGGGACGTTTTCCAGGGTGATGTTGGCGAACTGGCCGCGCTGGTAACCATCGCTCGGGCCGGCCGGCCAGTTGTGCCAGAAACCCATGAGGATCTTCTTGCCGGCAAGGCTCGGCATCAGCGATGCCGCATCGCTGGCCTGGTTATTCAATAGGGTGAAGTCAATGTTTGACATGTTCTAATCCTTCAGAACGTGTGGGTGGACGTTGCGGACTTATTTGAAGTCCACATCGAAGGCCTGATAGAAGGCGTTGCCGGTGTTGGCGACGATCCACATCAGAACGATGACGTGATGCCCCTGCTTGTTGCCCGGCAGTTGCACCGTGTGGGTGACCTTGGCTTTCAATTCCGCCGCATGACTGTAGTACGGCACTTGCGGATAGAAATCCTCGGCAAACGGTTGCGCTTCCAATTGCGCTCGGGTGATGCGTTGTTTCGGGTCCCAGCCATCTCTGGTGATCAGCCAGCGGTAACCGCGAGTGGTGTGCGGCGCGGTGTATTCCCATTTGACCTCAAGGGTCTGGCCGGGAGTGACATTGAGCAGTGGCCAGGAGAACGGGCGCCCGAGTTTCTTGCTCATTTCTTCTGCGGTGAAGTTCACACAGTCACGTGCGTCGTTCTTGCCGCCACTGAGAATATAGCCGTCAGCGGGCGGTACGACGCTCGGGTTGTCGCTTTCGAACGGCGCGGGGAACGGACCAGCCGCGAGTGCCGGGAAGTTCTTGCCGCCCTCCATTTCATTGACCTGCCAGCCACCGAGCAATCCTTGCTCGATGGCCACCGCGCCGCGGCTTGCAGGGGAAATGACGCGACCGTGTCGCAGTTGGGTTTGAGCTTGTGGTTGGTTCATGTTTTTCACTCCGTTGATTTAAGAACTCTCCAGTCCGAGGAGAGGCCTTCAAGCTAACGGAGGGGGATTTTTTGTCCATCGGCGGTTTTGTCGCAGTCGGCCTCGGCGAAACTTCAAAAATGCCGAAAACACTGTATATAAACACAGCTCGCTGCGACGACGCTCACTCAACGCATGGCAAAAAGACTACACCGCGTCATTACAAACACCTGCGTTCACCGGTTCAGGGAAGCTGCGCTCTGAACTCCTTTTCATACTGCCCGGCGAGCTGTTCCTTTTGCTTGTCGTCGAGCAGCTTGCCGGCCATCTGGAAGAATTTCTGCTCTTCCTCCTGCAAGTGGTGATGGACCTTATCCGCGAGCTTTTTTGCCATCGCCAGCCAGGCCGGGCTGGACATGTCGGTCTCGTCGAGCTCTTCCATCATCTCGTCCATTTCATGGTGTTCGGCAATGGCATGGCGACTGAGGTCGACACCCTTGTCGATCTCCATCAACGGAATATAGAAATGGCGCTCTTCGGCGGTTTCGTGGGCCTGAAGCTCAGCTTTCAGCTGTTTGTAGGCCTCAACCCTTTCCGGGGTGTCACCGCTGGTCTTGATCAACGATTTCGCGTAGGTCCGCTGACGATCGTGGCTTTCACGCAGGGCTTCGAAAATGTTCATGGAATCTCCCAGGCAAACGCGTACCGGATGGACGCCCTGAAGGGCTAGACCGCGGCGCAGGAGCGACGGTTCCAAGCGATTGCTTCAATCGGCTGTGGCGCGATAGGCTGCCGATTCATTACTACAAGGAAGACAACATGACGTTGCGGATCGAGCTGTCGCAGGACCCCACCGAAGAACAGCGCGCGGCCATCCTGGCGCCGCTGCGTGCCTACAACATTGCCAAGGCCGGGCCGTCGCTGTACGAACCGGTCGCGCTGCTGGTGCGCGACGATAACGACGCGATCCTCGGTGGCCTCTATGGGCACACGTTCTATCGATGGCTGTTTATCGAGTTGCTGGCGGTGCCGGAACAAGGCCGGGGACAGGGCATCGGCTCGAAGCTGATGAACATGGTCGAGGAGTTTGCACGGGAAAAGGACTGCGTTGGGATCTGGCTCGATACCTTTGATTTTCAGGCGCCCGGGTTCTACAAAAAACTGGGTTATAGCGAATGTGGCGAGATTGTGGATTATCCGCTGGGGCACAAGCGGCATTTCTTCCAGAAACGCTTGATTGATTGATTTCAGCGACCCTCGCCCGCAGGCTGGTGAGGGTCGCAAAATCAACGCATCCAGCCGCCCGTTACAGACAGGTCGCCAGCGCCGCCAAGCGGCGCTTGGCCACAAAATCATCCTTCTGCGCGTAGTAATTCAATACGGTACCGGACGCATCCGTGGTCAAGTCGACAAACGACTCCGCCGAGCGCGTATAGACCGTGGAACCGCCCTTCTTGCCCGGTTGCAGATACGCCGCCGCGTCCACGCCGAACACCGCTTCGTCCTGCCAGGCAAATTGCACGCACTGGGCCACGACTTTTTCGGGTTTGTCCGAATTCAGGGTCTTGTAAGGGGTTTGCGTGCGGGCGTCTTCCATCGCCGAACCCGCGCAACCGGCCAGCAGGGCTGCCGCCAGTGCCACCATCAGCATTCGCATTGCATTCGCTCATTCGGAAAAAACCGGACTGTACCACCGCAACGCCAAAAATCGTTCTGCTTTACTGCATTTAGAGCGCGACACATGCCGGCCGCTGCGGCACATTAACGGTCATCAGCCTTACAAGGAAAGCCAATGGCGCCTACAGACCAACGACACGAACAGGCTCTGAAACTGTTTCTAGAAGCGCGCCCGGAACTGCGCGAAGCCCTTGACCACCTCAATCCGCTGCTGGCACAGGCCAAAGGCGAAACCCAGGCGCAGTACCGCGAAGAACGTCTGCACGAAGCCTTCGAAGCCGAGGCCGAAAGCCAAGGTTTGTTTGCCTGGGAGCTGACGTTGCAGCTCACCGCCGCGACGCCCGAAGAGTATCAGGCACAACGCCTGGAGGTGCATCGCGAAGTGGCGGAAATGGCCGGCATGGACTGGCTGGAATATTGCGATCTGTATGGCATAGAACCGTAAACCCCGCTCAAGGACGCTGCCTCGATGCTGCCTTCCATTTCGACCCACCGCGCCAGCCCCGGACATCTTCATATACAGAAATGGCGCGGCCGTGTGGGGCTGGCGCTGGTCGCCAGCCTGTCGGTACTGGCCGGCATGACCGACGCCATCGGCTTCATGGCCAGCGGCGATTTCGTTTCCTTCATGAGCGGCAACACCACGCGGCTGGCGGTGGCGATCAGTGATGGCGACAGCGGACTGACATTAAGGCTGATCCTGCTGGTCGCGACGTTCATTGTCGGTAATGCCCTAGGGGTCGTGGTCAGTCGATTGGGTGGTCGACGGGCTCTGCCCTTGCTGTTGTCCATCGCCGCCCTGCTGTGTTTGGCAGCCTGGCCCTTTGACACGCAACTGCCGGCCCTGCTGGCGGCGATCATTGCGATGGGCATGCTCAACGCGGCGGTGGAAGAAGTGAACGGCCTGCCGGTCGGGCTGACGTACGTCACCGGCGCCCTGTCCCGATTCGGCCGTGGATTGGGCCGCTGGGTGCTCGGCGAACGGCGAAGTGGCTGGCGGGTGCAACTGGTGCCGTGGAGCGGGATGCTGGTCGGGGCCATTCTGGGGGCGGTGCTGGAACATCATCTGGGGCTCAAGGCGATGTTGGTCAGCGGTCTGTTCGCCGCCGTTCTGGGGCTGGTGACCTTGAAGATTCCGCGGCGTTGGCAGCTGGGCTACATGCCACGCTGAAGGACGCCTGCTCGTATCGAGACGGGCGCGGGAAACATCCACTTCGCCGCCCCGCCGAGAAAGCTTTATCATGGCCGCAGTTTTGCTGATCGAGTCCGTCATGAAGTTTGCCATTGCGCTGTTTTCCGCCGCCCATGCGCCCTCCTCGCGCCGCGCCCTGCTGTTCGCTCAGGCCGCGCTGGCCGGCGGGCATGAGATTGTCCGGCTGTTTTTCTATCAGGACGGGGTCCACAACGCATCCGACGCCGTGGTCACGCCGCAGGACGAACTGGACCTGCCCAAGCAGTGGCGCAATTTCATCACCGAACAAAACCTCGACGGCGTGGTGTGCATCGCCGCCGCCCTGCGCCGTGGCGTGTTGAATACCGAGGAAGCCGGGCGTTATCAGCGTGATGCCGTGGCCGTCAGCGCGCCGTGGGAATTGTCCGGCCTCGGTCAGTTGCATGACGCGGTGCAGGATGCCGACCGCCTCATCTGTTTCGGAGGCGCATGACATGGCCAAATCCCTTCTGATTATCAGCCGTCAATCGCCGTGGTCCGGTCCCGGCGCCCGCGAAGCGCTGGACATCGTGCTGGCCGGCGGCGCCTTCGATCTGCCGATCGGTCTGCTGTTTCTCGACGACGGCGTGCTGCAACTGGCAGCCGGGCAAAACGCCAAGGCCCTGCAACAGAAAGACCTGAGCGCCAACCTGCAAGCGTTGCCGATGTTTGGCGTCGAAGAGCTGTTCTACTGCGCCGACAGCGCCAGTGTTCGCGGCCTCGGCGATCGTTCGCTGGACGAGGCGCAGCCTTTGGCCGCCGAGCAAATCACCGCCCTCATTGACCGTTACGACCAGGTGATCACCCTCTGATGTCGACTTTGCATGTGTTGTCCCACTCCCCGTTCGGCGACGAACGCCTGACCAGTTGCCTGCGCCTGCTCGGTTCTGCCGATGCACTGTTGCTGTCTGGCGATGCCGTTTATGCGCTGCAGCCTGGCACCGCGCCGTTCAGTGCGCTGGAAATACGTCAGGTGAAATTGTTCGTGCTGGCCGAAGACGCGCAAGCCCGTGCCGTGCAGGTTCCGGACTGGGCCGAAGCCATCGATTATCCGGCCTTCGTCGAGCTGTCGATCCACCACGACAAGGTCAACAGCTGGCTATGAATGCGTTGACCATCGGCGCCCGCGCCATTGAACTGGACAAGGACGGCTTTCTGGTCGACCTCAACGACTGGTCGGCCGAAGTCGCCAGCGCCCTCGCCGCTGCCGAAGATATCGAACTGAGCCCGGAACACTGGGAAGTCCTCGAATTGCTGCGCAGCTTCTACGCCGAATTCCAGCTGTCACCGGCCACCCGGCCGCTGATCAAGTACACCGCACTCAAGCTCGGCGCGGAGAAAGGCAACAGCCTGCACCTGAACCGACTGTTCAAAGGCACCCCTGCCAAACTCGCCGCGAAACTGGCGGGCCTGCCCAAACCGACGAATTGCCTATGACCGACTATCCAGCGCTGACCCTCGAAACGCCCGCCGAGCATCCATTCGCCCAGTTCGTGCGCATCCTCGGCAAGGGCAAGCGCGGCGCCCGCGACCTCACCCGCGAGGAAGCCCGGCAAGCCATGGGCATGGTCCTCGACGAAGCGGTCGAAGAAACCCAGCTCGGCGCGTTCCTGATGTTGCTGCGGCACAAGGAAGAAAGCGCCGAGGAGATGGCCGGTTTCACCGAGGCCCTTCGCGAGCGCTTGCAGGCCCCGGCGCTGAACGTCGATCTGGACTGGCCGACTTACGCCGGCAAGAAGCGTCACCTGCCGTGGTATCTGTTGGCCGCCAAGTGCCTGGCGCAGAACGGCCTGCGCATTTTCATGCACGGCGGCGGCGCACACACCGCCGGGCGCTTGTACTCCGAACAATTGCTCGGTGAGCTGAACATTCCGCTGTGCCGCAACTGGCAACAGGTTGGCGCGGCGCTGGACAACGGTGGTCTGGCGTTCATGCCGCTGGTGGACTGGGCGCCGCAATTGCAACGGATGATCGACCTGCGCAACACCCTCGGCCTGCGCTCGCCGATTCACTCACTGGCGCGGATTCTCAATCCGCTGGGCGCGCGTTGCGGCCTGCAGAGTATTTTCCACCCCGGCTATCAGGCGGTGCACCGCGATGCCAGCGGCCTGCTCGGCGACACGGCGATCGTGATCAAGGGCGACGGCGGCGAGATCGAGATCAACCCGGATGCCGACAGCCACTTGTACGGCACCACCGGCGGCGAGAGCTGGGACGAGGAATGGCCGCAGCTGTCGGCGCAGCGTCACGTCAAACCGGCGTCGCTGGATATCGAGCATTTGAAGGCCGTTTGGCGCGGCGATGTGGTCGACAGTTACCCGCAAATGGCGTTGATCTCGACCATGGCGTTGGCGCTGCGCGGCCTCGGCCAAAGCCGTGAACAGGCTTTTGAAACCGCGGAGCAATACTGGGCCGCGCGGGATAAATCGATTTAACCGATCATTAACGCCCGATCTTTGCGCTTTTTGTTCGAACTCATCGGAATAGACTCAACTCCAACGAATTATTGGTTTCTGGAGTCTTGATCATGGGTTTACTCGTCGACGGCCGCTGGCAGGACAAGTGGTACGAAAGCAGCAAGGACGGCGCGTTCCAGCGCGAACAGGCGCAGCGCCGCAACTGGGTCACTCGCAATGGCGAGCCGGGCCCGAGCGGTGAAGGCGGTTTTGCCGCCGAAGCCGGGCGTTATCACCTTTATGTCTCTCTCGCCTGTCCGTGGGCGCATCGCACGCTGATCCTGCGCAAGCTCAAGGGCCTGGAAAGCCTGATCGACGTTTCCGTCGTCAGCTGGCTGATGCTGGAAAACGGCTGGACCTTCGATCAGAACCTCGGTTCGACCGGCGACAAACTCGACCACTTCGATTTCATGCACCAGCGCTACACCGCCGACACCGCCGACTACACCGGCCGCGTCACCGTGCCGGTGCTGTGGGACAAGAAGCTCAAGCGCATCGTCAGCAACGAATCGGCGGAGATCATCCGCATGTTCAACAGTGCGTTCGATGACTTGACCGGCAACGATCTGGACTTCTATCCGGCGCCATTACGCAGTGAGATCGATTCGCTGAACGAGCGGATCTACCCTGCCGTGAACAACGGCGTGTACCGCGCCGGGTTCGCCACCTCACAGAAGGCCTATGAAGAAGCGTTCGATGATGTATTTGCCGAACTGGATCATCTGGAGCAGGTGCTGGGCGCCAACCGTTATCTGACGGGTGAATACCTGACCGAGGCGGACGTGCGCTTGTTCACCACGCTGATTCGTTTCGACGCGGTGTACCACGGGCACTTCAAATGCAATCTGCGGCGGATCAGCGATTATCCGAATCTGTCGAACTGGCTGCGGGAGATGTACCAGTGGCCGGGCGTTGCCGAGACCGTGGATTTCCAGCACATCAAGAACCACTACTACGGCAGCCACAAGACCATCAACCCGACCGGGGTTGTGCCGAAGGGGCCGGAGCAGGATTTCACTGTTGCCCATGACCGGGACCGGTTGGGCGGGAAAGGGGTTTGGCGCCGAGGTTGAGAGCAGGATCGTTCCCACCGCGTGGGAACGATCCCTTCAGAGTCGTCAGATCTGACCCTGAGCGCCCTCGAACCACGCCAGTTTCTCGCGCAGTTGCACCACTTCGCCGACGATCACCAGCGTCGGCGCATGCACTTCATGCTCCGCCACCAGCCGCGGCAGGTCGGCCAGCGTGCCGGTGAAAACCCGCTGATTGACCGTGGTGCCCTGCTGGATCAGCGCTGCCGGGGTATCGGCCGCACGACCATGTTTGATCAACTGCTCGCAGATGATCGGCAATCCCACCAACCCCATGTAGAACACCAGCGTCTGCGCCGGCGCGACGAGGTCCGACCACGGCAGATCGGTCGAACCGTCCTTCAAGTGCCCGGTGACGAAACGCACCGACTGAGCGTAGTCGCGATGAGTCAGCGGAATCCCGGCATATGCCGCGCAACCGCTGGCCGCCGTGATCCCCGGCACCACCTGAAACGGGATGCCATGGGCCGCCAGTTCCTCGATCTCTTCGCCGCCACGGCCGAAGATGAACGGATCCCCGCCCTTCAACCGCACCACACGCTTGCCGGCCTTGGCCAGATCCACCAATTGCTGGTTGATCTGATCCTGCGGCACGGCGTGATCGGCGCGACGCTTGCCAACGTAAACCCGCTCGGCATCGCGGCGGCACAGTTCAAGAATCGCCGGAGCCACCAAGCGGTCGTACAGCACCACATCGGCTTGCTGCATCAGGCGCAAGGCGCGGAAGGTCAGCAGATCCGGATCACCCGGCCCTGCGCCCACCAGATACACCTCACCGGTCGTAACCATGGCTTCGCCGTCAATCTTGGCTTGCAGCAAACGTTCGGCTTCGGCGCCCTGTCCTGCCAGTTGCCGGTCGGCGATCGGCCCCTGGAACACGTCTTCCCAAAAACCGCGACGTTGCTGCACATCGGGAAACAGGCCTTTGACCTGATCGCGAAACCGCGCGGCCAGACCGGCCAGATGGCCGTAGGTCGAGGGAATCCAGGTTTCGATCTTGGCGCGGATCAGCCGGGCCAGCACCGGCGCATCGCCGCCGCTGGAGACCGCGATGATCAGCGGTGAACGATCGACGATCGCCGGGAAAATCACGCTGCACAGCGCCGGCGCATCGACCACATTTACCGGCACGCAACGCCGATGGGCATCGGCGGAGACCTGCGCGTTCAACGCTTCGTCGTCGGTGGCGGCAATGATCAGCCCGCAGCCATCCAGATCCGTTTCGGCGTAGCCACGCAGCAGGCATTCGCCACCGCTGGCGGCGACCAGTTCGCGCAGTTGCGCTTCGATTTCAGGTGCGACCACCCGCAGCAGCGCACCGGCATCGGCCAGCAGGCGGGACTTGCGCAAGGCAATCTCCCCCCCACCGACGACCAACACACGACTGCCGCGCAGGTTGTGAAACAGCGGCAGATATTTCATTTAGCCGATGACCTCAAGGCCACCCATGTACGGCTTCAGCACGTCCGGCACACGGATCGAACCGTCGGCCTGCTGGTAGTTTTCCAGCACGGCCACCAGGGTACGACCGACTGCCAGACCGGAACCGTTCAGGGTATGCACCAGCTCAGGCTTGCCGGTTTCCGGGTTGCGGAAACGCGCCTGCATGCGGCGGGCCTGGAAGTCGCCGCAGTTGGAGCACGACGAGATTTCACGGTACTTGTCCTGGCTCGGGATCCACACTTCCAGGTCGTAAGTCTTGACCGCGCTGAAGCCCATGTCGCCGGTGCACAGCGCCAGAGTGCGGTAAGGCAGCTCCAGCAGTTGCAGGACTTTCTCGGCATTGGCGGTCAGGCCTTCCAGCGCTTCCATCGACTTCGACGGCTCGACGATCTGGACCATTTCAACTTTGTCGAACTGGTGCTGACGGATCATGCCGCGAGTGTCACGACCCGACGCGCCGGCTTCGCTGCGGAAGCACGGAGTGTGGGCAACAAACTTGATCGGCAGCTGCTTCGAATCGACGATTTCACCGGCCACGATGTTGGTCAGCGACACTTCGGCGGTCGGGATCAGGTACAGATCGGCTTCACCTTCGCGAGCGATCTTGAACAGGTCTTCTTCGAACTTCGGCAGTTGACCGGTGCCTTGTAGCGCCGGGGCCTGAACCAGATAAGGCGTGTAAGCCTCTTCGTAGCCATGCTCGGTGACGTGCAGGTTGATCATGAACTGCGCGAGTGCGCGGTGCAGACGGGCAATCGGGCCACGCAGCAGGGCGAAACGTGCGCCGGACAGCTTGGCGGCGGTTTCGAAGTCGAGCCAGCCGAACTTCTCGCCCAGGGCCACGTGATCCTGAACCGGGAAGTCGAAAGCGGTCGGCGTGCCCCAGCGGCGGACTTCGACGTTGCCGTCTTCGTCTTCGCCGACCGGTACCGATTCGTGCGGCAAATTCGGGATGCCCAGCAGGATCGAATCCAGTTCGGTCTGGATCGCGTCCAGCTCGACTTTACCGGCGCTCAGTTCGCCCGCCATGCGCTCGACGTCCGCCATCAGCGGCGCGATGTCTTCGCCGCGCTGCTTGGCCTGACCGATGGATTTGGAACGCGCGTTACGCTCAGCCTGCAGTGCTTCGGTGCGGGTCTGGACGGTCTTGCGCTGTTCTTCCAGCGCTTCGATGCGCGCGACATCCAGGGCAAAGCCACGGGAAGCCAGGCGGTCCGCTACGTCCTGAAGGTTGCTACGTAACAGTTTGGAATCGAGCATGTCGGTTTCTCGTTATCAAAGTTTGGTCAGGGACAGGCCAGCCCAGGTCGCGAGCAGCCCGCCGAATACGCTGATGGCCGCATAGCCCAGGGCCAGCGGCACTTGCCCGCTTTCCAGCAGGCGCACCGTATCCAGTGAAAAGGATGAAAATGTCGTCAGCCCCCCGAGGAAGCCGACCATCAACCCGGCACGTACCTCGATCGGTACTTCCGGGCGTATCAAAAACATGCCGTACAACACGCCAATCAGCAGACAGCCCACGATATTAACGGCCAGCGTCGCGGTATAGAAGTGCCGCGGCCAATTGGCGTTGACCCAATTGCCGGTAGCGAAGCGCAACAAAGTGCCGACAATCCCGCCGACGGAGACTGCAACAATCAATGGAACCACTATTTTCTCCGCTGCCGGGGGCTTAAACGATCAAGTTGGGCGAGGTGGTTGAGCTTTTCGCCGATCTTTAATTCCAGGCCACGGGGCACCGGTTGGTAGAACGGAATCGGGTCGAGTTCTTCCGGGAAATAGTCTTCGCCGGCAGCGTAAGCGTCCGGTTCGTCGTGGGCATAACGGTATTCGTCGCCATAACCCAATTGCTTCATCAATTTGGTCGGCGCATTGCGCAAGTGCAGCGGCACTTCCAGCGAACCGTGTTCGGCGGCGGCGCGTAGCGCAGTCTTGAAGCCCATGTACACGGCGTTGCTTTTCGGCGCACAGGCCAGATAGGTGATGGCCTGCGCCACTGCCAACTCACCTTCCGGGCTGCCGAGGCGTTCCTGCACTTCCCACGCCGCCAGGCACAGGCTCAGGGCGCGAGGATCGGCGTTGCCGATGTCTTCGCTGGCCATGCGCACCACCCGCCGGGCCAGGTACAGCGGATCGCAGCCGCCGTCGATCATTCGCGCAAACCAGTACAGCGCGCCGTCCGGATTGGAACCGCGCACCGATTTGTGCAGCGCAGAAATCTGGTCGTAGAACGCTTCGCCGCCCTTGTCGAAACGCCGGCGAGTGTCGCCGAGCAGGCTTTGCAGCAGCTCGGTGCCCATCTCACTGTTGTCTTCGGCCAGGTCCGAGGCGTTTTCCAGCAGGTTCAGCAGGCGCCGGCCATCACCGTCGGCGGCGGACAGCAGCATCTGGAAGCCTTCATCGCTGAGGCTCAGATGTCGCTTGCCCAGACCACGCTCTTCGGTCAGTGCGCGGTGCACCAACTTGCGCAACGCCGCCTCGTCGAGGCTTTTGAGTACGTAGACCCGCGCGCGCGACAGCAATGCATTGTTCAGTTCGAACGAAGGGTTTTCAGTGGTGGCACCAATGAAAATCAGGGTGCCGTCTTCAACGTACGGCAGGAAGGCGTCCTGTTGAGACTTGTTGAAGCGGTGCACTTCATCGACAAACAGGATCGTGCGCTTGCCGTACTGACCGGCCTGCTGCTTGGCGATTTCCACCGCCTGACGGATCTCCTTGACCCCGGCCAATACGGCCGAGACCGTTTCGAAGTGCGCATCCGAAACTTCCGCCAGCAACCGCGCCAACGTGGTTTTGCCCACGCCCGGCGGGCCCCAGAAGATCATCGAATGCAGGGCACCCTGCTCCAGCGCTTCGCGCAAAGGCTTGCCGCGAGCGAGCACGTGTTCCTGACCGACGTACTCATCCAGATTGGTCGCCCGTAAACGGGCGGCCAGTGGCTGGGCAATCGGTGCACTGCGAAACAGATCCATCACGTACCGTTGAAACCTCTGTGTTTATTCCTGGATCACATCGGCACCCTTGGGGATGTCGAACTTGAACTTCGAGGCCGGGACCGCTTCGTTGGCCTTCACACCGGTAAACAGGATGTTGGTGCGCTGGCCGACGCTGTCGATCAGTTGCATGTCATTGACCAGACCGTTGCGGAACGACAGGCGCAGGCTGTCGAACAGCGTGTCCTTGGTTTTCGGCTTCAGGGTGAAGTCGATCACGCCACCGGCCTCTTTCGCGGTGATGTCAAAGCTCTGGCTGATCTTCGATACGTCGCCAGACAGCAACAGCGCCGGCGTCTGGGTCAGGCGCTCATCAAGTTTCTTGATGGTGGCCTGCTCCAGGTCCGGGTCCCACAGCGTGACTTTCTTGCCGTCGGACACCATGGTCTGCTCGGCTGGCGCATTGGTGTGCCAGTAGAACAGGCCCGGACGCTGCAGGGTCATGTCGCCGGTGGTTTCCTGCAACTGGGTGCCGCTGCCGTCGAGGGTCAACTGGGAAAAATTGGCGGTCAGGGTCTTGGATGTTTCGAGCAATTGGGTCAGGCGAGCCACATCCTTGTCATCGGCGTGAGCCGTGAGGGTGGTCAGAGCCAGTACCGGCAGCAACATGCGGATAAGACGCATGGGAGTCCTCTTGAATACTCGTGGGAAAGTGGACGGCGCTTCATGCACCGCCCATTGCATTTGGATCAGGGTATCGAATCAGTCGCGTACCGGGCCAGGGGCCAGGACTTCGCGGGAACCGTTGGTGTTCATCGACGTCACGACCCCGGCCATTTCCATGGCTTCGATCATGCGCGCGGCACGGTTGTAGCCGATCTTCAGCTTGCGCTGTACAGCGGAGATGGAGGCGCGACGGCTTTCCAGCACGAACTGCACGGCTTCGTCGTACAGCGCGTCGGCTTCCGGATCGTCGCCGTCACCGCCGCCGCTACTGCCTTCGAAACCACTGCCCGCCTCTTCGACACCGTTGAGGATGTCGTCGTTGTATTCCGGCGCGCCGCGCAGTTTCCAGGCTTCAACCACCCGGTGAACTTCATCGTCGGACACGAAGGCGCCGTGAACCCGGATCGGCAAGCTGGTGCCCGGCGGCATGTAGAGCATGTCACCGTGGCCGAGCAGTTGCTCGGCGCCGCCCTGGTCGATGATGGTCCGGGAGTCGATCTTGCTCGATACCTGGAACGCCATCCGCGTCGGGATGTTCGCCTTGATCAGACCGGTGATCACGTCCACCGATGGCCGCTGGGTCGCAAGAATCAGGTGGATACCGGCCGCACGCGCCTTCTGGGCGATACGGGCGATCAATTCTTCTACCTTCTTGCCGACGATCATCATCATGTCGGCGAATTCGTCCACGACTACGACGATGGTTGGCAGCTTCTGCAACAGCGGCGCTTCGTCGTGGATGCTTTCGCGTTTGTACAGGGGATCGCTCAGCGGCTCGCCGGCGTCCTGGGCTTCCTTGACCTTGGCGTTGAAGCCGGACAGGTTTCGCACGCCCATCTTCGCCATCAGCTTGTAGCGACGCTCCATCTCGGCCACGCTCCAGCGCAGGGCGTTGGCGGCGTCTTTCATGTCGGTCACGACCGGGCACAACAGGTGCGGGATGCCTTCGTAGATCGACAGCTCGAGCATTTTCGGGTCGATCATGATCAGCTTGGCGTCGTCCGGGCCGGACTTGAACAGGATCGACAGGATCATCGCGTTCACGCCCACCGACTTACCGGAACCGGTGGTACCGGCCACCAGCAGGTGCGGCATCTTCGCCAGGTCAGTGATGACTGGCTTGCCGCCGATATCGTGGCCCAGGGCAAGGGTGACCGGCGATTTGAAGTTGTCGTACTCAGGGGTCGACAGCACTTCAGAGAAGCGCACGATCTGCCGGTCTTCGTTGGGAATTTCGATGCCGACCGTGGTCTTGCCCGGAATCACTTCCACCACCCGCACACTGGTCACGGCCAGCGAACGTGCAAGGTCTTTCGCCAGGTTGGCGATACGGCTGACCTTCACGCCCGCAGCAGGCTGGATTTCGTAACGGGTAATGACCGGGCCCGGATGGATCGAATCCACGGTGACTTCGACGCCGAATTCCTTGAGTTTGATCTCCAGCAAATGGCCGACCGCCGCCAGGGATTCGGGCGAATAGTTGAGTTGTTTCTTTTCCGCAGGATCGAGGATCGAGATCGGCGGCAAGGTGCCTTCCACGGCACTGTCGACGAACAACGGCACCTGCTTCTCTTTCTGCACGCGCTTGCTTGGCTCCGGCGCCTTGACCGGGGCCGGGGCGATGACCGGCGGCACCTGTTTCTCACGCTCGGACATGTGTTTGCTGAGGGCCTGCTCGCGCTCGATCAGACGTTCCTTGACCTTGGCCTGTTCGCGTTTGTCGGTGACCGTCGGTGCAACCACGTCATGCACGCGATCGTCGACTTCACGCAGCTGCGCGACCAGTTGCTTGCGCTCGGTACGAGCCGACCACCAGCGGTTTAGCGCGCCCTGGAACAGTTCGAACAGGTCAAGCGTGATCTTGCCAGTGATGTCCATCACCTTGAACCACGACAGGTCGGTGAACACCGTCAGGCCGAACAGGAACAGCGCGATAAACAGCAACGTGCTGCCCTGAATGTTCAGGGCGTTGCGGGCCAGGTCACCGAGGCTTTCACCCAGCGCACCACCCGCGCCGGCCGGCAATCCGGTGGCTGCATGGAAATGAATGTGCGCCAGCGCAGCGCCGGACAACACCAGAAACACCAGACCGATCAGGCGCCAGGAAAACAGCCAGCCGCTCCACTGCCACGGCTCGTGACGCTGACGGAAGATCTGATACGCCTTGATCGCCAGCAGCAACGGGAATATGTACGCGAAGTAACCCAGCACCATGAACAGGATGTCGGCGCTGTAGGAACCGGCAGGGCCGCCGAAGTTCTGCACGTCGTCGATCTTGCTGTTGTGGCTCCAGCCCGGATCGTCCTTGCCGTAAGTCAGCAAGGCCATCATCAGGAACAGGCACAAGGCGCCGATGGCGATCAATGCACCTTCCTTGAGCCGGTAGTGCAACTGTTGACGCCATAGCGGAACGACTGTTTTTGGTGCTTCCGTGGATTTCTTCAAAACGCTTCTTTTCCTGCGCCAGAGGCGCGTCCATCTATTGAATGACGATAAAAAACTGCCCAATCCAGGCAGGTAAAAAAATTGACGGGCGCAACGGAGACTACTTTTAACACTGCGCCCCGCCTTTTATAAACACGGCACGCGGCGAATATTCTGTAACAGCCCGGCATTGTACGGGTTTGCGCGTTCGATGCCATGCTTCGAAGCCCCAGGTTCAAGCATAGCCAAACGCACAACACCCGACGTTCAATTTGAGCATGCATTACCTTTTGTGACAAAGGCTTATGAGGTGTATTTGATGAACGTAGCGAAGCATTCGCGCCTCATCTCCCCTGAGTGCCACACATTGGCATCAGCAACCTTGCCCGCACCGGTGCAACGCCCGATTACGACCGCATCCGGATGCTCAAGTTGCAGCTACGCAAAAGCCGCACTGCAACGGAGGACATCCGCGTCATTTCCCGGCACACTTTACCGCGAGCCCACTGCCCACCGCCCTCCCCTTCTGCAAGCCTGGACGCCATGCTGACTTGGTTACAACGCAACTCACTGACTTTCCCGCCACTGGAAAAGGCCATGCGCGATCCCAACGGATTGCTGGCGGCCGGCGGCGACCTGTCCGCCGATCGCCTGATCCAGGCCTATCGCCATGGCTGCTTTCCATGGTTTTCCGAGGGTCAGCCGATTCTCTGGTGGTCGCCGGATCCGCGCACCGTGCTTTTTCCCGACGAACTGCACGTCTCGCGCAGCCTCGGCAAATTGATGCGCAAACAGCGTTATCAAGTGACTTTCGATCAGGATTTCGACGCCGTGATCCGCGCCTGCGCCGCCCCCAGGGAATACGCCGACGGCACCTGGATCACCGAGGCGATGCAGAGCGCCTATATCGAACTGCATCGGCGCGGCTTTGCCCACTCGGTGGAAGTCTGGGATCAGGGCGAACTGGTCGGAGGCCTGTATGGCCTGGCGATGGGGCAACTGTTCTTCGGTGAGTCGATGTTCAGCCGTGCGGACAATGCTTCCAAGTACGGCTTTGCCACGCTGGTGCAACATCTTAAGGAAGCGGGCTTCGTGCTGATCGACTGCCAGATGCCGACCGATCACCTGCACAGCCTTGGCGCCCGGGCCATTTCACGGCAGACATTCGCCGACTATCTGGCCCGGCACCTCGATCAACCCAATCATGCGACCTGGGTTTGCTGAGCGACTTTTGCGCGCGTGGCTTACACTTAATTCACCAGCCTACCCTTGAGGGTTGATCATGACCGAGTTGGCGCGTTTGAAGTTTTATGCCACTCAGCCTCACTCTTGCAGTTATCTGCCCGAGGAACAGGCGACGACCCTGTTTCTCGATCCGAGCCAGCCCATGGATGTGCATGTCTACGCAGATCTGTCAGAAATGGGCTTTCGTCGCAGCGGCGATCATCTTTACCGCCCGCATTGCCAGAACTGCAATGCCTGCGTGCCTGCGCGCATTCCTGTGGCGCAGTTCAACCCCAACCGCCAACAAAAACGCATTTTCAAGCGCAACATCGATTTGCAGGTACGTCCGGTCAAGCCGGCGTTCAGCGAAGAATATTTCGATCTCTATCAGCGCTACATCGAACAGCGCCACGCCGACGGCGACATGTATCCGCCCAGCCGCGATCAATTCTCGACTTTTCTGGTACGCGACCTGCCCTTCTCACGCTTCTACGAGTTCCGGCTCGACGGACGGTTACTTGCAGTCGCCGTCACCGACCTGCTGCCCAACGGCCTGTCCGCGGTCTACACCTTTTACGAGCCGCAGGAAGAACGCCGCAGCCTGGGGCGCTACGCCATCCTCTGGCAAATCGCCGAAGCCCAGCGCCTGGGGCTTGAGGCGGTGTACCTGGGCTACTGGATCAAAAACTGCAAAAAGATGAACTACAAGACCCAATATCGGCCCATTGAACTGCTCATTAATCAGCGCTGGGTCATCCTGAACTGAATGCAAACCCTAAACCCCTTGGCGTAAACCCCATTTTTCGGGCACAATGCACGCCGCTTTTGCCTGGCGCAGTTGCACCGGGCCATTCATTGGATACCGAGGGCTTTACTGCATGTCGAAAGAAGACAGCTTCGAAATGGAAGGCACTGTCGTCGACACCCTGCCCAACACCATGTTTCGTGTGGAGTTGGAAAATGGGCACGTCGTAACCGCGCATATTTCCGGCAAGATGCGCAAGAACTACATTCGTATTCTTACCGGTGACAAAGTGCGCGTCGAGCTGACGCCCTATGACTTGAGCAAAGGGCGTATTACTTACCGCGCTCGCTAATCAAGTCAATACAAGACGCCCGGCTTAATGCCGGGCGTTTTTGTTTGTCTGGGATTTGGTGTTTTGGGTTTGTGCTTGAGTTTTGGGGGTATATCCGTTGCTGCGGTAACGGCTTCTCAGGGTTCCGCCCTTACGGCGGGTCACTTTTTCCAAACGCCGAAAAAGTAACCAAAAAGGCTGAGCCCCGGCGTACGGCACTTCGCTTAGGCTCAGTATTCCCTCGCTACGGTGTCCATCAGGGGGCATCGCCTACGGTTTGCTTCGCTGCACCTCCTCTCGATGTATGCGGCTGCGCCGCACGGCGCTACGCGCCTACCCCCTGATGGACACCTACGCTCGGCCTGCCGATGGGACTAAAGATCAAAAGCAGATCAAGAGCCAGATCAAGAGCCCCTCACCCTAGCCCTCCCGAAACGTCGGACCGCCCGTAGGGAGAGGGAACTGATCGAGGTGTATGGCAGCGCTACGCCGACGTGCGATACCGCGTCGAACTCAGACTTTGAATAGCACAAAAATCGGCTCCCTCTCCTCGGGGAGAGGGCTGGGGTGAGGGGTAAACCCACCACGAAAACCAAAGCCGAACACGCCCCGCTCCTCCCCACTCAAAACGATGAGCGTTAGCTCGAGTACCGCTTTTGATCGCAGGGCCCGTCGGCAGGCTGAGTGGAGGGATTGATCCGGGGG
>NZ_JBWKZE010000009.1:0-221127 GCF_059424205.1 Pseudomonas sp. GW456-12-1-14-TSB6
CCCTGCATGAAACGTCCCCGCCCCGCCCGACGCGCCCTGTTCGTTGCCCTCTGCCTGATCCCTGTCATCGCCGTTGCCGCGTGGCAGGTATTGCCGCCGGGCCGTGAGACCCTCGCCACTGTTCAAGTGACACGCGGCGATATCGAAAACAGCGTGACCGCACTCGGCACCCTGCAACCGAGGCGCTATGTGGATGTGGGCGCCCAGGCGTCAGGGCAGATCCAGAAAATTCATGTCGAGGCCGGCGATGCGGTCAAGGAAGGCCAGTTGCTGGTGGAGATCGACCCGTCCACGCAAAAGGCCAAGCTCGACGCAGGCCGGTTCTCCATCGAGAACCTCAAGGCGCAGTTGCAGGAGCAACGAGCCCAGCATGAGCTGGCGCAGCAAAAGTACCAGCGCCAGCAAAAACTCGCCGCCGGCGGCGCCACCCGCGAGGAAGACGTCCAGACCGCCCGGGCCGAAGTGCGCGCCACGCAGGCCCGCATCGACATGTTTCAGGCGCAGATCCGCCAGGCACAGGCCAGCCTGCGCAGCGACGAAGCCGAGCTCGGCTACACACGCATCTATGCGCCGATGTCCGGCACGGTGGTGGCAGTAGGCGCCCGGGAAGGCCAGACACTCAACGCGCAACAGCAGACCCCGCTGATTCTGCGGATCGCGCGGCTCTCTCCGATGACCGTATGGGCCGAGGTCTCCGAAGCCGACATCGGTCACGTCAAACCGGGCATGACCGCTTACTTCACCACCCTCAGCGGCGGCAGCCGGCGCTGGAGCAGCACCGTACGGCAGATCCTGCCGGTGCCGCCGCGTCCGCTGGAACAGAGCCAGGGCGCCAGCCCCACCAGCGGTCGCAGTGGTAGCGAACGGGTGGTGCTTTACACGGTATTGCTGGATGTCGATAACGCCGATAACACCCTGATGACCGACATGACCGCCCAGGTGTTCTTCGTTTCGCAACAGGCACAAAACACCCTGACCGTGCCCACCGCCGCCCTGCAACGCAGCGCTCGCGCGGACTGGCAACTGGCGCAGGTGGTCGCCGCCAATGGCGAGGTTCAATCCCGGGAAGTGCGCACCGGCATCCGCGACCGCTTGCGCACGCAGATTCTTGAAGGGCTTGTCGAAGGCGATCATGTCCTGAGCAGCCCGGCCACCGGCAACGGAGGCTGAATGCAAACGCCCCTGATTGACCTGCGGCAGATCCGCAAAGCCTATGGCGGTGGCGACAGTCCGCGGGTGGAAGTGCTGCGCGGCATTGATCTGTCGATTCATGCCGGCGAATTCGTGGCGATCGTCGGCGCCTCCGGTTCCGGCAAGTCGACACTGATGAACATCCTCGGCTGCCTCGACCGACCGACCAGCGGCGAATACCTGTTTGCCGGTGAAGAGGTCGCGCGGCTGGACACCGACGCTCTGGCCTGGCTGCGACGCGAGGCGTTCGGCTTCGTGTTCCAGGGCTATCACCTGATTCCGTCCGGCTCGGCCCAGGAAAACGTCGAAATGCCGGCCATTTACGCAGGCACACCGGCCGCCGAACGCCACGCCCGGGCCCACGCGCTGCTGACTCGCCTGGGCCTTGCCGGCCGCACTGCCAATCGCCCGCACCAACTCTCCGGCGGGCAGCAGCAGCGGGTGTCGATTGCCCGTGCGCTGATGAATGGCGGTCATATCATTCTCGCCGACGAACCCACCGGTGCGCTCGACAGCCACAGCGGGGCCGAGGTCATGACCCTGCTCGATGAACTGGCAGATCAGGGCCATGTGGTGATTCTCATCACCCACGACCGCGAAGTCGCGCAACGTGCCAAGCGCATCATCGAAATCCGCGACGGCATGATCATCAGCGACACCGCCGATCCGTCATCGCCCCCCTTGCCCGCCGTCGGTTCCGGCGCATTGCAGGCCGTGGATCTGCGCGAGCGTCTGAACACCGGCAGCACCCAGACCGGCGCCTGGAAAGGCGAATTGGTGGACGCCGTGCAAGCGGCGTGGCGAGTGATGTGGGTCAACCGCTTCCGCACCGCGCTGACCCTGCTGGGCATCGTCATCGGCGTCGCGTCTGTGGTGGTGATGCTGGCGGTGGGCGAAGGCAGCAAGCGCCAGGTGATGGCGCAAATGGGCGCCTTCGGCTCCAACATCATTTATCTCAGCGGCGCTGCCCCCAACCCGCGCACGCCACCGGGCATCATCACCCTCGATGACGTCGCCGAACTGGCCGCCCTGCCCCAGGTGGAACGCATCATGCCGGTCAACGGCTCGACCGCCGGCGTGCGCTTCGGCAATGCCGACCACACCAGTTACGTGGGCGGCAATGACACCAACTTTCCGACCATTTTCAATTGGCCGGTGGTCCAGGGCAGCTACTTCACGCAAGCCGACGAAGACAGCGCCGCTGCCGTGGCGGTGATCGGCACCAAGGTTCGCGACAAACTGTTCAAGGATGTCGCCGATCCTGTCGGTCAATACATCCTGATCGAAAACGTACCGTTCCAGGTGCTCGGAGTGCTTGCGGAAAAAGGCTCCAGCTCCGGCGACTCGGACAGTGACAACCGGATCGCCGTGCCCTACTCCGCCGCCAGCATGCGCCTGTTCGGCAGCCGCAACCCCGAATATGTGGTCATCGCCGCGCGGGACGCCCGCAAGGTCAAGGAGGCGGAGCAGGCCATCGAGCAATCGATGCTGCGCCGGCACAACGGCAAAAGGGATTTCGAGCTGACCAACAACGCCGCCATGATTCAGGCCGAGGCGCGAACCCAGGGCACGCTGTCGCTGATGCTCGGCGCGATCGCCGCCATTTCCTTGCTGGTGGGCGGTGTCGGCGTGATGAACATCATGCTCATGACCGTGCGCGAGCGCACCCGGGAAATCGGCATCCGCATGGCCACCGGCGCCCGTCAGCGCGACATCCTGCGCCAGTTCCTGACCGAGGCAGTGATGCTTTCGGTGGTCGGCGGCGTTGCCGGGATCAGCCTGGCGATGCTGGTCGGCGGTGTGCTGCAACTCAGCGGCGTCGCCATGGCGTTCCAGTGGATTGCGGTGTTCGGCGCCTTCGGTTGCGCGCTGGCCACCGGCGTCATCTTCGGCTTCATGCCTGCCCGCAAGGCCGCCCGGCTCGATCCGGTCAAGGCCCTCACCAGTGAATGATCGACCTATGAAAGCCCACCTGACACTTCTCGCCGCCAGCGTTTTGCTGGCGGCGTGCGGCAGCCCCGCGCCACGCCCCGACAGCGGCCTGCAACCACCGCCCGCCTGGCAATCGCCCGAACATCCCGGCGCCAGCCAAAGCGATCGACAATGGTGGACGCATTTCGGCAGCACGGAACTCGATCATCTGATCGAACAGGCCCGGCTGGGTAGCCATGACCTGGCCGCCGCAGTCGCCCGGGTGAGGCAGGCGCAGGCCAGCGCGACCATCGCCGGCGCGCCGCTGCTGCCCGAAGTCAAGGCCGGGCTGAATGCCAATCGGCAGAAACTCCTGCACGGCAAAGGCTACAGCCAGCTCGACGTGAACCCCGACAACCGCTCGCTGGATTACTACGACGCCGAGTTGAGTGCCAGTTACGAAATCGATTTCTGGGGCGGCAAACGCGCCGCCCGGGACAGCGCGGTGCTCGGTGTGCAGGCCAGCGAATTCGACCGTTCAACGGTGGAACTGACCCTGCAAAGTGCCGTCGCCAACAGCTACACCCAGGCCCTGGCGCTGCGCGAACAGGCGCGGATCGCCGAACTCAATCTGGTCAATGCGCAAAGTGTTCTGCATCTGGTGCAGACCCGCCACGACGCCGGCAGCGCCACCGCGCTGGAACTGGCTCAGCAGAAAAGCCTGGTCGCCGAACAACAACGCAAACTGCCGCTGGTACAACAACAGGCCCGCGAGGCACTGATCACCCTGGCCGCCCTGCTCGGCCATCCGGTGCAGGAGTTGCCGACACCCCGACAGGCGTTCGCCCAACTGCAATGGCCGGACATCGCCAGTGGTGTGCCCAGCGATCTGCTGCAACGGCGCCCGGACATCGCCAGCGCCGAAGCCAGACTGGCCGCCGCCCAGGCCGATGTGACCGTGGCCCGCGCCGCCATGCTGCCCAAGGTCACGCTGACCGCCAGCCTCGGCACCGGCGCGGACCTCGCATCGGATCTGCTGCGCACGACCTTCTACAACCTGTCCTCAGGTCTGGTGGCACCGATCTTCAACAATGGCCGCCTGCGTGCCGAACGCGACAAGGCCACGGCGCGCCAGGAAGAATTGCTGGAGACCTATCGCGGCGCAATCATCAATGGCTTCGCGGACGTGGAAAAAGCCCTGACGAGCATTCGCGGCCTCGATGAACAGCGTCAATGGCAAGGCGAGGAACTGCGCCAGGCACAGACCGCGTTCGACATCGCCCAGAGCCGCTATCAGGCCGGCGCCGAGGATCTGCTGACGGTGTTGCAGACTCAACGCACGCTGTATGCCGCCCAGGACATGAACGTGCAGCTGCGGCTGTCACGCCTGCAGGCCAGCATTGCGCTGTACAAGGCGCTGGGCGGGGGTTGGCAAGTCATCTGAACAGCGCCTTGTTCAAGGCAAAAAAAATCGCAGCCCGACGCTGCGATTTTTTTGCCTTCAGAGCTGCCGACCCTTGACCTTCAGGTGCCTGGCGTACCACGGTCGCTGCGGCACTTTGCGGAACAGGTCGGCCATGTTGTCTTCATCGCCGAACGTGATGCGCAATGCCAGCTTCATGGTTTCCGGATCCATCTCCACCGAACGCCCCACCTGAAGGCCCGGAACGGTGCTGCAACCATGGGTGTCCGGGCCGAGCCACGGATCATCGACCTCGACCCAGCGCCCCGGTGCAAACCATGGCACGCCGTTGACTTGCAGACGGCTCACCTCACCCGGATGAAAGCGTTCGTGAGCGCGATACCAGTCTTCGATGCGGTCGTCGATCCAGCCATGGAATCGCCAGAACACCGGGTTCACATGGGAGGAAAACGGGTCGCCGAGAAAGTCGTTCTCCGGCGCGTACCAGCGCGCCGCGAAGTCAGCCTGATCCCGGGCCATCGGCACCGGAATATCGTTGGACGGATCACGGGCCACCGATGCCCAGCGCATGTGCAGCCAGTCGTGCAGACCCAGCTCGACTTCCGAGCCGAACTGGCCGAGCGTCAGCTTCGAGAGATAGCGCGGATCGGTGTACTGCGATTCCCAGACCTGGAAGTTGCTGTGGTAGGTCTCGGCCGTCTTGATGTCGCTGACCCACTTTGTGTATTCGTCATCGCCTTCGGTCAGCCAGGTGGGTGGCAAGGCGTCGCCGTCATGGTTGTCGAAGTAGCGGGCAAAACCCTGACGATCGCGCTCGAGCTCCGGTTGCGGCGCGGGGAATTTCAACCAGGACGGCAAGTCCTGCATCGAACGTGCAGTGCCCAGCATGTGCCGGTGCATGAAGAAGAAGTCGATGCCCGAGCCGTTGCGATCCTTGCGCGGACCGCGCGCATCGCGCTCCTTGTAACGCGGGCCGGGTTGCCAGCCGATGCCGCGCAACGCATCGCGTTTTTTCTCGGACAGTTTGTGCCACTTGTCCCGCGAGGCATGCCAGAGCTGGTGAAACAGGCGATGCTCGGGCGATACCAGCCACGCCAGCAACGTCGGGTTCAGACCGGTTCGCTCACGAGCCTCGGGGAAACGGCGTTTGATGGCGATGAAACGGTTATCGAGTTCCGGCAGACCCAGCGGCCGATCCAGGCGCAGCACCTGCCCGGTGAACGTGCCGCTGCCGGCATTGCCGAAGGCCGCCCAGACTTCGTCCAGTTTGACATCGAGCTCGTAGACCGCCGGCGTCTGTGGCTGGTCCGTGCGCATCAGACGCCAGTACAGCTGCGCGCCATTACCCGAGACCAGATCGCCAATGACGTCATAGCGGGGCAACCCGTCGCTCCGCAACCGCGCGCCGGTGTCGAGACAGCCGCGCAAGCCGCGCCCGCGCTGGGCAATATCGAGAAACAATTCCAGGCCCTCACGGGGCAGGCCGTCGAGCCCGGCATCGGCGCCCGTGAAGCGGATGTCCCAGACACCGCGCAGGTTGTCGGCCAACTGCTGGCCGGCAGTGTCTGCCAGATCCACCGTGGCCTCGCCCGGCGTGACCGGCTCCTCCTCGCGGGTCAGCTCACGATGTGCATAAAAAGCGGCAGGCAGCGCAGCGCCCGTGAGTGCCATGCCCGCCATGAACCAGCGTCGAGAGATCGTCATTGCCCTACCTGTGTCAGCCATGAAGCAGGCTTTATCCAAGCTAGAACGTTTGCTGGTGCGACAAATTTATCGCCTGCCCGAAAAGATCCTCCGAAGGTCCGGACCGCGTTCGCGCGTTCTTTTGCCGCCTCGCTAAATTGTTTGCCTCCCCAGTCGTTCCTCCCAGATAGCAAAGGCCCCTGCGCCTGTACCTCGACGGCGAACCTGAATGAGATGGCAATGACAAAACCGCGTTCGAAAAAGGCTCTATACATCGGCCTGCCGCTGGCCTTGGCGATCAGCGCCGGTGCAGGCTTCCTGGCCTGGGATTACTGGTTCAGGGACAACCCCGGCTACCCGGTCAAGGTGATGAAACAGGCCACCGAACTGCAGGAACGGATCCTGTCGTTCGACAGCCATATCACCGTGCCCTTGAGTTTCGGCACCCATGGCAATGAAGCCGACAAGGACGGCTCCGGGCAGTTCGACCTGATCAAGGCCAACCGCGGACGGCTGTCCGGCGCCGCATTGACGGTCTTCGGCTGGCCGGAGATGTGGAACGGCCCGAACGCCCCGCACCGGCCTACCGACGGTTTCGTCGAAGAGGCCCGCAATCAACAGGAAGTGCGCTACAAGATCATCTCGGGCCTGGTGCGCGACTTCCCCAACCAGGTCGGCATCGCCTACACCCCCGACGATTTCCGCCGTCTGCACGGCGAAGGCAAGTTTGCGATTTTCATCAGCATGCTCAACGCCTACCCGCTGGGCAACGACCTGAGCAAACTGGACCTGTGGGCCGGTCGTGGCATGCGCATGTTCGGCTTCAGCTACATCGGCAACAACAGCTGGGCAGACTCCTCGCGCCCGCTGCCGTTTTTCAATGATTCCCCGGATGCGCTCGACGGCCTGTCGGATATCGGCAAACAGGCCGTGCACCGCCTGAACGACCTGGGCGTGATCATCGACGTCTCGCAGATGTCGACCAAGGGCCTGGAGCAGGTCGCGCAACTGAGCCGTACACCGCTGGTGGCTTCGCACTCGGCGCCGAGGGCGGCGGTGGACATTCCGCGCAACCTCAGCGACAAGGAGCTGCAACTGATCAAGAACAGCGGCGGCGTGGTGCAGGTGGTCGGTTTCTCGCAGTACCTCAAACCGCTGACCCAAGGCACCCAGGACAAACTCAATGCCTTGCGCGCCCGTTTCGATCTGCCGCCTCTGCCGAACCTGGCCATGGCGTTGATGCCGGGCGACCCGATCATCACCGCCTGGTCGGAACAGAAACTCGGCCAGTACGCCAGCGGCCTGTACGGGATTCTCGAAGAAGAACCGAAAGCCACCCTGAAGGACTTCGGCGACGCCATCGACTACACCGTACGCAAGATCGGCATCGATCACGTCGGCATCTCTTCGGACTTCAATGACGGCGGCGGAATCAAGGGTTGGGAGAACGTCGGCGAAATCCGCAACGTCACCGCCGAACTGATCCAGCGCGGTTACTCCGAAGCCGACATCGCCAAGCTGTGGGGCGGCAACTTCCTGCGGGTCTGGGATCAGGTGCAGAAAGCCGCCAAACCCGCACTGCTCTCCCGTCAGGACGCGACCCGACCATGACTGACCGCCGTACTTTTCTGAAACAGGCCGGCGTACTGGCCGCCGCTCTGCCTCTGGGTGTGAGCCTGGCTGAGCCGGCCCGCGCCGCCGCTTCGCCGCAGGACAAATGGGTGAAACTGCGCGGGCTGTTCGAACAGGACCCGGACGCGATCCACTTCGCCAACTTTCTGGTGACATCGCACCCAAGGCCGGTGCGCGAAGCCATTGCCCGCCATCGTGCGGACATCGACCGCAATCCGGGCCTGGCGATGGACTGGGATCTGGGCGTCACCGAACAGCGCGAAGAAAACGTGCGGGTCTGGGCCGGCCACTACTTGCAGGCCAGGCCGAGCCAGATCGCCCTCACCGGCAGCACCACCGAAGGTCTGGCGATGATCTACGGCAGTGTGCACGTGCGCCCGGACCAGGAAATCCTGACCACGGTTCACGAGCATTACTCCACCCGCAACATCCTCGACTTCCGCACCGCCCGCGACGGCACCCGGGTGCGCAAGCTCACGCTGTTCGAGAACCCGCAAAGCGTTTCGACGGATCAGGTGCTCGACACCATCAATCGCAACATCCGCCCCGAAACCCGCGTCCTCGGCATGACCTGGGTGCATTCGGGCAGCGGCGTGAAACTGCCGATCGCCGACATTGCCCGCCTCGTCGACGAACACAACCGAAACCGCGACGACAAGGACCGGATCATTTACGTGGTCGACGGCGTGCACGGCTTCGGTGTCGAAGACCTGAGCTTCCCGCAGATGAACTGCGATTTCTTCATCGCCGGCACGCACAAATGGATGTTCGGCCCGCGCGGCACCGGCATCGTCTGCAGTCGCAGCGACGAGGTGAAATACGTCAGCCCCAGCGTGCCGACCTTCTCCGAAGCCACGACCTTCGCCAAGACCATGACGCCCGGCGGCTATCACGCCTTCGAACATCGCTGGGCGGTGGACGAAGCGTTCAAGCTGCACCTGCAAGTGGGCAAGGCCGATGTGCAAGCCCGCATCCACCAGCTCAACAGCTATTTGAAACAGCGCTTGCAGGAGCAACCGGGCGTCGAGCTGGTGACCCCGGTCGAGCCGAAGTTCTCCGCCGGTTTCAGCTTCTTCCGGGTCAAGGGCCGTGACAGCGATGACATCGCCGCCCGCCTGATGAAACACCGCGTGGTCTGCGATGCCGTCAGCCGCGACGTCGGCCCGGTGATCCGTACCGCGCCCGGTCTGCTCAACACTGAAGCCGAAGTGGACCGTTTCCTCGATGTGCTGGGCAAGACGCTGCGCGCCTGAGCCCTGCGCCCCCGGTTTTACTTTAAACAGAGACGACTCATGAAAAAGCCTCACGCCTCAACCGCCTTCAAGGCATTGTCCGCACTGGCGCTGACCGCCCTGTGCGCGGGCCTGCTGCCGGGCACTGCCCTGGCAGCCACCCCGCCGGCACCCGGTAAAGTGTTCAAGGACTGCAAGGACTGTCCGGAAATGGTGGTGTTGCCGACCGGCAGTTACACCATGGGCACACCGGACGACGAAGTCGGCCGTGAACCCGACGAAGGCCCGCGACACGAAGTGACCTTCACCCGACCGTTCGCCATCAGCCGCTTTCAGGTGCTGGTCGGCGAGTGGGACGCATATGTCCGCGAGACCGGCGCCAAACCCTATGACTTCGATGATCGCCCGGGCCGCCGCTGCACCGCCGGCAAGCCCGAGTTCAAACAGACCAAACGCGACCCGGCCGTCTGCATGAACGTGGCCGAAGCCCAGGGCTACATCGACTGGTTGTCGAAAAAGACCGGCCACCGCTATCGCCTGCCGAGCGAGTCGATCCGCGAATACGCGGCCCGTGGCGGCAGCACCGGATCGTTCCCCTTCCCGTTCGACGAAGGCAGCGATTACCAGATTTCCAAACACGCCAACACCTACGGCGCCGCCGACGGTTACAACTTCACGTCCCCGGCCGGCACCTTCCCGGCCAACGCCTTTGGCGTGTACGACGCCCACGGCAACGTCTACGAATGGACAGCCGACTGTTATCACAAGGATTACTCCGGCGTACCCAGTGACGGCCGTCCGTGGGTACAGGAAAACTGCGAACGCCAGGTCATGCGCGGCAACGACTGGGGCGAGGCACCGGTGTTTTCCCGTTCCGGCAACCGCAACAGCAGCTGGCCGACCAGCAAGGGCGACTGGCTGGGCTTTCGCGTAGTGCGCGACCTCTGAGCCCGACTGTCAGCGACCGCAGCCCGTCTGCGGTCGTTTAAAGAAACCCCGTGACCATTCGTTTTCCTTACATACCGGCACTCCCTCCGCACCGAAGCAGGAATCCTCCATGACCAAGCCAACGCGTGGGGCGATCAACGAATTGTTCGCCCTGCTCAAGCCCTTCCGCCTGATTGTCTGCGTATCCATCGTGCTCGGCATGATCGGCGGCCTGAGCGTCACCGTGCTGCTGGCGACCATCAACAACGCCTTGCACTCGGCCGACGGACTGACCCGCACCGTGGTCATGATTTTCGCCGGGCTGTGCGCCCTGGCCTTGCTGACCACGATCCTGTCCGACATCGGCACCAACTACGTCGGCCAACACATCATTGCCCGCCTGCGCAAAGAGCTGGGGGAGAAAGTGCTGTCGGCGCCGATCGACCAGATCGAACGCTATCGCAGCCACCGCCTGATTCCGGTGCTGACCCACGACGTGGACACCATCAGCGACTTCGCCTTCGCGTTTGCACCGCTGGCCATTTCCATGACCGTGACCCTGGGTTGCCTCGGTTATCTGGCGATGCTGTCCTGGCCGATGTTCCTGATGATGCTGGTGGCAATCGCCATCGGCACCACCATTCAGGCGATTGCCCGGGCCAAGGGCATGCGCGGGTTTTACGCTGCGCGCGACTCCGAAGACGAGCTGCAAAAGCACTACAACGCGATCGCCGAAGGTGCCAAGGAGCTGCGCATCCATCGCCCGCGCCGCCAGCGCATGTTTGTGTCGGGTATCCAGAAGACTGCCGAAAAGATCTGCGACACCCAGATCAAATCGATCAACACCTTCGTGATTGCCAAGTCCTTCGGTTCGATGCTGTTCTTCGTGGTGATCGGTATGGCACTGGCCCTGCAATCGTTCTGGCCGAGCGGTGACAAGGCCGTGATGAGCGGCTTCGTGCTGGTGCTGCTGTACATGAAGGGCCCGCTGGAACATCTGGTCAGCACGCTGCCGATCATCAGCCGCGCACAAATCGCCTTCCGCCGGATTGCCGAATTGAGCGAGCAATTCTCCTCGCCCGAGCCGCACCTGCTGCTGCAAGACCAGGGCAACAAGCCCGGTGTCGTCAACCGTCTGGAATTGAACAATGTGCGTTATGCCTTCCCGCCAGTGGCAGGCAGCGAACCGTTCCGCCTCGGACCGGTCAACCTGCGCATCGAGCAAGGCGACATCGTGTTTATCGTCGGTGAAAACGGCTGCGGCAAAACCACCCTGATCAAACTGCTGCTGGGCCTGTATGCGCCGACCGAAGGCGAAATCCGGGTCAACGGCCAGCCAATCACCGCGTTGAACCGTGACGACTACCGCCAGAACTTCACCACGATCTTTGCCGACTACTACCTGTTCGACGACCTGATTCAGGGAGACCGCGAAGTACCGCAGGACGCTACCCGCTACCTCGAACGCCTGGAGATCGCGCACAAAGTCAGCGTACGCGATGGCGCCTTCACCACCACCGATCTGTCCACCGGCCAGCGCAAGCGTCTGGCACTGGTCAACGCCTGGCTCGAAGAGCGCCCGGTGCTGGTGTTCGACGAGTGGGCCGCCGATCAGGACCCGACATTCCGGCGGATTTTCTACACCGAACTCCTGCCCGACCTGAAACGGCTGGGCAAGACCATCATCGTGATTTCCCACGATGACCGTTACTTCGACGTTGCCGATCAACTGGTCCGCATGGAGGCCGGAAAGGTCAAAAGCGAACTGCAAACCGCTTGATCGACGAAGCCGCGGCCAGACCGGAAAAATATTTTCCGGTTTACCGCGGCTTTCTCGTCTTAATGAGATGAATAAGAACCATTAACAACTATACCTGCCAAGGTCTTAACCTCATGTCCGCATCCCGCTTCATGCTTCGCCCACTGACCCGAGCCCTGCTCATGCACGGTGCTACCCGCTCCCGTCTGGCCACCACCGGCCTGGGACTGGCAATGACGCTGGCCGTCACCCCGTATGTCCAGGCTCAGGAATGGAATCTGAACATCCCGGCGCAACCTTTGGTCCAGGCCCTGCAATCGCTCGGTCAGCAGACCAGCCTGCAAATCATCTACAGCCCGGAAAGCCTGCAAGGGCTGCGCTCCGCCGCCCTGAACGGCCGGTATGCGGACGACAGCGCAATCGCGGCCATGCTCAAGGGCACCGGCATCCGTCACCAGCGTGACGGCAATACCGTGACCCTGCTGGCACCCGCCACCGGCAGCGCGATGGAACTGGCACCGACCAACATCGATGGGCAACGACTGACGGCCACTACCGAAGGCAGCAATTCTTACACCACCGGTGGCGTGACCATCGGCAAGGGCGTGCACTCGCTGAAGGAAACCCCGCAGTCGGTCACGGTCATGACCCGCAAGATGCTGGACGACCAGAACCTCAACACCATCGAACAAGTGATGGAAAAGACTCCAGGCATCACCGTTTACGACTCGCCCATGGGCGGCAAGTATTTCTACTCGCGCGGTTTCCGCATGACCGGCCAGTACCAGTACGACGGCGTGCCGCTGGACATCGGCAGCAGCTACGTACAGGCCGACAGCTTCAACAGCGACATGGCCATTTATGACCGCGTCGAAGTGCTGCGCGGTGCTGCCGGCATGATGAAAGGCGCAGGCGGTACGGCCGGTGGCGTCAACTTCGTGCGCAAGCGCGGCCAGGACACCCCGCACACCCAACTGTCGCTTTCGGCAGGCTCGTGGGACAACTATCGTGGTCAGGTCGACACCGGCGGCCCGCTGAACGACGCCGGCACCATCCGTGGCCGCGCCGTGGTCACCCAGCAGACCCGTCAGTACTTCTATGACGTGGCCAGCCGCAAGGACCAGATCTACTACGGTGCACTGGACTTCGACCTCAGCCCCGACACTACCCTGGGCCTGGGCATGGCCTATGAAGACGTCGACGCCACACCTTGCTGGGGCGGTCTGCCGCGCTATGCCGATGGCTCCGACCTGCACCTCAAGCGCTCCACCTGCCTGAACACCTCATGGAACAACCAGCGCAGCAAACGCGCCACCTACTTCGGCGACGTGAAACACCAGTTCAACGACGACTGGTCCCTGAAAGTGGCCGGGGTCTTCTCGCGCAACACCCAGGACATGGAATACGCGTTCCCGAGCGGCGCGGTGCCGGTAGGCGCCACCAGTTCCAACACGCTGATGCTGGGGAGCATCTACGACTACGAGCAGACCGACTACGGCTTCGATGCCTACGTGGACGGCAAATTCGACGCGTTCGGCCAGCAGCATGAACTCACCGTCGGCGCCAACGCCAGCCGTTCCCACAAGGATGACTTCTACGCCGTGGCGGCCTTGCCACAGCGCCAGAACGTGCTGAACCCGAACCATCACCTGCCCCAGCCTGACGAAAGCTACTACCTGGCCAACGCCTCCCGGGGCGGTCCGGTGGACATGCGCATCAAGCAATACGGCGTTTACTCCACCGCCCGCCTGAAACTGGCGGACCCACTGACCTTCGTGCTGGGCAGCCGTGTCAGCTGGTACAAATCCGATACCGACTCCGTGCAGTACTTCCGCGGCGAAGGCACCCCGGTCAGCACCAAGTCCACCGAAACCGGACAGGTCACCCCGTTTGCCGGGCTGTTGTTCGACCTCAACGACAACCTGACCGCGTACGCCAGCTACACCGATATCTTCACCCCGCAAGGCGGCTACAAGACCATTGACGGCAGCACCCTCAAACCCCTGATCGGCCAGAGCTACGAGCTGGGGATCAAGGGCGAGTGGTTCGACGGTCGCCTGAACAGCTCCTTCAACCTGTTCCGCACCATTCAGAAAGATGCGGCCCAGGATGACCCGCGCTGTGAAGACAGTTCCTGCTCGCTGAACTCCGGCAAGGTCCGCGCCCAGGGCTTCGAAGCGGAAGTCAGCGGTGAAGTGATCGATCGCCTGCAACTGCTGGCCGGCTACACCTACACCCAGACCAAAGTGCTGGAAGATGCCGACGCCACCCAGGACGGCGTGGTCTACAACTCCTACGTACCGCGCCACCTGCTGCGCGTCTGGGGTGACTACAGCCTGAGCGGCCCTCTGGATCGCGTCACCATCGGTGCCGGCGTCAACGCCCAGAGCGGCAACTACCGCACCTCGCCACTGGGCGGTGACAACATCACCCAGTCGGGTTATGCGGTCTGGAACGGTCGCATCGGCTACCGCATCGATGACACCTGGTCCGTCGCCCTCAACGGCAACAACCTGTTCGACAAACGCTACTACGCCACGGTGGGCACCGAAAGTTTCGGTAACTTCTACGGCGATCCGCGCAACTTCGTGATGTCGGTCAAAGCCGACTTCTGATTACAGCGCCCATGAAAAAACCCCGCATTGCGGGGTTTTTTCTGGTCTGCGAATTTGTCTGGGGTTCAGTTCAACGCGCGATTCAGCGCACGGCTCAGGGTTTCGTGTACCTGCAGGACATCGGGCATCACCGACGCCAGCCTGAGCAAATCGTGGGTCAACCCCGGGCAGTGCTCGAGCTCGACGCTCACACCGTGCTCACGCAACTTGTCGACATACGCCTGGCCCTCATCGAGCAGCGGATCGAACCCGGCCAGCACGACAATGGCCGGGGCGACGCCACGCAGATCTTCGGCCAGCAACGGCGAGAAACGCCAGTCCTGATAATCTTCCGGGGTGCGCGCGTAATGCCCGTAAAACCAGTCCAGTGTCTCGTCTTCCAGCAGATAGCCTTCGCTGAACAAGGTACGCGAATCATGGGCACGCGAAGCGTCGGTGACCGGATAGCACAACAACTGAGCCTTGGGCGCGATGGCCACGGTGTGCGGCTGAACCACCGCTTGCACCGCGAGTACGGTGGCCAGCGTGGCCCCGGCGCTGTCACCGCCGAAGGCGACCCGGCCCGAGTCCAGGCCCAACGAAGCCGCGTGTTCGGCCAGCCACGACAAAGCGTCCTCACCGTCTTCCAGTGCCGTCGGGAAACGGTGCTCCGGCGCCAGTCGATAGCCCACGGAGAGCACCGCGCACGGCGTGCGCCGGCAGAACTCGCGACACACGCCGTCATGGGAATCGAGGCTTCCGACCACAAACCCGCCACCGTGGAAATACACCAGTACCGGCATCGGCGCTGCCACACCGTGCGGGCGATACAAGCGCAGTGCCAGAGACGCACCGTCCCGGGCGGTAGCGCTGATGGCCTGCACGTCCAGGTCTTCGGGCGCCGTCCAGCGCAACTGCGCAGTGGTCTGTTCGAAGGTGTCCCGGGCCTGGGCCGGGGTCATTTGGTGCAGCGCCGGCAGACCGGCATCCTGGCTGTCTTGAGCCAGATCGAGAAAGGCTTCCAGATCAGGGTGTAACGACATCGCGAAGATCCTTGTATCAGCAAAAAAGGGGCGCGCCTCGGCGACGCCCCCCAAAATTGATCCAGCGTGCAGCGATCAGCCCACACGCGCCATGCAATGCTCGATCAGCGCTTCAAGTTCACGCTGGTAATCCTGCATCAGTGCGTCCATGGTGCCGGCGCGGTAACGCTGGCTGCTGTAGATGCAGCGCAACGCCAACTGGCCGTCATACACCTGGCCGACAATTTCCAGCCAGTTGCCCAGGTTCGCCTTCAGGCTGTAGTTGTCACCGGTCTCCTCCAGCGCCGGCACCAGCAGAGCCTGCTCGTCGAAGCTCTGGTCGAACTGCCCCAGGTAGTTGAACGTCACCCGCGCCTGCGGCAGATCCGCCAGTTGCCGGGATACCTCGGCGCCCGCCAGATGACGCAGCACGCCGTAACCGATGCCCTTCTGCGGCACCGCCGCCAGCTGCGCCTGTACGTCGATGATCGAACGTCCGATATCGTCGCTGTCCGGACGCAACCGCACCGGGAACATGCTGGTGAACCAGCCAAGGCTGCGGCTCAGGTCGATGGATTCGAACAGATCCTCGCGGCCGTGCCCTTCCAGCAGAATCAGCGCCGATGGCTGGCCGCTCCAGCGGCACAGGGCCCGACCGAGTGCCGACAGCAGCAGGTCGTTGATTTGCGTGCGATAGACCGCCGGCGCCTGCTTGAGTAATTGTTCGGTGTGCTCGCGGGACAACTTGAGCCGCGCCTGCGCCTGCTGCCGCACCTGGTTCTTGCCACGGTAGTTGTCGCACGGCAGATCGACGCCCGGTTGATCCAGTTGTTCCAGCCAGTACGCCAGTTCCTGTTCGGCAATCGCCGGGGCCTTCGCCTGCAAGGCCTCGGCAAACGAACGATAGCTGCTGGTACGAATCGGCAGTTGCGGCGTCAGCCCTTGCACACACGCTTCATAAGCGGTTTTCAGGTCATCGAGCAGGATCCGCCAGGACACGGTGTCGACCACCAGGTGATGAATCACCACCAGCAGTCGCGCCTGACCATCCGGCAGGGCGACATGCATCACCCGCCAGACCGGCCCGTCGTCCAGTTTGAGGCTGCGCTGGGCAAGGTTGGCCAGCGCTTCGACCTGCTCGCTGTTCTCGGCCTCACGGCGCCAGAGCACCGCATCGCCCTGTTCGGTGGCTGTGCAGTAGCGTTGCAGCCAGCGCCCGTTCTCCTGAGTGAAGCGCAGGCGCAGCGAGTCGTGGTGTTGCTCGATCCAGCCCAGGGCCTGTTCGAGCGCATCCAGATCCAGTGGCTGGCGCGCACTCAACAGCAGTGACTGGTTGTAGTGATGGGCTTCGGACATGCCCTCGGCGAAGAACCACTCCTGGATCGGCAACAGATTGAACAAGCCCTCGCCCGCCACCTGCGTGACGTCCACCAGTGGCTGTCCGGCGCCTTCCTTCGTCACGTTCTGTTCGACGATGCCGGCGATGGTCTGATAGCGCATCAGATCGCGCAGCTTCAGCTCCATCTGCAACGTCGGATGGTTCCTGACCCGGGAAATGACCTGCAGGCTGAGGATCGAATCGCCGCCCAGTTCGAAGAAGTTATCCGTGATGCCCACCTGCTCGACTTGCAGCACCTGGGCCCAGATCTCGGCCAGCAGTGTTTCCTGCTCGTTGCGCGGGGCGACATATTCCTCGCTCTTGAAGTCCGGCTCCGGCAGCGCCTTGCGGTCGAGTTTGCCGTTGGGCGTGACCGGGAAAGCACTCAGGCAGACAATCTGCGCCGGCACCATGTACTCCGGCAGCGAGGCGCGCAGCCCAGCCTTCAGTTCATCGCCCACGTCTTCGCCCGTCGGCGTCACCACATAACCGATCAGTTGCTTGCCGGACGCATTGTCCCGGGCAATCACCAGCGCATCGGTCACACCCTCCAGTTGGCGCAGGCTGGCCTCGACTTCACCCAGCTCGATCCGGAAACCGCGCACCTTGACCTGATGGTCGATGCGCCCGACGTAATCGACCACGCCGTCCTGACGCAAACGCACCAGATCGCCGCTGCGATACAGGCGCTCGCCGACCGCGAACGGATTGGGTACGAAGCGCTCGCAGGTCAGATCCGCACGGCCGTGGTAACCACGGGCAACCCCATAACCGCCGATGTACAGCTCACCGGCAAAACCTGGCGGCAGCGGGTTCAGATCCTCGTCCAGCACGTACAGCGAACGTGCGCCCACGGCACGACCGATCGGTGCATAGGCCGCGTCACACTGCTGGCTCACCGGTACCTTCCAGAGCATCGGCGTGACCACGGTTTCCGTCGGGCCATAACCGTTGGTGAAGTACTCGGGGCGCAGGGCCGCCTTCACCTGTTCGAAGGTCTGGTCCGGCACGGCATCGCCGCCGAAGCAGTAAATGCGCACCGGTGGTGGCGCGATGCCGCTGGCCGCCGCGTACTCCGCCAACTGCTTGAGATAGGCCGGCGGGAAGCAGGCGATGGTGACGCCATACTCGTGCAACGCGGCGTAGGTCTGCTCCGGGGTCCACAGGCAACCGTCGCGAATCACCAGACGGCCACCGCTGTAGAGCGTACTCAACCAGCGCTCATGGGCACCGTCGAAAGCGAATGACATGAAGTGCAGCTCGCAGCTGCTGGCGTCCATTTCATACAGCTCGGCGATAGCCTGACAGTGCATGCTCAACGGCCCTTGCGTGACCGCAACGCCCTTCGGCCGACCGGTGGAACCGGAGGTATAGACCAGATACGCCAGCCCCTGCTCCTGCACGCGGCAAACCGGCGCGTGATCGGGGTAACGGGTCTCGTCGAGGTGATCGATTTCCAGGCGCAACAGTCCTTCGGGCGCCGGCAAGGTGGCGCGCAGGCTGCTCTGGGTCAGCAACAGGGCCATGCCCGAATCCTCGATCATGTACGCCAGTCGCTCAGGCGGATAATCGATGTCCAGCGGCACGTACGCCGCACCGCTCTTGAGCACGGCGAGGAAGCTGACGACCATTTCCAGCGAGCGCGGCAGCGCCACGCCGATCACCACCTCCGGGCCCGCACCGTGTTCGGTCAGGCAGTGGGCCAGACGATTGGCCCGTTGTTCGAGTTCGGCATAGCTCAGACTCAATCCGGCGCACTGCAGGGCAATAGCCTCTGGTTGATGCTGTGCATGCCGGCTGATCAGTTGCGGCAGCAACACCGGTTCGTGGCTGGAGACCGGTTCGGCACTCCAGGCGTGGATCGCCTGCCACTGCTCGTTCGACAGGCGCTGCAGATTGCCCAGTCGCTCGTAAGGCGCACGCATCATCGCTTCGAGGGTGTTTTCCAGTGTCAGGCGAATGCCTTCCACGGCCTCGGCGCTGAAGTGGCTGCGCAGGTACAGGTACTCGATCGACAGCTCGTCACCCAGCATCACCGCGAGGTCCATCGGTACGTTGGTCACACCGTGGCCGATGGATTTGCCGAAGGTCAGGTCGGTGTCGTTTTCTTCTTGCAGGCGATCATCGATCGGGAAGTTCTCGAACACGATGATGCTGTCGAACAGCGCCTGGCCACCGAGGTTGGACCAGCGCTGCACATCGGCCAGCGGCGCCTGGGAATAGTCACGAATGTCCAGGTTGTAGGCCTGCACTTCGCCGAGCCAGTCCGCCAGGCGCTGATCGGCCTGCGGCGTCTGGATGATCGGCAAGGTGTTGATGAACAGCCCCAGCATGTTGCCGACATTCGCCAGCCCTTCGGGACGCCCCGAAACCGTGGCACCGAACGTGACCGTGCGCTGCCCGGTGTAACGCTGCAACAGCAGCAGCCAGGCGCCCTGAATCAATGTGTTGGGGGTGATGCGCAGGTCGCGGCAGAACTGCAACAGGCGTGCGGTTTGCGCCTGATCCCAGTTCGAGTAGATCGCATCGTGGCCGGAGACATCGGCCGAGTGCCGCGGATGGATCGCCTGGCTCAACGCCGTCGGCTCGTTGACCGCCGCCAGACGCGCTTTCCAGAACAGCTCCTGCGCGTCCTGATCCTGTGCCTGCAACCAGGCGATGAAGTCGCGGTAACGACCGTTCTCACCGCTGACCTTGCCCTTGGAGTAATACTGCAAGACTTCGCCGAACAGGCGCGAGCTGCTCCAGCCGTCCATCAGGATGTGGTGGCTGGTCCAGATCATCTGATAGCGGTCATCGCTCAGGCGCAACAGCGTCACCCGCTGCAAACGCGCCTGGGACAAGTCGAAGCCGAGGGCACGATCATCGCTGGCGAACCCGGCGATCGATTCATCGCTGACCTCACGCTCGCGCCAGTCGAGCACCTGCATTTGCAGCGGGGCCTGACGATGGACCACTTGCAACGGCTTGGCCAGCCCGTCCTGCCAGTGAAAACTGGTCCGCAGGATCGCCTGGCGATCGATCACAAATTCCCAGGCGCCCCGGAAACGCTCCACATCCAGGCCCTGGATCGGCAAGCTGACCTGGTTGACGTACAGGCTGCTGCCATTGTCCGAGAGCGTATGGAACAGCATGCCCTCCTGCATCGGCGACAGCGGATAAACGTCCTCGATCAGATCCGCCGGCACCGGCAACGCATCGAGCTGCGCCTGCTCCAGACGCGCCAGCGGGTAGCTTTCCGGCGTGCCGTCGGCCTGATGCGCGGACTCCACCGATGCCACCGTCGCCAGTTTCTGCACGGTCTGTTGCTGGAACAGATCCTTGGGGGTAAAGCGGATGCCCTGCTGGCGCGCACGGCTGACCAGCTGGATGGAGATGATCGAATCACCGCCCAGGCTGAAGAAGTTATCGGTCACACCGACCCGGTCAATCTTCAGGATGTCTTGCCAGACCACAACCAGCTGTTGCTCAAGCTCCGTTGATGGGGCGACATAGTCCCGGGCCGACTGATTGACGTCCGGTGCCGGCAAGGCCTTGCGGTCCAGTTTGCCGTTGGGGGTCAGCGGCAGCGCCTCGAGGTACAGCCACTGCGCAGGCACCATGTAATCCGGCAGGTGCGTCTTGAGGGCGGACTGCAGCGATTCGCTCAGCTCATCCTGTTCCTGAAGGCTGAGGCCGGATCGGGTCGGCACCACATACGCCACCAGTTGTTGACCGCTGAGACCGTCCACCGCCAGCACCACGCCCTCGTGCACGCTGCCCTGGGCCAGCAGGCGCGCTTCGATTTCACCCAGCTCGATACGGAAACCGCGCACCTTGACCTGATGGTCGATGCGGCCCACGTATTCGATCCGCCCATCGTCCCACAGGCGCGTCAGGTCGCCGGTGCGGTACATACGCTCGCCGCTGGTCGAGGCCGGGTTCGGCACGAAACGCTCGGCGGTCAGGCCCGGACGGAACAGGTAACCGCGGGTGATGCCGTCACCGGCCAGATACAGCTCGGCCGCCACCCCGATCGGCGACGCTTGCAGTTGCCCGTCCAGCAGGTAGGCGGTGGTGTTGACCAGCGGCCGGCCGATGTTCGCCTGGCCGCCGGCTTCGCGGCGGGTCCAGGTCGAATAGGTGGTGTCTTCCGACGGCCCGTACAGGTCGTAGACGTGCTCGACCGACGTCTCGCGATACAGGCTGTCGACCACGTTTTGCTTGAGCGGCTCGCCAGCCAGATTGATGATCCGCACGCCATTCGGAATATGCCCGGCACGGTGCAAGGCAGCGATCGCCGACGGCACGGTGTTGATCAGGCGCACCTGATCGCGCTCCGGCAGGTCCGGCAGCTCCAGGGCATTGCGCGCCATGACGATCGAACCGCCACGCGCGAGGGTGACAAAAATCTCCCACACCGACAGGTCGAAGCAGACCGACGTCGAGGCGAGCACGCCTTGCAGGTCAGCCTCGCTGTAGACGTCGGCGGACCAGTGGATCAGTGCCTGGACGTTACGATGGGCAATCGCCACGCCTTTGGGTTTGCCGGTGGAACCGGAGGTGTAGATGACGTAGGCCAGGTTCGCCGAATCGCCACGCACGTCGAGGTTATCGGCAGCCGCATCGGCAAAGGCCTCGCCGCCCGCCTCCACCAGCACCACCTGCGCGTCGGTCTGCGGCAGTTGCCCCAGCAGCGATTGTTGCGTCAGCAGGACCTTCGCCTGGCTGTCTTCCAACATGTACGCCACGCGGTCGGCCGGGTAGTCCGGATCCAGCGGCACGTAGGTGCCACCGGCCTTGAGCACCGCCATCAAGGCAATCACCAGTTCCGCCGAGCGCGGCATCGCCACGCCCACCCGAACCTCGGCGCCGACGCCCAGCGTCGACAGATGACGGGCCAGTTGGTTGGCCCGACGATTGAGTTCGGCATAACTCAGGGCCACACCGCCATGGCTCAGGGCCACAGCGTGCGGACGGGCCTGGACCTGCGCCTCGAAGCTTTGATGAATCAGACGCTCAGCCGGATACGCGGCGTGGTTGTCGTTCCATTGCGCCAGCGTGTTGTGCTCGGCACCCGACAGCAGCCCGACTTCACCCAACAGGCGTTGCGGCGACTCAAGGAACTGTTGCAGCACCACTTCCAGGTGCGTGGCCAACCCAACTACGCCGCGCTCGGAAAACTGCTCGGTCAGGTAGTTGAAGTCCAGACTCAGGACCTCGCCGGCACCGGCGATCAGGGTCAGGCCGTAGTTGGTCTGCTCGCGGTGTTCCAGACCACCGAAGCGCAGGCCGCCCGGATTGGCCTCCAGCGTCTCCGACACCGGGTAGTTTTCAAACACCAGCAAGGTGTCGAACAACGCTTCGCCGTTGAGTTCGGCCAGACGCTGAATGTCTTGCAGCGGCGTCTGCTCGAAGTCGCGCAACTGCAGGTTCTTGTCCTGCACGCTGCGCACCCAGTCGCGCACGCTGACGCCCGGTTGCGGGCTGGCGATCACCGGCAAGGTGTTGATGAACAGCCCCAGTTGCTGCTCGATGCCCGGCAAATCCACCGGACGCCCGGACACCGTGGCGCCGAACGCGACCGTGGCCTGGCCGGTGTAACGCTGCAGAATCAGCAGCCATGCTGCCTGCACCAGACTGTTGAGGGTGACTTGCTGCTGCCGGGAGAAGCTGTTCAGGCGACGGGTGAAAGCGGCGTCGAAGGTCAGGCGATGCACGCCCTTGCCCGCGCCCGGCTGAACCTTGCCCGGACATGCCGAGGCCAGACGGGTCGGCTCGTTGAGCTCGGCCAGTTGCCCGCGCCAGAAAGCCTGCGCGGCCTGCTTGTCCTGGCTTTGCAGCCAGGCCAGGAAGTCCCGGTAACGGCCCTGCGCTCCCGGCACCGGATGACCGGCGTAATCCTGCAGCACCTCACCGAACATCCGCGAGTTGCTCCAGCCATCCATCAGGATGTGGTGGCAGGTAAAGATCAGACGATGGCGATCATCGGCCGTACGCAACAGGCACAGACGCAGCAGCGGCGGATTCTGCAAATCGAAACCGCGCTCCAGATCAGCCCGGGCCCGCGCCTCCATGGCCACGGCCAGGTCCGGCTCGTGGCGCATGTCCACTTCCGGCATTTCCAGGGTCAGCTGGCGATGAATGACTTGCAGCGGCGTGTCGAGACCGTCGCGGCCCCAGATGAAACCGGCGCGCAGCACTTCATGACGATCCACCACCCGCTGCCAGGCTTGCTGGAAGCGCGCGACGTCCAGACCTTCGATGTCCAGCAGCATCTGATAGACATAAGCGCTGGCATCGGCGTCATAGAGACTGTGGAACAGAATGCCCTGCTGCATCGGCGCCAGCGGATAGATGTCTTCGATCCGCTGGGCAACGATCGGCAGGTTGTCCAGATGGGTCTGGGACAACCCGGCCAGCGGCACGTCGGACGGTGTCAGACCACCGCTCGGGTGATTCAGGCAATGGTCGATCAATTCGGCCAGCGCCTCTTCATAGGCACGTGCCAGCGCATGGATGGTCGCGTCTTCGAACACATCGCCGCTGTAGGTCCAGGTCAGGCTCAACTGCCCCTGATAAACCCGGCCATCGATGGTCAGCGTGTTGGCCATCGGCGCGCGCTCGTCCTGCCCGGCGCCCTTGTCTTCAGTGGCCGGCACCCACAACGCGTCTTCATCGAAGTTGTTGTCGAACTGGCCGAGGTAGTTGAACGTCACCTTCGGCTGCGCCGCGCCGCCCAGGACGGCCTGCGCCTCGGCGCTGCCCAGATAACGCAACAGGCCATAACCGATGCCCTTGTTGGGGATCGCCCGCAGTTGTTCCTTGATGCCCTTGATCGACGTTTCGACACCGGCGCCGGGGGTCAGACGCACCGGGAACATGCTGGTGAACCAGCCCACCGTGCGGCTCAGGTCAACATCGTCGAACAGGTCTTCACGACCATGGCCCTCGAGCTGTACCAGCGCGCTCTCGGCACCGGTCCATTCGCACAGCACCTTGGCCAGCGCAGTCAGCAACAGGTCGTTGACCTGGGTGCGATAGACCGCCGGGGCCTGTTGCAGCAACTGCCGGGTGCGCTCGGCATCCAGACGCGTATCGACACTGCGCTCGAAACGGTTGCTCAACTGACCCTGCGGGTTGTCCAGCGGCAGCTCGATGCCCGCGCCGCTCAACTGCCCGCGCCAGTAATCCAGCTCGGCTTCCAGCACGGCACTGCGCGCATGCCCTTGCAGGCGCGCGCCCCAGTCCTTGAACGCGGTGGTCTTGGCCGGCAGGCGCACAACCTGCCCCGCCGTCAGCTGTTGATAAACGGTTTGCAGGTCTTCCAGCACGATCCGCCAGGACACCCCGTCGACCACCAGGTGATGGATCACCAGCAACAGGCGCTGGCTGGCGTCAGGCAAGTCCACCAGCACCGCGCGGATCAGCGGACCGTTGTCCAGATCGAGGCTGCGTTGCAGTTCCTGGCACAGCGCCGGCAAAGCCGCGCTTTCCTGCAAGGTCACGGTGCGCAGCAGTTCCAGGTTCTGTTCAACCGGCGCGTGGGTCTGTTGCCAGCCACCCTCGAGGTCGCGGTAACGCAGACGCAAGGCGTCATGGTGCCGTTGCAGGTGCTGCAACGCCTGCTCCAGTGCAGCCGCCGCCAGTGGTTTGGTCGGAGTCAGCAGGATCGACTGGTTCCAGTGATGACGCGCCGGGATATCGCTGTGGAAAAAGTACTGCTGGATCGGCGTCAGCACCGCCTCGCCGAGCACATCGCCCTGGGTCGCGAGCACCACGTCGCTCTGCTGCGCGACCGTGGCCAGGCGCTGCACCGTCTGATGCTGGAAGATGTCCTTGGGCGTGAAACGGATGCCCGCCTGACGTGCGCGGCTGACCACCTGAATCGAAATGATCGAGTCGCCGCCCAGCTCGAAGAAATTGTCGTTGAGGCCGACACGCTCGACCTTCAGCACGTCCTGCCAGATGGCGGCCAGTTGCTGTTCCAGCTCACTGCGCGGCGCGGCATACGCTTCCTGCACCTGAGCGACCTGCGGCTGCGGCAGTTGCTTGCGATCGAGTTTGCCGTTGGCGGTCAGCGGCAGGCGCTCGAGGAATGCCCAGCTGACCGGCACCATGTAGTCCGGCAAGGCGTCGCGCAGTTGCGCCTTGATCGAATCGCGCAGCGTCGCCTCGGCATCGGCTTGCAGTGCCTCGTTCGGCACGATCCAGGTCGCCAGTTGCTGACCGCTCGGGCCTTCGACCGCCAGCACCACCGCCTCGCGCACCGCCGGGTGCTTGAGCAGCCGGGTTTCGATTTCCCCCAGCTCGATACGGAAACCGCGGATCTTCACTTGATGGTCGATACGACCGATGTACTCGATCACCCCGTCGCCGCGCAGGCGCGCCAGGTCGCCGGTGCGGTACAGACGCTCGCCGGCCTGCGGGTTGAACGGGTCGGGCACAAAACGCGTAGCGCTCATGCCCGGTTGATTCAGGTAACCCCGGGCCAGACCGGCACCGGCGATGTACAGCTCGCCGATGCAACCTTGCGGCACCAGGTTCAGCGCGCTGTCGAGCAGGTACCACGACAGGTCGACAATCGGCTCGCCGATCGGGCTGCTGTGGCTTTGCTCAAGGTCGGCCATCGACAATGGGCGGTACGTCACGTGCACGGTGGTTTCAGTGATGCCGTACATGTTCACCAGCGTCGGTGCACGGTCGCCGAAACGCTCGAACCATGGCCGCAGGTTCTGCACTTCCAGCGCTTCGCCACCGAACACCACGTAACGCAGCGAATGGTCGCGCGAGGATTCACTGGCCAGTTGCATCAGCGGCTTGAACGCCGACGGCGTCTGGTTCAGCACCGTGACGTGTTCATCGCACAGCAGGGTGTAGAAATCTTCCGGGGAACGGGTGACGTCGTGGGGTACGACCACCAGTTTTCCGCCGTACAGCAGCGCACCGAAAATTTCCCAGACCGAGAAGTCGAACGCGAAGGAATGGAACAGGGTCCAGCTGTCGTCCGGGCCGAAACCGAACCAGTGGTCGGTGGCGCTGAACAGGCGGATGACGTTGCTGTGCGGCAGCAATGCACCTTTGGGTTTGCCGGTCGAACCGGAGGTGTAGATGACGTACGCCAGGTTGTCCGGCGTGGTCAGGCACGCCGGGTTTTCGCTGTTGCCCGGCTCCAGTGCCTGGCTCAGGTCCAGGCAGGTGAGCCCCGGAGGAATCGGCAGCTGTGCCTGCAAATGGCCTTGGGTCAGGAGCAGACCGATGCCACTGTCCTCGATCATGTAACTCAGGCGGTCTTGCGGGTAACCCGGATCCAGCGGCACGTAGGCACCGCCAGCCTTCAGCACGGCGACGATGGCGACGATCATGTCCAGCGAACGCTCGACCGCCACACCGACCCGCACATCCGGGCCGACGCCGTTCGCGATCAACCGGTGCGCCCACTGATTGGCCCGGCGATTGAGTTCGGCGTAGGTCAGCCGCTGCCCGGCAAAGGTCACGGCGACCGCATCGGGATGGCACTCAGCCTGAGCCTCGATTACCTGATGGATGCACTGCTCGACCGGGTGCTCGATCCGCGTCGGGTTCCATTGGCCCAACAGTTGTTGCTGACGGGCGTCATCGAGCATCGGCAACTGCCCGATGCTGCGCGACGGGTCGGCGACGATCGCCTGCAACAGCGCGGTCCAGTGCTGCGCCAGACGCTCGATGGTCGCCGCGTCGAACAGGTCCGTGGCGTACTTGAACACCGCTTCGATGCCGTGGGCCTGTTCGGTGGTGTTCAGGGTCAGGTCGAACTGGGCGGTCTGGCTCTGCCATTCCAGTGGCTCGATGCTCAGGCCATTGAGGCGCGTCTCGACACTGCTGCGGCGTTCGGCCTGATGGTTGAACATGACCTGAAACAGCGGGCTGTGGCTCAGGCTGCGACCCGGTTCCAGGGCTTCCACCAGTTGCTCGAAGGGCAAGTCCTGATGGGCCTGGGCTTCCTGCGCGGTCTGTTTGACCTGACGCAGCAAATCGACAAACGGGGTCTGGCTGTCAACGTCGGCCTTGAGCACCTGCGTGTTGACGAAGAACCCGATCAGACGCTCGATTTCCACCCGGCCACGGTTGGCCACCGGCACGCCGACACGGATGTCCGACTGCCCGCTGTAGCGGTGCAACAGCGCCTGGAAAGATGCCAGCAGCAAGACGAACAGCGTGACGTTTTCCTGCCGCGCAAAGGCTTTCAGGCCCTGGCTCAGCTGTGCATCGAGAATCAGGTTGTGGCTGGCCCCGGCAAAGCTCTGATCGACACTGCGCGCGCGATCGAGCGGCAGTTCCAGCACCGGTTGTTCGCCGCCAAGTTTCTCCTGCCAATAGGCCAGTTGCCGCGCCTGCTCGCCGGCTTCCATCCACTGGCGCTGCCACAGGGCGTAGTCGGCGTATTGAATCGGCAGGGCCGGCAGACCGGCATCGTGACCGAGGCTGAAACCGGCGTAGAGCTGCACCAGTTCTTCAATCATCACTTGCAGCGACCAGCCATCGGAGACGATGTGGTGCAGGGTCAGCACCAGCACATGGTCGTTCGGGTTGACCTGCAACAGGGCCGCGCGCAACAGCGGGCCTTGCTGCAGATCGAAAGTCTTCTGGCTCTGGGTCTGGACGAACGCCTGGATCGAGGCCTCCGGGTCGCTCGCCAGCTCAGGGCTCAGTGGGTAGGTCTCCAGTGCAAACGATCCTGGCGGCAGGATCGTTTGCAGCGGTTGTTCGGTTTCCTGGGAGAACACCGTGCGCAAGGTTTCGTGTCGTTCGATCAGCGCCTGAAGGCTGCGCTCCAGCGCCGACTCATCCAGCGGACCCTGCAAGCGCAGGGCCGTCGGAATGTTGTAGGCCGCGCTGTGCGGCGCCCACTGCCAGAGAAACCACTGGCGCTGCTGGGCGTAGGACAGCAGCAGCGGCTCTTCGGCCGTGCGCTTGAAAACCGGGGCAATGTCAAAGAGGTTGACGCCTTTCTGCTTGAGCAGAACCGCCAGAGCCTTTCTTTGCTTAGCCGAAAGTTGTCCTACCGACTCGATTAACTCTTGCACGCGTTTTTCCCTCTCAAGAAATCAGTTTTTCCAGATCATCGAGGGATAGACGTTTGAGGGCCTCCAGGGATTTAGCCAATTCATCCTGAACGGGCGACATTTCGACGCGCAGCGCCTCGATCCGGTTGCAGAACGCTTTCAGCGTATCGGCTTCGAACAGCTCCTTGAGCGGCACCTTGTCGCCCAGACGCTCCTTGATCCGGGTCACCACCAGCGTCGCCAGCAACGAATGGCCGCCGAGCTGGAAGAAGTTGTCCGCCAGGCCCACGCGCTCGACTTCCAGCACTTCCTGCCAGACCGTCGCCACCTCCCATTGCAAGTCGCTCTGCGGCGCTTCGTACTGCTGCTGCGTCGGGCTGTCGCCCAATGCCATCAGCGCCTTGCGGTCGAGCTTGCCGTTCGGGGTCAGCGGCACCGCCTCGATCAGATGCAGATGCCCCGGCACCATGTGCGCCGGCAAACGACTGGCCAACGCTGCGCGCAGACGCTCGGCCAGCGCCGCCGGGTCGGTCGCCGGTTGCGCCGCCACGACGTAGCCGTGCAGGTGCTTGCCCGCCGCGCCGTCCTGCGCCAGCACCACCGCCTCGCGCACCTCGTCCTGCTCCAGCAGGCGCGCTTCGACCTCGCTCAGTTCGATACGGAAACCACGGATCTTCACCTGATGGTCGGCGCGGCCCAGGTACTCGATGTTGTCGTCCGCGCCCTGGCGCACCAGGTCGCCGGTGCGGTAAAGCCGCTCGCCGTTGCCGGCATACGGGTTGGGCACGAAGCGTTCGGCGGTCAGCCCCGGGCGCATCAGATAGCCCCGGGTTACGCCGGCGCCGCCCAGGTACAACTCGGCCGCCACACCGGCCGGCAAACCATTGAGTTGCGTGTCGAGCAGGTACGCCACGGTGTTGTCCAGCGGCCGGCCGATGTTGGCCTGACCGTGCGCGGTGCGCAGGGTGAACGTCGAATACGTGGTGTCTTCCGACGGCCCGTACAGGTCGTAGACCTGCTTGACCGATGGGGTCGCGTACAGCGTGTCCACCAGGCTCTGTTTCAGCGGCTCGCCGGCCAGATTGATGGTCGCGACCGACGCCGGAATCTGCCCGGCCCGTTGCAGCGCGGCAATCGCCGACGGCACCGTGTTGATCAGCGTGACCCGCTCGCGGGCCGGCAACTCCGCCAGGGCCAGCGCGTTGTCCGCCAGCACCATGCAGCCACCGCTGGCCAGGGTGACAAAGATCTCCCAGACCGACAGGTCGAAGCAGATCGAAGTCGACGCCAGCACACCGCGCAACTGCTCCTCGCGGTACACCCCTTGCGACCACTGGATCAGCGCAGTGAGGTTGGCGTGACTGATGGCCACACCCTTGGGTTTGCCGGTGGAACCCGAGGTGTAAATGACGTAAGCCAGGTTTTGCCCGGTGATCCCGGCCATTGGCGCGGTGGACGGATACTCGGCCAACGATTGCTCACTTTCCTCGACCAGCACCACTTGGGCGCTCAACGTGTCAGGCAGCATCGCCTGCGCCGCCGGCTCGGTCAGCAATACCGCCGCACGACTGTCGTCGAGCATGTGCAGCAGGCGTTCCTGCGGGTAGTCCGGATCCAGCGGCACATAGGCGCCACCGGCCTTGAGAATCGCCAACAGCGCGACCAGCATGTCCGGGGTACGGCGCATGCACACACCGACGCGCACCTCCGGCCCCACGCCCAGCGCTTGCAGCTTGTGCGCCAGCCGATTGGCCCGCCGGTCGAGGTGGCGATAGTCGATCTGCTGTTCGGCGTAGATCACCGCCGCCGCATCCGGTCGCTGTGCAACACGGGCCTCGATGAACTCGAGCACCGTGCGCGAATCGGTCGCCGTGACACCGGCCTTGCCCCAGTCGATCGCTTGCTTGCGCTGAGGCTCGTCGAGCAATTGCAAGGTGCCCAACGGTTGCGCGGCGTTGCCGAGGAACTGGCTCAACAGACTTTCGAGCTGACGACTCAGGCCGACGATCGTCGCAGCATCGAACAGGGCCTGATCGTAACTGACGCCCAGGCTCAGCTCGCGACCGGTAACCGCCACCAGCGTCAGCGGGTAGTTGGTCTGCTCCTGACGGCGGATCGCCGAGAACACCAGACCGGTATCCGGCCCCTGTTGCAGGGCTTCGGCCATCGGGTAGTTCTCGAACACCAGAATGCTGTCGAACAGCGCTCCCGCACCGAGTCCGGCCCAGCGCTGAATCTCGTAGAGCGGCGTGTGCTCGTGCTCGCGCAGCGCCAGGTTGAGGCCCTGCACGTGTTGCAACCAGCGCTCGACCGGCATCTCGGCGGACGGCGCCGCCACGACCGGCAAGGTGTTGATGAACAGGCCGATCTGCTGCTCGACGCCGGGCAGATCGGTCGGACGTCCGGCCACCGTAGCGCCGAAGGCCACGCTGTCCTGACCGGTGTAACGCTGCAACAGCACCAGCCACGCCGCTTGCACCAGGGTATTGAGGGTGACTTTCTGCTCCCGGGCGAAACGGTTCAGGTCCGCCGTCAGCTGTTCGCTGAACACGTGCTGGTGATCGGCATAACCGCTGACGCCGGACGGCTGCGTCGGCACGGCACTAACCAGACGCGTCGGCTCTTCGAGCTCGGCCAGCGCGTGCTTCCAGAACTCCCGGCTCGCCGGCTGATCGCGCTGACCCAGCCATTCGATGTAGTCGCGATAACGTCCCTGGGCAGCAACCGGAGTCAGGCCCGCATAACGCTGCAGCACTTCACCGAACAACTGCGAGGTACTCCAGCCATCCATCAGGATGTGGTGGCAGGTGTAGATCAGGTGATGCGTCGAATCATCGGTACGCACCAGCGAAACCCGCAACAGTGGCGCCCCCGTCAGCTCGAAACCGCTGGCCAGATCATCGCCGGCCAGTTTTTCCAGCGCTGCGTCGAGGTCGGTTCGACCACGCCAGTCCTGCACGCTCCACGGCATTTGCACGCTCTGGCGAACCACTTGCACCGCTGCAGCGGCGTCGCTCGGCCAGACAAACGCGGTACGCAGAATGTCGTGGGCGTCGAGGGTCTGCTGCCAGGCCTGACGGAAACGCTCGACCTCCAGATGTTGCACGTCGACCCGCAGCTGGTTGGTGTACGCCGGGCTGTCGGGGTCGTTGAGGCTGTGGAACAGAATGCCTTGCTGCATCGGCGACAGCGGGTACAGATCGGTGATCTCCCGGGCCGGAATCGGCAGGGCCGAAAGTTGCGCCTGCGTCAGGGTCACCAGATCGAAATCCGACGGCGTCACGCCGGCCTCGCCGCTGTCGCAGCAGTGCTCGATCAGCCGTTCCAGCTCCAGGCGATAAGCCTCGGCCAGTGCCTGCACCGTGTCGGCGCGGTACATGCCCGAACCGAATGTCCAGGTCAGTTCCAGCTCGCCGCCATACACCTGACCGTCGATGCTCAGCCAGTTGCCCAACGGTGCCGCAGGGTCCTGATTGGCGCCGGTGCTTTCGCCAGACGGCACAAACAGTGCGCCGTCGGCGGCACCGAAGTCGCCATCGAACTGGCCCAGATAGTTGAAGGTCACCCGTGGTGAGGCCAGTGACCGCAGCTCGGCGGCGCCGGTCAGGTAGCGCAGCACGCCATAGCCGATGCCTTTGCCTGGCACGGCGCGCAGTTGCTCCTTGATCGCGCACAACGATTCGCCCGGCACTGCCTGCGGTGTCAGACGCACCGGGAACAGGCTGCTGAACCAGCCCACCGTACGGCTCAGGTCGAGCTCGTCGAACAGGTCTTCGCGACCATGGCCTTCAAGCTGGATCAGCACCGACGGCTGTCGGCTCCAGTCACACAACACCCGCGCCAGCGCCGTGAGCAGCAGATCGTTGATCTGGGTGCGATACGCGGCCGGGGCGACCTTGAGCAACTTGTGGGTCAGTGCCTGGCTCAGGCGTGAACTGACGCGTAGTGCCTGTTCCTGAGTCTGCACGTCCTGGGCAAAGTCCCGTGGCAACTCCACGTCACCCGCGCTCAGGGTCGTCAGCCAATACTCGCGCTCGCGGCTCAGTGTTTCGCTCTGGGCATAACGGTGCAGGTGCTCGGCCCAACTCTGCAGCGTGCTGCTCTTGCCCGGCAACACCAGCGGCTTGCCCGAGGCCAGTGCGGTGTAACCGAGCTGCAAGTCTTCCAGCAGGACGCGCCAGGACACGCCATCGACCACCAGGTGATGGATCACCAGCAACAGGCGCTGTTCACCGCCGGGCAGATTCGCCAGCACCACCCGCAGCAGTCGCCCTTGTTGCAGATCCAGACTGCGCTGAGCCAGATCCGCCAGCGCCGTCAGTTGATCCAGGCTGTCCAGATCACGCACCCACAGCAGCTCCGGGTCGCGTTGCTTTTGGAAGGTTGCCTGCCACACATCGCCCGACGCCTGGAAGTTCAAGGCCAGCGCATCATGCTGTTCGATCAGTGCCGCCAGCGCGGCCTGCAGATGGCCGGCATCGAGCGGCACCTGCGGCTGCAGCATCACTGACTGGTTCCAGTGCTGACGCCGGGCAATCGGCGTTTCGAAAAAGCGCGCCTGAATCGGCAGCAATGCCAGTTGCCCGCCGACCTTCTGCGGCGCTGCCGCCACGGGTTTGGCTTCGATCAGTTTGGCCACCGCCGCCAACTGGCCGACGGTCTGCTTCTCGAACAATTGCTTGGGGCTCAACTTGATGCCCTGACGTTTGGCCCGGGCAATGATTTGCAGGCTGAGGATCGAGTCCCCGCCCAGTTCGAAGAAGTTGTCGGTGCTGCCCACACGCTCGAGCTTGAGCACATCGGCCCAGATCGCCGCGAGTTTTTCCTCGATCTCGCCCACCGGCGCGATGAAGCGCTGCGTCACCACGCCCGGCACCGGCAAGGCGCGCTTGTCCAGTTTGCCGTTGGCGGTCAGGGGCAATTGCTCCAGCAGGACAATTTGCGCCGGCACCATGTAATCCGGCAGACGGGCTTGCAGTTGCTCGCGCAGTGTTTCCGCCTTCAGCGCTGCATCTGCCGCCGGCACACACCAGGCCACCAATTGCAGGCGTGCCGGGTCGTCATCCAGCGCCAACGCGAGTACTGCCGCTTCGCTGACACCGTCCAGGCCGAGCAGCACCCGGGCGACCTCCGCCGGCTCCACCCGATACCCGCGCACCTTGACCTGATCGTCGGCGCGCCCGATGAACTCCACCGCCTGCTGGCGATTGCGACGCACCCGGTCACCACTGCGATAGACCCGTGCACCGGCCGGCCCGAACGGATCGGGAACGAAGCGCTCGGCCGTCAGCCCCGGCTGCCCCAGATAACCGAGGGCAACACTGTCGCCGCCGATGTACAGCTCGCCCGCAACCTGATCGGCCACGCTGTTGAGCACATCGTCGAGCACATACACATGGGCCCCGGCCAATGGCGTGCCGACCGGCACACTGTGAGCCCCCGGTTCCAGCGAACCGACTTCGTGGGCCAGTACACCGACGGTGGTTTCGCTCGGGCCGTAGTGGTTGATGACCCGGCAACCCGGCTTGAGCTGACGCACACGCTCCACCAGCGTCGGCGAACACGCTTCGCCACCGACAATCAGCGCCTGCTCCGGCAGCACATCGGCGGCCCGCGACGCCTGCAACAAGGCGGCCAGATGTCCCGGAACGATTTTCAGCATGCCCACCCGGTGCCCGGCCATGTACTCGGCGAAGCGATCCGGATCGAAGCCCAGCTCTTCCGGCAATACATGCAGCAAACGGCCCGAGCACAGCGCGCCGAACAGCACGGTGAACCCCAGGTCCGCCGCGATGGTGGAGACCAGTGCCATGCTGGTGTCCGGCGCCGGATCGAGACGCTCCTGCACCCCGCGCACGTAACTGGCCAACGCACCGTGGCTGACCAGCACCCCCTTGGGTTGGCCGGTGGAACCGGAGGTGTGAATCACATAGGCCGGCGACTGCGCCAACAGCTCGCAGACCGGGGCCGTCACCGGCTGGTGTTGCCATTGCTGTGCATCGAACGCCAGCCCCTGACAACCGGCGACCGCCAGTTCCGACACCCGCGAATCCCCCTCGACACACACCACTGCGCGAGCCCTCGCGGCGCCGAGCATCTGCTGCAAGCGCGCGGTCGGGGCCTTGACGTCCAGCGGCATATACACCGCGCCAGCCTTGAAGATCGCGAGCACGCACGTCAGCCAGTCGAGCGAACGCTCCATCAGCACCGCCACCGGTTGACCGGCAACCGCGCCTTGGGCCAGCAGATGATGCGCGAGGCGATTGGCAGCCTGATCCAGCGCCTGGAAGCTCAAGCCGCCATTCAGATCCCGCGCGGCCAGCGCTTGCGGCTGGCGCGCGACTTCGCGTTCCCAGTGCTGCAACACCGACAGTGCCGGTTCACGCGGTGCCGCGAGCGCACTCGGCAATGCCGTCGCCACGGTGTGCAGCGGCGCTTGTGGCGCTTTCAGCAGAGCACCGAACAGACCAAGCAGCGCCGGGACAAAACCTTCAACCGTCGCGTGTCGATAGAGGTCGCTGGCGTAGGTCATCTGCCCGTGGATCAACGTGCCGTCATCGGTGATGTCCAGCGCCAGATCGAAGTGCGTGCCGTCCTTGTCCAGCGGATACTCCGCCACGGTCAGGCCCGGCAACGCCATCGAACGCTGTTTCTGCATGCCGACGTTCTGGTTGAACTTGGCCTGGAACAACGGGTTGTGCCCCAACGTGCGTTCGGCGACCAGTTCGTCCACCAGTTGCTCGAACGGCAGCTCCTGATGGGCCTGCGCGCCGAATGACGCCTCGCGCACCCGCGCCAGCAAGTCCTCGAAACTGCCTCGCTCATCCACCTCGCAGCGCAGCACCTGGGTATTGACGAAGAAGCCGATCAGCCCTTCGACCTCGGCGCGACTGCGGTTGGCGTTGGGCACGCCGACACGGATGTCACGCTCGCCGGCGTGACGCGAGAGGAACAGCGAAAAACCGGCCAGCACCAGCATGAACAGACTGATGCCTTGAGCACGGGCAAAGCCGTTGAGTTGACGCGACAGATCCGCGCCGAAATCGAAGCTCAGGGTCTGGCCTTCAAAACTCTGGGTCAGCGGCCGGGCGAAGTCCGGGGCGACTTCCAGCAGCGGATGCTCCTCACCCAGTTGCTGGCGCCAGTAATCGAGTTGACGCTCGCCCTCGCCCGCTTCCAGCCAGCGCCGCTGCCAGATGGCGTAGTCGGCGTATTGCAAGGCCAGCGCCGGCAACTGCGGTTCGCGCTCCAGGCTGAACGCCTGATAGCACTGCACGAATTCCTTGACCATCACGTCCATCGACCAGCCGTCGGAGGCGATGTGGTGCATGCTCACCACCAGCACGAACTCATCGTCCGCCAGGCCAAACAGACTGGCGCGCAGCAACGGGCCGTGGCGCAGATCGAACGACTGCGCCGTCACCTTCTGCACGTGCTCGGCCAGCGCCTGCTCGCGTTCTTGCGCGGCAACACCGGTCAAGTCGATGCGTTCCAGCGCAACACCCTGCGGGTCAAGGATCACCTGATGCGGCTGGTCGCCGTCGGTGCGGAACACCGTGCGCAGCACTTCATGGCGCGCCAGCAGGTGATCGAACGAGCGGGTCAGCGCTGCTTCGTCCAGCCGTCCTTTCAGGCGCAGGCCGGCGGCCATGTTGTACGCGGCGCTCTGCGGTTCGAGCTGCCAGAGAAACAGCAAACGCTGCTGAGCGAACGACAGCGGGATCTGCGCGCAGTCGTGACGACTGACCGGCAGCGGCAGCAGGCTGAAATCCTTGCCCTCTTCGCGCAGCCTGGCCAGAAACAGCCGACGCTGCTCAAGCGGCAAGCCGACGAACCTTTTAGCGATGCGCTCCGCCATGGTGCCGCTCATACTTCTTCTCCTTCCAATTCATTCATGAACAGGTCCATGTCGGACCAGTCGTTATCCGCTGCACCGTCGGCCAACTGCGCCACTGCCTGGGCCAGTTCACCGAGCAGCGGCTTTTCGAACAGGTTGCGCAGCGGCAACACCACGTTCAGCTGTTTCTTGATCCGGCCGATCACTTGCGCCGCCAGCAGCGAATGGCCGCCCAGCTCAAAGAAGTGATCGTCCAGACCGACGCGAGGCACTTGCAGGACATCCGCCCAGATCTGCGCCAGGGCTTGCTCGACGTCCGATTGCGGGGCGCGGTAATCGACCTGCAATTGGTCCATGTCCGGCGCCGGCAAGGCCTTGCGATCGAGCTTGCCGCTCGGCGTCAGTGGCAATTCCGCCAACAGCAGCAGATGGCCCGGCACCATGTAGTCCGGCAGCCTGGCTTGCAGCGAAGCCCTGACCTGCTGACGGAACGCCGACTGACCGGCCACCCCGTCGAGCACGTCCTGATCGGCCACCAGATACGCCACCAGTTGCAGGCTGCCATTGAGCGGCAAGGCCAGCACCACGGCCTCACGGATGCCCGGGCATTGCTGCAGGCGCGATTCGATTTCACCCAGCTCGATACGGAAACCGCGGATCTTCACTTGATGGTCCACGCGACCGACGTATTCCACCGCGCCATCGGCGCGCAAACGTGCGCGGTCGCCGGTGCGGTACAGGCGCTCGCCGCTGGCAAACGGGTCGGCAATAAAGCGCTCGGCGCTCAGGGTCGGCTGTCGGTGATAGCCGCGCGCCAGGCCCGGACCACCGATGTACAACTCGCCCACCGCGCCTTGCGGCAGCAGGTTCAAGTCATCGTCCAGCACGTACAGACGACGTGCGGCCAGACCGTGACCAATCGGAATGCCGCGCCACGACACGGCGTCAGCGGTCAGCGCCGAGCAGTCGTGGATCGTCGACACCACGGTGGCCTCGGTCGGCCCGTAGGTATTGAGCAGGCGCACATGACCCAGCCCGGCCTGCTGCCACAGGCGCAGACCGTCCACCGCCATCGCCTCGCCGCCCACGTGTATCTGGCGCAGCGCACCGAAATGCGCTGGAGGATGGGCGGCGTATTCCTGCACCAGCCAGTACCAGTACGCCGCCGGCAAGTCGGCCAGGGTAATGCCGTGCTCGAGGATCACCTGATGCAATGTCGCGCTGTCCCACAGCCGTGCGTCGCGCAGCACGACGCTCGCGCCGTGACAGAGCGGCGGGAAAAACTGCTCGACGAAGCCATCGAAGCTGCTGGTCGCGAACTGCAAGACCCGGTCGCCTTCGCGCAGGTCGCTGTAGTCGATGGCGCGCTCGATGAACTCGCTCAGCGCGGCATGACTGATCGACACGCCCTTGGGCCGACCGGTCGAACCGGAGGTGTAGATCACGTAGGCCAGGTTCTGCGGCTCGACCGTCACCGGCAGATTGTCGCTGAGCCCATCCTCCGGCAGCGTATCCAGACACAGGCTTTGCACGCCATCGAGAGCCGGCAGAGCGGCCAGCGTCTGACGGTCGGTCAGCAACAGGTTCAGTCCGCTGTCGTCGAGCACATGGCGCAAACGCTCGCCCGGCGTCTGCGGATCCAGCGGCACATAGGCGCCGCCGGCCTTGAGCACGGCGAGCAAGGCGACAGCCAGTTCCAGCGAACGCCCCAGCGCCACGCCGACCAGCACGTCCGGGCCGACACCCCGGGCGCGCAGTTGATGGGCCAGGCGATTGCTGCGCCGGTTCAGTTCGGCATAGCTGATCGAGGGTGACGGCTCGCTCGCCAGAATCACCGCCGGCGCCTCGGGCGTACGCGCCACTTGCGCTTCGAACAGGGTCTGAAAGCTGTCCAGTCGCGGACTCTCTTCAGTGGCCTGGATCAGACTTTCCTGCTCGGCGACGTCCAGCATCGAAAGGTTGCCGATCAACTGCTGCGGATCACGGCAGACCGACACCAGCACATTGCGCCAGTGCCCGGCCAGCGCGGCGATGGTGGACTCGTCGAAAATGTCGGTGGCGTAGGTGAACGCGGCGAACAGTTGCTCGCCCTCTTCACGGGTATCGAGCATCAGATCGCTGGTGGCCGCATGCTCCCGGCCGCTGCCGGTCAGTTGTTCCTCGGTCAGGTAACCGACCCGCAAGCCGGATGCCAGCTGCGCCTGCTGCAAATCGGTCACCAGCGGCTGGTGGTTGAACATCACCTGGAACAGCGGGTTATGGCTCTGACTGCGGGCCGGTTGCAGGGCTTCGATCAAGGCATCGAACGGCAGATCCTGATGGGACTGCGCGCCGGCCGCGCACTGGCGCAGGCTCTGCAACAGATCGGCGAAACGGCTGTTCGCGGTAACCACGCTGCGCAGGATCTGCGTATTGACGAAGAAGCCGATCAAGCCTTCGGTTTCGCTGCGGGTGCGGTTGGCGATCAGGCCGCCGACGCGAATGTCGGTCTGGCCGCTGTAGCGATGCAGCAAGGTCTTGAACGCCGCCAGCAGGACCACGAACAGGGTCACGCCCTGACGTTGGGCAAGGTTCTTCAGATCCTGGCGCAGGCTGGCGTCGATGACCGTTTCCAGACGCGCGCCACGGTGACTGGCCTGGGCCGGGTACGCACGATCGGTCGGCAATTCAAGCACCGGGTGTTCGTCGCCCAGTTGCGCGCGCCAGTAGTCGAGCTGACGCTCGCGCTCGCCCGCCTCCAGCCAGCTGCGTTGCCACAGCGCATAGTCGCGGTAGTGCACGGTGATCGCCGGCAATTGTGGCTCGCGCCCGGCCACCAGCGCATCGTAGGTGCGCATGAATTCATCGATGAGAATGTTCATCGACCAGCCGTCGGCAATGATGTGGTGCAACGTCAGCAACAGCACGTGTTCCTGTGCGTCCAGCCGCAGCAGACGCAGGCTCAGCAACGGCCCGTTTTCCAGATCGAAGGCTTGCGTGGCCTCCGCCATCATGTGCTGTCGGGCCAGCGGCCAGCGCTGTTCCTCGGGCAACGCGCTCAAGTCAGTGAGGGTCAGCTTGACGGGCTGCGGTTCGGCGACTTTCTGAAAGGCTTGCTCGCCCTCCTGACCGAACGTGGTGCGCAGGCACTCATGCCGCGCCGCCAGCAGACTGAACGCCTGCTCCAGCGCCTCGGGCTGCAACTCACCGTTCAGGCGCACAGCCATCGGCAGGTTGTAGGCGGCGCTTTGCGGATCCATCTGCCAGAGAAACCACATCCGCTGCTGGGCATAGGACAGGCCGTCACGCTCGGCGGCCCCAATGCAGGCGGTCATGGGCAGCTGCGCAAAATTGATCCCTTCACGGGCCATGCCGGCGAGAAACAAACGACGTTTGTCCTGAGGCAATTCGATAAAGCGGCGGGCTAGTTTCTGTGCGTCTGCGGCATTCATGCATTGGGTCCTTGCTGATCGGCGGCGTGACCAGGAGGCCCGGTCGTATCAACAAGAACGAATGACAAACGCAATGATTTAGCGGGCCGGGCAATCACCGGCCGACGGTTGCCGGGACTGGCGCACAAACGCCGAAGCCGGCTCACGACCGGCTTCGACAATCACCCGCTCAACTGATGCGACGGGTCAGAGTGCGTCCTGGGAGTGACCTTCGGCCATGGCCACGATCACCTTGCGCGGGCCTTCGAACGGCGAGCGGGCATGGGCCGACAACATGTTGTCGAGCATCAGTACATCACCCTCCTGCCACGGAAAGCTGATGGCGCATTCGTCGAGCACCGCACGAATCTGGCTCAACACTTCATCCTCGATGGGCGAACCGTCACCGTAGTAGACGTTACGCGGCAGGTCTTCTTCATCGACGATGTCCAGCAGGCTCTCGCGCACCTCCGGTTGCAGGTTGGAGATGTGGAACAGGTGCGCCTGATTGAACCAGACCATGTCCCCGGTGACCGGATGCCGGGCAACCGCCTGACAGGTCTGGCGGGTACGCAGCTCACCGTCGTCCTTCCACTCGCAGACAATGCCGTGGGCCTGACAGTAGGCTTCGACCTCTGCCTGATCTTCGGTGTTGAACACATCTTCCCAGGCCACATCCAGGCCGTTGCCGAAGTTGCGCACATACATCAGACCCTTGCTGACAAAGCGTTCGCGGATCGCCAGCGGAATCCGGCGATACACTTCGCGACTGTCGGCAATCGGCGTTTCGCCACCGGACCTGGCCGCGATCATGCTGTAGAACCAGATCTTCATCGGCCAGTCCCGGGAGTAGGCCTGCTCGTTATGCAGCGGAATACTCTGGTGCGCCGGGTATTCGGTGGAGGTGTATACCCCCTGCGTCACGTTGGTACGTGGCGTGGAGCCGAACTCGTAGTTCAGCAGCGGATGGCCGAAGCTCGCCGCAAACTCGCGAAAGCGCTCCGCACCCTCCAGCCGGAACCCGCGAAACAGCACACCGCCGTCTTGCAGCAGGTGCTCATCGACCAGCGCTTTCAATTCGTCGAACACCGCCAGCAAATCGGTATCGGCGTCGCTCGCCTCCACCAGCAGCGGCAGGCGACCGCGATGCGGCAACAACGGACGGACGGAAAATCCCTCAGCAACAGCCATGACTGGCCTCCTCAAAACACTCGATAGGTGAACCGCGCCTTACAGCGCCGGTGCCGCCGACAGCGCATGGCGCCGGTGATGGGCTTCCAGGTGATTCTTGAGCGTGCGGATGACCCGGGCTTCATGCTCATGAATGAAGAAGTGCCCACCGGTCATCATGTCCACCGAAAAACTGCCCAGCGTCTCTTTGCTCCAGCCGATCAACTGTTCTGTGGTTGCGCGGTCCTCCTTGCCGCCCAGCACATGCACCGGGCAATTGAGCAGTGGCCGCTCGATCGGCGTGAAGCGTCCGCACATCATGAAATCGGCGCGCAGGACCGGCAGTGTCAGGCTCATCAGCTCCTGATTGGCCAGTACTTCCTCGCTGGTGCCCTGAAAGGTGCGCAGCTGTTCGATCAGCTCTTCGTCGCTGCGCGGCTCGGAAAAACCTCGGTCGTAATCGCTGCGCATGCTCGGGGCGGCCGTGCCGGAGGCGAACAGCGCCACCGGCTCGGGTGCACCAAGATCGCGAAAGGCGTGGGCCAGCTCGCACGCGAGCAGCGCGCCCAGGCTATGCCCGAACAGCGCATAGGGCGCCTGCAGCGAAGGTTTATGCTCGCGAGCCAGTTGCCGGGCCAGGGCCCGCATGTCGATTTGCAGGGGTTCGTCGTAGCGCGCGCCGCGTCCGGGCAACTCCACCGGTTGCAGTTGCATCCACGACGGCAACTGGCGCCGCCAGCGGCTGTAGACCATGGCGCTGGCGCCCGAATAGGGCAGGCACAGCAGTGTCAGCTTTGTCACCGCGTTTACCTCAATGGGTTATCTGTAAAAGAGAACGGATGAGGCACGACGGGAATTAGTCCGGGTGACGATCACTTCAAATGACGGAAACTCTGCACCGCCGAGCCCAGCACCACCGCCCCGGCGGCAATCGCCAGCCAGAAGCCGCTGCGGGCGCCGAACGCATCCACCAGTGCGCCGGAACCCGCCGCGCCGATGGCCACACCGATACTCAAACCCGTCACCAGCCAGGTCAGGCCTTCGGTGAGTTTGGCCGGCGGCACGATGCGCTCGATCAACGCCATCGCCACGATCAGGGTCGGCGAGAAGAACAGGCCGGCGATGAACACCGCGACGGCCAACCCGAAAATGTTGCTCGCCAGCAACAGCGGCAAAGTGGTCACCGCGGTCGCCAGACCGCCGTAGAGAAACAGGCGCGGCAACGGCAGCTTCGAGCGCATCGCACCGAAGGCGATACCGGCCAGACAGGAACCGATGGCGTACACCGACAGCACGATGCTCGCCGCCGCCGGCTGACCCTGCTGCTGGGCGAACGCGACGCTGACCACATCCACCACGCCGACAATCACGCCCATGGCGAGCATCAACGCCAGCAGCCATTGCACGTCGCTCGAACGAATGATCGAACCCTGATGCTGCGATTCGTGCGGATGCACCGGCGGCTCAGTACTGCGCTGGGCGACGAACGCCGTGACGCCGATGGCCAACATCAACAGCGCCGCCAGCGGCCCGGCCTCGGGAAACACGCCGACGCACAAGCCTACCGAGAGCGGCGGGCCGACGATAAAGCAGACTTCGTCGAGCACCGACTCCAACGCATAAGCCGTCTGCAACTGCGGCTGGCCGCGATAGATTTCGGTCCAGCGTGCCCGTGCCATCGCCGACATGCTCGGCATGCAACCGGCCAGTGCTGCGCAGACAAACAGGGTCCAGGTCGGCGCCTGCAAACGGGTGCACAACAGCAACATCAACAACGCGCCCCCACCGATCAGCGCCGCCACCGGCAGCACCCTCCCCTGACCGAAGCGATCCACCAGTCGCGACACCTGCGGCGCACAAAACGCCGTGGCCAGCGCAAACGTCGCCGCCACCCCACCCGCCAACGCGTAGCCGCCGGTCAATTGCGAGAGCATGGTGATCACGCCGATGCCGGTCATGGAAATCGGCATGCGCGCGATCATCGCGGCAATCACAAAAGCCCGGGCGCCGGGGGCGTTAAACAGTTCGCGGTAAGGGTTTGCCATCGGATGCAGCCTCATCAGGGGCGGCCAAGTTGCCACAAAGCCTGACGGGCGGGGAAGCGAGGAATTGTTGGTGGAGTGTGAAGGGAGTGCTCCCGCGAAAAGTTCAGGGTCTTGGCTTCGCCAATTGCCTGCCTGACGCTTCGGGCGGGTCGCTGACCGCTCGTCCATTGAGCTGCGCACCTGTCAAACCTGACAGGTGCGTAAATTCTGCCAAAGGTTTTACATGGACCTGTCACCCCTGCCCAGGAACCGCGTCGGTGAGCACCACAATCGACCGCGAATAAAGGATCGCACCATGAATCAATCCATTGCCCCGACACCACGCAGCGCGACTGCACCCTTTATCATCCGCGCCGTACGCTGCCCGCCGCCTACGCGCATTGATGATGCGCTGGGCCAGGAAGTCAACGATCGCCTGATGGCCTGGATACCGAGCGTGGGAATCTTTGCCGGCAAAGAGGAAAAAATCCGCGCCAGCGACTTCGGTCGCTATGCAATGCTGTGCCACGCCGACACGAATGATCCGAATCGACTGTTACTCGCAGCGCAATGCTTTGCGGCGTTGTTTGCGGTGGACGATCACTATTGCGACGATCAATCCCTCGGCGGTCGCCCCGAGACAGTGGCCGAACACTTATCGTTCGCCCTCACCGCGATCGACCCGCCCTATGTGCCTGCACCGTTCGACAAAGAACTCGTAAAACAGCAGATACGCGACCCAGTGATCAGAGGATTGCTGGCTTACATGAAACGGGTCGCCCAATTCTGCACGCCCTCGCAAGTCGCCCGGGTACGCCAGATCACCATCGCCATGTTCGTCACCATGGCGGCGGAAGGTCCTTGGCGCCTCTATGGCACTCAACCCACCGTCGCCGAATACCTGGCCAGTCGGCAGGTCAACAGCTTCTGGCCTTGCCTGGTATTGATCGATCCGATTGGCGGCTACGAAGTCCCGGCCAACACATATTCCCGTCCAGAGATTCACCACATCACCGCACTGGCTTCGCTGGCGACCACTCTGGTCAACGATCTGTATTCCGCTTACAAAGAGCACCTGAACGAAACCGGCGACTTCAAGCTGCCTTATCTGCTGGCAGCCAGGCACAACTGTTCGCTTCAAGAGGCAATCGACCTGGCAGCCGATATCCATGACGCAGTGATGGAAGAATACGAACGCCTGCATGGAACGCTGATGAAAGGCACGCGCTCGCCGGTATTGCGGCGCTATCTCACAGGATTGAGTACATGGATCGGTGGCAATCTGGAGTGGCATAAACACAGTGCCCGGTACCATATCTGAACCCGTCCAGCCCTGCGGGGCTCGACTTGATTACGTGCCCCTTCGCATTCACGCTGAACTCTGACTCAAGGATGCCGGTCAGCAGATCAGATCCCCGCATAAGGCGCGACCGTTCATGCAGATTTCCCTCGCCCGCCAAGTGGCTCTTGTCACCGGCGCCAGTTCCGGCATCGGCCACGGTGCCGCCAAAGCCCTGGCCGCTGCCGGTGCTGCCGTGGTCATCAACTACAACCGTCAGGCCGAGCCCGCCGAAGCGCTGGCCCGGCAGATCGTCGCCGACGGTGGCCAAGCCATCGCCATCGGCGCCGATGTCTCGAAGGAGGAAGACGTTGAGCGGCTGTTCCAACAGACCCTCGACGCCTTTGGAACGCTGGACATTCTGGTGGCCAACTCCGGCCTGCAAAAAGACGCGGCGGCTGTGGATATGTCGCTGGCCGACTGGAACGCGGTGATCGGCGTCAACCTCACCGGCCAGTTCCTCTGCGCCCGCGCCGCGCTGCGGATCTTCAACCGCCAGGGCGTGCGCGAAGGCGTGTCCCGGGCTGCCGGCAAGATCATCCACATGAGTTCGGTGCACCAGCGCATTCCATGGGCCGGACACGTGAATTACGCAGCGTCCAAGGGCGGCGTCGATCAGTTGATGCAGACCCTGGCTCAGGAAGTCAGCCACCAGCGCATCCGCATCAACGGCATCGCGCCGGGGGCGATCAGCACGGCCATCAATAAGGACGCCACCGAAGGCGATGCGGGCCAGGCCCTGCTCAAACTCATCCCTTACGGGCGCATCGGCGATGTCGAGGACGTGGCCAACGCGGTGGTGTTTCTCGCCTCCGATGCCTCCGACTACATCGTCGGCACCACCCTGTTCATCGACGGCGGCATGAGCCTCTATCCGGAGTTCCGTGGCAATGGCTGAGCATCAATCCGAACGACAAAGCCCCATCGACGCCCACGGCATCATTGGCGACCTGCGCAGCGCCGCGCTGGTCAATGACAAGGGCAGCGTGGATTTTTTCTGCTGGCCGGAGTTCGACAGCCCATCGATCTTCTGTTCGCTGCTCGATACCCCCGACGCGGGGATTTTTCAGCTCGCGCCGGACCTGCCCGATGCCCGGCGCGAGCAGATCTACCTGCCGGACACCAATGTCCTGCAAACCCGCTGGCTCAGCGACCACGCCGTGGTGGAAATCACCGATCTGCTGCCGATTGGCGACAACGACGATGCCTTGCCGCTGTTGATGCGCCGAGTTCGGGTGGTCAGCGGGCAGGCGACGTTTCACCTGCGCTGCGCCGTTCGGCATGACTACGCCCGCGCTGAGACCCGCGCCGTCATCGATAAACAGGATGTGCTGTTCAGCGCCAGCGGGCAGCCGACGCTGCGCCTGGCCTCGGATCAAACCTTGAGCGTCGATCACGCTGCGGCGGTCGGGCAATTCACCCTCAAGCAGAATCAGACTGCCGCATTCATGCTCGGCGCCAGCGACGATCCGCGCTTTGCCGAAGGCGCCGCGCAGCTGTGCATCGAACGCACGCTGAAGTTCTGGCGCGACTGGATCGGCCAGTCCAACTATCGCGGTCGCTGGCGGGAAATGGTCAACCGCTCGGCCCTCGCTCTGAAGTTGTTGACCTCACGCCAGCACGGCGCAATCCTCGCCGCCGCCACCTTCGGCCTGCCGGAAACACCCGGCGGCGAACGCAACTGGGACTATCGCTACACCTGGATCCGCGACGCCTCGTTCACCGTCTACGCCTTCATGCGCCTGGGGTTTGTCGACGAAGCCAACGCCTACATGCGCTGGCTGCGCGGGCGGGTCAGCGACTGCTGCGGCCAGTCGTCGATGAAGCTGAACATCCTCTATGCGATCGACGGCCGCCAGGAACTGCCGGAAACCGAACTCACGCATTTGTCCGGCCATGGCGGCGCGAAACCGGTACGGATCGGCAATGGCGCGTACGACCAGATTCAACTGGATATCTTCGGCGAACTGATGGACGCCGTTTATCTGGTCAACAAATACGGCGACGCGATTTCCCACGAAGGCTGGAAACACGTGATGGAAGTGGTCGACCAGGTCTGTGAGACCTGGCAGACCAAGGATGTAGGCATCTGGGAAATGCGCGGTGAGCAACATCACTTCCTGCACTCGCGACTGATGTGCTGGGTGGCGCTGGACCGGGCGATCCGCCTGGCTTCAAAACGCTCGCTGCCGGCACCGTTCGCCCGCTGGGACCAGACCCGTCAGGCGATCCACGCCGACATCTGGGACAACTTCTGGAACGAAGAGCGCGGACATTTTGTGCAATACCAGGGCGGCACGGCGCTGGATGGCTCGATGCTGCTGATGCCGCTGGTGCGCTTCGTCAGCGCCAAGGATCCGAAATGGCTGGCGACGCTGGAAGCCATCGAGAAACATCTGGTGCGCGACGGCATGGTTTACCGCTACCGCAACGACGATGCCGGCATCGACGGTTTGTCCGGCACTGAAGGCGCCTTCGCCGCGTGCTCGTTCTGGTACGTCGAATGCCTGGCCCGCGCCGGGCAAGTTGAAAAGGCTCATCTGGAATTCGAGCAACTGCTGCGCTACGCCAATCCGCTGGGGTTGTACGCCGAGGAATTCGACAACCGCGGCCGGCATCTGGGCAACACGCCCCAGGCGTTAACCCATCTGGCGTTGATCAGTGCGGCGAGTTTTCTTGATCGCAAGTTGAGTGGGGAGAAGAATTACTGGCAGCCGTGAGTGAACGTTTCCTTATATTCCACACTTGGCTATCCCCTATGAAAACACGCTCTAGGCAGCAAGGACCGTGATTCCCCACAGCTTCCTAAAATGAGGATGCCCCACAATATTTTGGCTACGAAGAACAAAATGCGGTTTGGACGGGGCACTGACCGGAGCGTCATCATGCAACCTCAAACTGTCCTGGAGCTTTTCAAACAGAACGTTAAGCAGCTTCCCCATCACATTGCCCTCCACAGTCCTGAACGACAGGTCACTTACGCTGAACTCGATAGCGAAAGTGAGAAAGTCGCCAGCTATCTGATTCAGAACGCCATCAAACAGGGTCAACGGGTGCCCATCATCGGGCACCGGTCCATCGAGCTGATCGTCGCTCAGCTCGGGGTCATCAAGTCCACCGCCTGTCATGTGCCGATCGATGCCCGCCTGCCGGATAGCCGCAAACGCAGCATCATCGATCAATGCGGGGCTGACGTGGTACTGGTGACCGACAGCGACGATGCCACGGATAGTGCAGTACCCAAGCAATCCATCAAGACCCTGCTCGAGGCCCCTTCATCTGCTCTCCCCCCATCGCTCATGCTCAAGGCCGAGGATGTCGTGTACGTGATTTTCACGTCTGGCACGACGGGACAGCCCAAAGGGGTCGAGATTGAACACCATTCGTTGCTGAACCTGATCGAATGGCACAACGACCGATTTGGGATGAACAGTGACTGCCGTACGACAATGATGGTCGGCCCCAGCTTTGACGTTTCGCAATGGGAGATCTGGGCAACGCTGTGCGCAGGCGCCAGGCTGTACATCCTGCCGGATGAAATACGCAGCAGCGTTGCTGACCTGCATGATTTCTACCGCGAACACTCGATCACCCACGCCTATGTTCCGACGGCCCTGGTCAGAGAACTGATCGGCTACCCCCACACCCCGAATCATGCCTTGCGGTATCTGTTTACAGCGGGTGAGAAACTGCCGCCCATCGATACTCAACGCCTGAACTACACATTGGTGGATTACTACGGCCCCACGGAAGCGACGATCTATGCAACGTGTCGGCGGTTCGATCAGTCCGGCGATCCAGGTGTGTCCTCGATAGGGTTTCCCGTGGCTGACACACGAGTGTTCATTCTGGATGAAAAACTCGAGCCTGTTTCAGCAGGCAGCATGGGTGAGCTGTTCATCAGCGGCCAATGCCTGGCGCGCGGCTACCTGTCCAGCCCGGAACTGACGGCGCAGCGCTTCATCACACTGCCTTCTTGTAACCTGCGGGCTTATCGCACTGGCGACCTCGCACGCTTCCTGCCCGACGGCAGCATTGAGTACCTGGGGCGTAACGACGACCAACTGAAGATCCGCGGCTACCGGATCGAACTGGGTGATGTGGAGGCAGTCCTCTCGCGTCAGCCCGGTGTGAAGGCGGCAGTCATCTGGGTGGACGCGAACGAAGGGCCGGCCGGCAAACGCCTGATTGCCTTCATCGTGCCAACGACCGATGCACAGGCAAGCCTCCTGATCAGTGCTTTGAAAATCGGCATGAAAAAAGAAGTGCCGGACTATATGTTGCCGGCGCGCTATTTTCTGCTGGATGCCATTCCTTGCAACCTCAATGGCAAAACGGACAAACAGGCACTTCAGGCACGCTTCGCCGCCGCATCCGGAGATGTACGGACAATCGATTTCGCCAATGAAGCAGAGGCCCGCATCGTTGCCATCTGGCAGAAGCATTTGGGCCATGCCGATTTCACCACTGGCGATGACTTTTATGCGGTCGGAGGTCACTCATTGATGGCGGCGGCAGTGCTGCGCGACATCTCGGAACACCTTCAGGTCCCTGCGTATGTCCGGGATTTCTACGAGTTTCGCTCCATCAAAGCGTTGGCCGCAGAGCTGAATCGAAGGAAGAACGCCAGTGCCCCAGTACCGCAAAGCGAGCCGGTGCGCACGCTGCAAGACGACATAAGCCTGCCGTCGACGTTCGCTCCGCCCGACCATTTCAGCGAGCCGCAACTGACAGAGCCGAAACACATCATGCTTACCGGGGCAACGGGCTTCATTGGAGTTCACTTGCTTGAAACACTGCTGAGGACAACCGATGCAAAGATTCATTGTCCAGTGAGGGCCGCCAGCCTTCCATTGGCCCGGCAACGTGTGACCGCCACGCTTGAACGCTACAAAATTCAGCTCGACGCCAATGCGCTGGCCCGTATTGTCACTTTCCCCGGCGATCTGTCACAACCGCAGTTCGCAATGGAGCAGTCGTTGTACGCGCAGTTGGGCATTCAGATTGACGTCGTCTACCACTGCGCCAGTGCGGTCAATTTCATTCAGCCGTACTCCCACATGAAGAAGGACAATGTTGAAGGGCTCAAACAGATCATCGACTTTGCCGCCCGCAGCCGACTCAAACCGCTGATCCTGCTGTCGACCATTTCGGTGTACAGCTGGGGGCATTTGCACACGGGTAAAACCACGATGTATGAGCACGACGACATCGATCAGAATCTGCCCGCCGTCGTGACCGACCTGGGCTACGTGCGCAGCAAATGGGTCATGGAAAAGATTGCCGATCTGGCCGCGGAAAAAGGCCTGCCGCTGATGACCTTTCGCCTGGGTTACGCCACTTGCGACAGCCGTACCGGCGAATTTGCCGAATATCAATGGTGGAGCCGTCTGATCCAGACCTGTCTGGCATTCAAAGCCATACCCGCACTGACCAACCTGCGCGAAGGACTGACGACCGTCGATTACATGTGCGAAGCAATTGGCAGAATTTCCCGCAACCCGCTGGCCCTTGGCAAAAAATTCAATCTCATCCCCTCGCCCGAGAAAAACCTGACCCTTGAGGATTTTTTCGCTCGTCTGGAAACCCATTGCGGCCTGACATTCACCCGCCTGCCGTTCAACGACTGGGTCGATCTCTGGAAATCCAACCCCCGAGCCCCGCTTTACCCCCTGTCGAGCCTGTTTCGGGACAAGATCGTCAACAACCAGTCCACCGTGGAGCTTTACCAGAACACCTATCTTTGGGGCTGCACCAACGTCCAGCGTTTTCTTGAAGACAGTGGCATACAAGAACCGGAGTTCGACGCAAAACTACTGACTCCGTACCTGAAAAAGATTCAGGAATCGCCTTTCGTGGCGTGACCAACACTGCAATTGTGCGTCTGGGCATGACCGCATCGCGATGCGACTTCGTCATGTCCAGTTATCTCCCGTCATCTCCCGTCATCTATGTACTTGTCTTCCCACCTGAAATAGCACCAGACATTGTCAGAAAAATGCCTTTACCCTTCAGAATTTGTAGGAAAAGACTGAGTCAATGGGTCAGCTCCCCCCACTTGAATATCCTGATGCCCGCCTCAGTCATCCAACACTGAACCCTGTTGTACCGTGGCCACGCGGGTTATCAGCGGCCATCCGGCTGCCGCCATGTGCGTTTAACCACCGATAAACACTCATCCCCCCCCCGCACGCCTTCCCCATCCTTCGCACTTACACCCCGAAATACCTTGTTGCCAGCTGTTACATCCCCCCCTACCATCCACCGCAACGGGCACAGCGGAGCTGTCCAATAAAAACCCGATTCAAGGAACCAGAATGAGCCAACGCATCCACCGCCAGATCGATACCCCTCTGCGCACCGGCCTCAAGCGCGACGAACTGTGGGAAGCCGCCGACAAGGGCCTGATCAAATGCTGGGAAATCGGCCGCCAGCGCGCCGCCCGCTTCCCCGACCTCGCCCAACGCTGCCGTGCCGATGAACTGCCGGTACTCGGCTGGAAAGGCGGGGTCAGTCGCAGCTTGAAGAAGAATGAAAAATACGGATCACTGAAATACCTCGCCCAGTGGCAGGGTTTGCGCGGGGAGGATCTGGATATTGATCTGGGCGCCGAGCGGGTCATGACCTGCTCGCGGACCAAGATGGTGGTGACGTTTACCCCGGATCGCAGCAAGTATTTCAATCAGGTGGCGGAAGCCGAGGTGTAAGGAGACTTTCCATGACCCGTGCCGAAATCCGATTCAGCCAGACCCCAAGCCTGACCATCGGCTATGAACATCACGGCCCGGAAAACGGCATGCCGGTCATCCTGCTCCACGGCTTCCCCTACTCCCCCCGCGCCTACGACGAAATCGCCCCGCCCCTCGCTGCCAAGGGTTATCGGGTGATCGTGCCGTATCTGCGCGGTTACGGCCCGACCCGTTTCAACAGCCCGGACACGTTGCGTTCCGGCCAGCAAGCGGCGCTGGCGCAGGATCTGCTGGATTTGATGAACGCACTGGGGATCGAGCAAGCAACGCTGTGCGGTTACGACTGGGGCGGTCGGGCGGCGTGCATTGTGGCGGCGCTGTTCCCCGAGCGGGTGCGCGGGTTGGTGACGGGCGATGGCTACAACCTGCAGGACATTCCGAATTCGATCCAGCCGCTGGATCCGCAGAGCGAGCATCGCTTCTGGTATCAGTATTACTTCCACACGCCCCGTGGCGTTGAAGGGCTGACGCAGAATCGTCGGGCGCTGTGCGAGTTGCTGTGGCAATTGTGGTCACCGACCTGGGCGCGGAACGCCGAGCGTTTTCCGCTGAGCGCGCCGGCGTTCGACAACCCGGATTTCGTCGAGGTGGTGATTCACTCTTATCGCCATCGCTTCATGTATGCGCCGGGCGATCCGGCGCTGGAAGGGATGGAGCAGGCGCTGGAGAAACAGCCGGCGATCGGCGTGCCGACGATTTCGCTGTGCGGTGCGGATGATGGTGTTGGCCCGGCGCCGGAAGACGATGAAGATGCCCACCACTTCACCGGGATTTACGAGCGGCGGGTGCTGGCGGGTGTCGGGCATAACATTCCCGAGGAAGCGCCGGGCGAAACGCTCAAGGCATTACTGGATCTGCTGCAGCGCTGACCGAAAACCGCTCCCGATACGCCTGCGGCGTCACGCCCATGGCCCGCAGGAAACTGCGTCTCAAGGTTTCTTCACTGCCAAATCCACAGTTGGCCGCGACCCGTTTGATCGGCAAACCTGTGTCACTCAACAACCGGCGAGCGGTTTCAACGCGGATCAGTTCGATGGCGCGGGCCGGGGTCTGGCCGGTGTCGGCGCGGTAGTGGCGCACGAAGCTGCGTTCGCTCATGCCGGCCTGTTCGGCGAGGGTCGGGATACCCAGATCGCAAGTCAGGTGTTCGGCGATCCACGCGTGCAAATCGTCGAAGCGATTGCCCTGTTTTTGCAGCGACAGCGTCACGCTGAATTGCGATTGCCCGCCCGGGCGCTTGAGGAACACCACCAGTTGCCGGGCAACGTCCAGAGCCATGTCGCGGCCGAGGTCGTCTTCAACCATGGCCAGCGCCAGGTCGATGCCGGCGGTGACGCCCGCCGAGGTCCAGACCGGGCCGTCGTTGATGAAGATCGGATTGGGCTCGACCTGCAAGCGCGGGTGTTGCTGCGCCAGTTGTTCGCAGCGGGTCCAGTGGGTGACGACCCGGCGACCGTCGAGCCAGCCGCTGGCCGCCAACAGAAATGCGCCGGTACAAACCGAAGCCACGCGCCGGCAGCCGTTCGCGTGCTCTCGCACCCAACTCACTAACTCGGCAGCTTCAGAGGCCGCATACACGCCCCAGCCTCCGGCGATGATCAGCGTATCGCTGGGTTGCTCCGGCAGCGATTCGGCCAGCATCGCCAACCCGGCAGAGGAGTTCACCGCCCCACCGCCGCTGGCGATGACCGTCGGTGCGTACGGCGCAGGCAAACCCTGCTGGCGGGCAATGTCGTTGGCCGAGGAGAAGACCTGCAACGGCCCGGTGACATCGAGCAATTGCACGTTGGCGAATGCGAGGACATGGATGGTTTTCGGCATTTGGCGTAATTCGTGGGCTGATTGGCGTATGCGCCAAAACCTACGCGCCTACAGTGAAGCCGTCCACCCCTTTCACGGAGAAGAATCATGGCGTTGCAGATCGGTTTTCTGTTGTTTCCCCAGGTGCAGCAACTCGACCTGACCGGCCCGTACGACGTGCTGGCCTCGTTGCCGGAGGTGCAGGTGCATCTGGTCTGGAAGGATCTGGTGCCGGTCACCGCCAGCACCGGGCTGGTGCTGAAACCGACCACCACCTTCGAGGATTGCCCGGCTCTGGACGTAATCTGCGTACCCGGCGGCGCAGGCGTCGGGCCGTTGATGGAAGATGAGCAGACGCTGGCGTTCATCAGGGCGCAAGCGGCGCAGGCGCGTTACGTGACGTCGGTGTGCACCGGTTCGCTGGTGCTCGGCGCGGCGGGTCTGTTGCAGGGTAAACGGGCGACCACGCATTGGGCTTATCACGATCTGCTGCCGACACTGGGCGCGATTGCGGTGAAGGATCGGGTGGTGCGCGACGGCAATCTGTTTACCGGGGGCGGCATCACGGCGGGGATCGATTTTGCCCTGACGTTGGCGCAAGAGCTGGTCGGTGTCGATACGGCGCAACTGGTGCAGTTGCAGCTGGAATATGCGCCGGCGCCACCGTTTGATTCGGGCAGCCCGGAGACGGCGCCGAGTGCGGTTGTCGATGAGGCGCGTAAGCGTGCGGCGCCTTCATTGAAGTTGCGCACTGAAATCACCGAGCGTGCTGCGGCGAAGCTCAATCTGCGCTGATTCGTGCGCAACATAGGCCCTGCGGGGACCAACCCGCAGGGCCTGCGTCCCGGTTTAGCCCTACACCTTCACTTGTCCCCTCGTCCCCACCCGTGTAGAAAGCCTGTCCACAAATCGTGCACAAGGACTTTCCATGACAGCTCTGCCATGGCTCTATCTCGGGCTTCTCGGCCTTGGTTACGGATTGGCGCTGAGTTTCGGCCAGCTCGGCTGGCTGGCGCTGATCTCCATTGCACTGCTGGTTTTCGCCGGTTACGCCGTGCGCCAGCAAACCGTGCCGGTCGGGCGTTATCTCGGCCATGGCCTGTTTATCGTGCTGGCTCTGGCGCTGGCCCTGCACTGGCTGCCGGGTTTCTACAACGGCCGGGCCATCGAGCCCCAGCGCTTCACCGACAACGCTGTGCCGTTCTCGATGTACCTGAATCTCGACAAACCGCTGATCGGCTTCTGGCTGCTATTGGTCTGCCCGTGGATCGTCGCGCGACGCTCATTGCGCCTGACGGTGTACGCCACCGCGCTGGCACTGACGCTGAGCGTGATTCTGGCGTTGGGCGGCGCCGTGTTACTGGGCATGATCACTTGGGCGCCGAAGTGGCCGGATCAGGCATGGCTGTGGGTGCTGAACAATCTGCTGCTGGTGACGCTGGTCGAAGAGGCTCTGTTTCGCGGCTATATCCAGGGCGGCCTGAGCCGGCGTTTCAAACACCTGCCCTACGGCGAAAACCTCGCGCTGCTGCTCGCGTCCCTGCTGTTCGGCCTGGTGCATGTGGGCGCCGGCTGGCACTGGGTGTTGCTGGCGAGCCTGGCGGGTGTCGGCTATGGTCTGGCCTACCGTTTTGGCGGGCTCGGCGCGGCGATCGCCACGCACTTTGGTCTGAACCTGCTGCATTTCGGCCTGTTCACCTATCCGATGCTCGCGGGTTGAAGCAAGGGCCGTTTTGCGACGCCGTACTTATAAATGAAAAAAAATTTCAATAAATGGCCGACCCCGCCGACAACCTTTCAAAGCCTTGCGGATTGAAAAACCATGCGTAACAACCAGCCCATTACACAACGCGAACGGACTTTCCCGGCTCAGCAACGGTTGATTTCCACAACCGACGCCAAAGGCGTGATCACTTACTGCAACGACGCTTTCGTCGAAATCAGCGGGTTCTCGCGTGAGGAACTGATCCGTGCGCCGCACAACCTGGTCCGTCACCCCGACGTCCCGGCAGCGGTGTTTTCGCACATGTGGGGCACACTGAAACAAGGCTTGCCATGGATGGGCATTGTCAAGAATCGCTGCAAGACCGGTGATCATTACTGGGTGAACGCCTATGTAACGCCGGTGTTCGATGGCAGTCAGGTGGTCGGTTACGAGTCGGTGCGGGTCAAACCCACCGCCGAACAGATCCGCCGTGCCGAAGCGCTCTACCAACGCATCAACCAGGGCAAGTCGGCGATTCCTTCGAGCGACAAGTGGCTGCCGATTGTGCAGGACTGGCTGCCGTTCATTCTGGTCAGCCAGTTGAGCTTCATGATCGGCGCCACCCTCAACTCGCAGTGGGGCTTCGCCCTCGCCGCCGGTCTGTCGGTGCCGCTGGGCCTGCTGGGCCTGCAATGGCAACAGCGCGGGCTCAAGCGCCTGCTGCGTCTGGCCGAGCAGACCACCTCCGACCCGTTGATCGCGCAGATGTACACCGACAGCCGTGGCGCCCAGGCGCGTCTGGAAATGTCGATCCTCAGCCAGGAAGCGCGCCTGAAAACCTGCCTGACCCGTCTGCAGGACACCGCCGAGCACCTGACCGATCAGGCCAAACAGTCCGACGCCCTGGCGCACAACAGCTCCAGCGGTCTGGAACGTCAGCGCGTGGAAACCGAACAGGTCGCCACCGCCGTCAACCAGATGGCCGCCACCACGCAAGAAGTGGCGAGCCACGTCCAGCGCACCGCCGACGCCACCCAGGAAGCCAATCGCCTGACCGGCCGCGGCCGCGACATCGCCGGCGAAACCCGCGAAGCCATCCAGCGCCTGTCGGTCGTGGTCGGTGAAACCGGCCTGACCGTCACCCAACTGGCCAAGGACAGCGACGAAATCGGCGGCGTGGTCGACGTGATCAAAGGCATTGCCGACCAGACCAACCTGCTCGCACTCAACGCCGCGATCGAAGCAGCGCGTGCCGGTGAAATGGGCCGTGGTTTTGCCGTGGTTGCCGACGAAGTCCGCCAACTGGCACAACGCACCAGCGAATCCACCGGCCAGATCCACGCCCTGATCGCCAAGTTGCAGCAGACTGCATCCAGCGCCGTACAAACCATGGAAGCCGGCCATCGCCAGGCGGAAGAAGGTGTGGCGCGGGTACTGGAAGCAGACCAGGCACTGGTCGGCATCAGTGAAGCCGTGGCCAACATCACCGACATGACCACCCAGATCGCCGCCGCGACCGAAGAGCAAAGTGCCGTGGCTGAAGAAATCAGCCGCAACATCAGCAACATCTCGGAACTGGCGGACCAGACCTCGGAACAGGCGCATAACTCGGCTTTGTTGAGTGAAGAGCTGACCAAGACTGCCAACACGCAATACTCGTTGGTGGAGCGGTTTAACCGCTGATTGTTCTGCAATACAAAAAACCCGGATAGCGAGAGCTTCCGGGTTTTTTATTGTGGCTCACCGCGTGACTACACATAGGGGCGCTATGCCCTACAAGAACGCCAGAATCCGCTGACTGGTGCACCTTTGGGGTCGGCTCTATCGTTTGCCGGTAGAAATCCAATCCCTTAAGCTGGTCAGTATGAATACATCTCCTTTGGAGGCTCCGATGGCCACCACCAGAAAGATCGACAAGCCAGTCAAAAAAGTCATTCGCGATGAACTGACTTTTCTTGATGTCCGGCAAGCCGCGCGTGATGGGCAGAAAGCGTTCGATAAATATGTGATCACTGGCAAGCTACCCATAACAAAGTAGCCATAGATGCCAGCAGTCAAAATCTCTGCGCTTTTCGAACAAATCAACAACTGGAAAAATTTCGCCGCTCATTTTTATAACTACAAAGTGTGCGGCGAACTGCCCGCTATTTTTGGGCGAGACGAACGACTCGACCTCAGCGATATGCATCACATCCACCTGGCCAGTACCCAAGCGACCCAGGCGCGGTGGGCAAAAATAGACCGCCAGTATTATCGAACTGCCCTGGTTGACGATCCTGACAACGACTTCTGGCTTATCTACGCCTACGATGCTTTCCGGGATGAATACCTTTTGCTGACAATCACTGGCCCGGATGCCCATAACCGGAGTGAGTGGGGTTCATTTCTGCGAACGGTGCATTACGAGATTGTTGAGCCATGGGTCGTGGGAAAAGTCATCTATCTGGACCTCGACGACTTTTGATTAACTGGCTGGCCAGTTCTCGGAAAATGTATTTAGTGGGTGATAACAAAAAACCGGATAGTGAGAGCTATCCGGTTTTTTGTTTTTGATTTGGCGTTACACGCGGTTACCAGCGATTACTGTGGCAAGCGCAGCCTGTCCAGCAGTCGATTTACCAGCAGCTCGTTCAACATGATCAGCTGTTGCAGCGCCAGCAGCGGTTTGCGTTCCGGGCCTTTTACCGAGTTGGCGATATTGCCGGCCATGGCGTTGGCTGACGACAGTGATTCACTGGCTTCGACAAGCAGTGTTTCGTCATCGAGCGTGGGATCGACCATGTAGATGGGACGGGCCTTGGGTGGGAAGTACTTCGGAATTTCGGGGCCGAGGTAAAAGTCGAGTGCGCGGTCGGCGGCTTCTTTTGTCTTTTGGGACTCGAGCTCGGGGTCTTGGAGGATTGGGTCGGCTTCTGGTGGGTTAGGCGTGGCTTTGAACATAGATTTAACTCCAGTTTCGAATATTTAGGAGCCATCACCCTCGCTACCAAACGAAGGGTGGTGGCCATACGCGGGTTGGTAGACCGGTCGAAACGGGAAACCCGGCGCTCACAAAGGAGCCCCGCGCATGCCCACCATAAAATCTGAGCCCCAAATAAGGGACTGCATATGGTGACGCCATACGACGGTTTCGAAGCGGGCTACCAAACCCGATCACTGTTTTTCAGTGACAGGGAAACGATATAGCCCTTTCCAAACCGCGTAAGCCGGCGGATTCTGGCGTACGCGTAGGCAACGACGCAAGGTGTTGTAGCCCTTATGGCGTAACGGTTCGTGTACTTTAAACGTGGTGACGCGATCGTGTTTATTCGCTGGAAATGCCGGGCTGGGGGGCTTTCAGTTTTTGTGGTGTGTCAGTGAAATCCTTACCCCTCACCCTAGCCCTCTCCCCGAGGGAGAGGGGACTGACGGAGTGTTTGGGCGAGGTACGCCGACGTGGGATACCGAGTTGAACTCAGGTTTTGAACAGCACTTCAATCGGCTCCTAACCACTCAACAGGATGAGCGTTAGCTCGGCTGCAGCTTTTGATCTTGATCCACGGGCGACTTCGGAAGGCTGAGTGGAGGGATTTATCCGGGGGTGGGAGCGCAGCGACCGTTTGGCGAAGCCAAACACATCGAGAGGAGGTGCAGCGAAGCAAACCGGAGGCGATGCCCCCGGATGAATCCCGGAGCGAAGGAACCCCGAGCCTCAGCGAGCGGGCCGGACGTAGGAGCAAGACCTTTTGGTTACTTTTGGGGCGTTTGCCAAAAGTGACCCGCCGTAAGGGCGGAACCCTAAGCAGCCATAACCGCAGCAACGGATATACACCCCAAAACCAAACCTCAACGAAGAAACCCGGCAACCCTCTCCGCCGCCAAAGCCAAATGCTGCTCATGCGTAAACCCGGAAACCTTGAGCGGCTTCAAATCATGATCCCCAGAGGCCAGCCAAAACACCTCAACACTCGGCGATAGATCGTAAGCCTCGACAGCGTCCCGATTCCCCAGAGCATCCCGCTCCCCCTGAACGATCAACGTCCGAGTCTGCAAAGAAGCCAAATGCTCAACCCGAGGCTTCTCCGGTTTCCCCACCGCATAAAACGGATAACCAAGGCAAACCAACGCATCAGCGCCAAGCTCATCGGCAAGCAAACTCGCCATCCGCCCCCCCATCGACTTCCCGCCAACCGCCAAAACCCCAGCGACATGACGTCGCACTTCAGCGAAAACCTCACGCCAGCACTCCTGCAATTTCCCCGCAGGATTCGGCGGTCGCTTAACCCCATCAACCCGCCGCTGCGCCATATAAGGAAACTCAAACCGCAACACGTTGATACCCAGCCCAGCAAGGCGTCCAGCCACATCCGTCATCCACTCACTGTCCATCGGCGCCCCCGCACCATGGGCGAGGATGAGCGTCGCCGAAGCCTCGCCAACAGCCGCATCCCAAAGCCACCCACGATCCCGCAGGCACTGCGCCCATTGATCCCCGTCAATACTGGCCTTGTGCTGTTTGTCCATGCTTGCCTCGCTTTTAGTCTGCCTATAACTCCAGGCGAAGGACGCGCTGTTGGCGCTCACTTCGGCTGAACCGTGGATGGGGAACCATGAACACTTCTATCAGTACCGCCTACAACTACAAGGTGGTCCGCCAATTCGCCATTATGACGGTGGTGTGGGGCATCGTCGGCATGGGGCTCGGGGTTTTTCTCGCGGCTCAATTGGTCTGGCCCGAACTCAACTTCAACCTGCCGTGGACCAGCTTCGGACGCCTGCGCCCGCTGCACACCAACGCGGTGATCTTCGCGTTCGGCGGCTGTGCCTTGTTCGCCAGTTCGTTCTACTCGGTGCAGCGCACCTGCCAGACCCAGCTGTTTGCGCCGAAAATCGCCGCGTTCTGCTTCTGGGGCTGGCAGCTTGTGATTCTATTGGCGGCCATCAGCCTGCCACTGGGTTACACCAGTTCCAAGGAATACGCCGAGCTGGAATGGCCGATCGACATCCTGATCACCATCGTCTGGGTCGCCTACGCCATCGTGTTCTTCGGCACGATCATGCAGCGCAAGACCAAGCACATTTATGTGGGCAACTGGTTCTTCGGCGCGTTCATCATCACCGTGGCGATCCTGCACATCGTCAACAATCTTGAGTTGCCGGTGAGCTTTACCAAGTCCTACTCGGTGTACGCCGGTGCAACCGATGCGATGGTGCAATGGTGGTACGGCCACAACGCCGTAGGCTTTTTCCTCACCGCCGGTTTCCTCGGGATGATGTACTACTTCGTGCCGAAACAGGCCGAACGTCCGGTGTATTCGTATCGTCTGTCGATCGTGCACTTCTGGGCGCTGATCACCCTGTACATCTGGGCCGGCCCGCACCACTTGCACTACACCGCGCTGCCGGACTGGGCGCAGTCGCTGGGCATGGTGATGTCGCTGATTCTGCTGGCACCGAGCTGGGGCGGCATGATCAACGGCATGATGACCCTCTCCGGCGCCTGGCATAAGTTGCGCAGCGACCCGATCCTGCGCTTCCTCGTGGTATCGCTGGCGTTCTACGGCATGTCGACCTTCGAAGGTCCGATGATGGCGATCAAGACTGTCAACGCCCTCTCCCACTACACCGACTGGACCATTGGCCACGTACACGCCGGCGCGCTCGGCTGGGTGGCGATGATTTCCATCGGCGCGCTGTACCACATGATTCCGAAAGTCTTCGGCAAAGAGCAGATGCACAGCATCGGCCTGATCAACGCGCACTTCTGGCTCGCGACCATCGGCACCGTTTTGTACATCGCGTCGATGTGGGTAAACGGCATCGCCCAGGGCCTGATGTGGCGTGCGGTGAACGAGGACGGCACGCTGACCTACTCCTTCGTCGAAACCCTGGTGGCCAGCCACCCAGGCTTCGTCGTGCGGCTGATTGGCGGGGCGATCTTCCTCAGCGGCATGTTCCTGATGGCTTACAACACCTGGCGCACCGTGCGGGCCTCGCAGCCTGCTGACGTCGTTGCTGCCGCGCAGATGGCCTGAGGAGTCCGCCATGAAACACGAAACGATTGAAAAGAACGTCGGCCTGCTGATGCTGCTGATGGTGTTCGCCGTGAGCATCGGCGGCCTGACCCAGATCGTCCCGCTGTTCTTCCAGGACGTGACCAACAAACCGGTGGAAGGCATGAAGCCCTACACCGCGCTGCAGCTGGAAGGTCGCGACATCTACATCCGCGAAGGCTGCGTCGGTTGCCACTCGCAGATGATCCGTCCGTTCCGCGCCGAAACCGAACGCTACGGGCACTACTCGGTGGCCGGTGAAAGCGTGTGGGATCACCCGTTCCTGTGGGGTTCCAAGCGCACCGGTCCGGACCTGGCCCGGGTTGGCGCGCGCTACTCGGATGACTGGCACCGCGCGCACTTGTACAACCCGCGCAACGTTGTACCGGAATCGAAAATGCCGGCCTACCCATGGCTGGTCACCCAACCGGTCGACAGCAGCCACACCGAAACCAAGCTCAAGACCATGCGCACCCTCGGCGTGCCGTACAACGATGACGACATCAGCGGCGCGGTGGCCAGCCTCAAGGGCAAGACCGAAATGGACGCCCTCGTCTCCTACCTGCAAGTGCTCGGCACTGCGATCAAGAGCAAGAGGTGAGCCATGGTCTTTGAATTGAGCGCGGGGCTGATTCGCGGCCTCGGCACGGTCGTGGTGTTCGTGGCCTTCGTCGGCCTGACCCTTTGGGTGTTCAACCGCAAGCGCACGCCGGAGTTCGCCGAAGCGCGCCTGCTGCCGTTTGCCGACGAGCCACAACCCGACACTACCCAAGCTAATGAAACAAGGAGTACCCGGCCATGACCACCTTCTGGAGTACGTGGATCTGCGTACTGACCATCGGCAGCCTGATCGGCCTGACTTGGCTGCTGGTCGGCACCCGTCGGGGCGAAACCAAGGGCAGCGTCGACCAGACCATGGGCCACAGCTTCGACGGCATCGAGGAGTACGACAACCCGCTGCCGCAGTGGTGGTTCATGCTGTTCGCCGGCACGCTGGTGTTTTCCGTGGGCTATCTGATTCTTTATCCGGGCCTGGGCAACTGGAAAGGCATCCTGCCTGGCTACGAGGATGGCTGGACCGGCGTCCACGAGTGGGAAAAGGAAATGAGCAAGGCCGACGCCAAATTCGGGCCGATCTTCGCCAAGTTCGCCGCGATGCCGGTGGAGGAAGTGGCGAAGGACCCGCAGGCGCTGAAAATGGGTGGCCGTCTGTTCGCCTCCAATTGCTCGGTGTGCCACGGCTCGGACGCCAAGGGCGCGTTCGGTTTCCCTAACCTCGCCGACAAGGACTGGCGTTGGGGCGGCAGCGCCGAAACCATCAAGACCACCATCATGGGTGGCCGGATGGCGGCAATGCCGGCGTGGGGTGAAGTGCTGGGTGAGACTGGCGTGAAAAACGTCGCCGCCTATGTGCGTCATGAACTGGCGGGGCTGCCACTGCCGGCGGACAACAAGGCTGATCTCCAAGCGGGTCAGCAGGCGTTCAGCACAACCTGCACTGCCTGTCACGGGGCAAACGGCCAGGGCACCGAAGCCATGGGCGCGCCGAACCTGACGCATCCGGCCGGTTTCATCTATGGCACCAGCCTGACCCAGCTCGAGCAAACCATCCGCCATGGCCGTCAAGGCCACATGCCCGCTCAGAACGAGCTGCTGGGCAACGATAAAGTGCAACTGCTCGCCGCTTACGTATACAGTCTGTCAAAAAATACTGAGCAGTTGAGCGACAAGCTTCAAGCTGAAAGCTCCAAGTAAAATCACAAGCAATGTATACAATCCTGCAGGCGACATGATTCGTCTTGTCGCTTGCAGCTGCTTCCTTTTGTCGCACCCCTTCACCCCCTCTCCTTTCGGTTACCCGGATTCGGGTCTACGCTTGCTCGATGCGGACTGGCCCGTGCCGGTTCCAGGTCGACCCCGAGCGAGGAATTGAACGAATCGGCTGACTGACATGGCCGCAAAGGCCGGTAGATACCGGTTGTCGTGCCCATTACCGTCCGTCACCCGAACCGAGCGTTCGAACACACCCCGTTACATCCGACCGGGACCCCTCGCTTTTTTCGTCCGCTGCGACATTTTGTCCGAGGGCAATTTTGTCCTTACGCGGCGCATGGAAAGGCCGCAGAATCAGCGTTGGAAAGCATTGACCCAGGTCATGGCGCGTTGCATTGACCCCCTGCTTTCTACATACTTGCGGCCGATTTTAATCCTAATAAAACACCCAAACCGTGGAACCTTAGAATGAGCACAGCAATCAGTCCGACTGCTTATAACTATAAGGTAGTCCGCCAGTTCGCCATCATGACGGTGGTCTGGGGGATCCTTGGCATGGGGCTCGGTGTCTTCATCGCCTCGCAACTGGTCTGGCCGGAGTTGAACTTCGGTCTGCCGTGGACGAGCTTTGGACGCCTGCGCCCGTTGCACACAAACCTGGTGATTTTCGCCTTCGGTGGTTGTGCACTGTTTGCCACTTCCTACTATGTCGTGCAGCGAACCTGCCAGACGCGACTGATTTCCGACAGCCTCGCGGCCTTCACCTTCTGGGGATGGCAAGCGGTGATCGTCGGCGCGATCATTACCTTGCCGCTGGGTTACACCACCACCAAGGAATACGCGGAACTGGAATGGCCGATCGCCATTTTGCTGGCCATTGTCTGGATTTCCTACGGACTGGTGTTCTTCGGCACCATCACCAAGCGCAAGACCAAGCACATCTATGTCGGTAACTGGTTCTACGGTGCGTTCATCGTGGTGACCGCGATGCTGCACATCGTCAACCACATGTCGCTGCCGGTCAGCCTGTTCAAGTCCTACTCGGCCTACTCGGGCGCCACCGACGCGATGATCCAGTGGTGGTACGGCCACAACGCCGTGGGCTTCTTCCTGACCACCGGCTTCCTGGGGATGATGTACTACTTCGTGCCGAAACAGGCCGAACGTCCGATCTACTCCTATCGTCTGTCGATCGTGCACTTCTGGGCGCTGATCACCCTGTACATCTGGGCCGGCCCGCACCACCTGCACTACACCGCACTGCCGGACTGGGCACAATCGCTGGGCATGGCGATGTCGATCATCCTGCTGGCACCGAGCTGGGGCGGCATGATCAACGGCATGATGACCCTGTCGGGCGCCTGGCATAAGCTGCGCACCGACCCGATCCTGCGCTTCCTGGTGGTATCGCTGGCGTTCTACGGCATGTCGACCTTCGAAGGTCCGATGATGGCGATCAAGACCGTCAACTCGCTTTCGCACTACACCGACTGGACCATCGGCCACGTACACGCCGGTGCACTCGGCTGGGTAGCGATGATCTCGATCGGCGCGATCTACCACATGATCCCGAAACTGTTCGGCCGCGCGCAGATGCACAGCACCGGCCTGATCAACGCGCACTTCTGGCTCGCGACCATCGGTACCGTGCTGTACATCGCTTCGATGTGGGTCAACGGCATCACTCAAGGCCTGATGTGGCGTGCAATCAACGACGACGGCACCCTCACCTACTCGTTCGTCGAAGCGCTGCAGGCCAGCCACCCCGGCTTCATCGTCCGTGCCCTGGGCGGTGCGTTCTTCGCCAGCGGCATGCTGCTGATGGCTTACAACGTATGGCGCACCGTGCGCGCCTCGAACCCGGCTGAAGCCGAAGCCGCCGCCAAGATCGCCGTAGTTGGAGCTCACTGATGAAGCATGAAGCTGTCGAGAAGAATATTGGTCTGCTGGCCTTCTTCATGGTCATCGCCGTCAGCGTCGGTGGCCTGACCCAAATCGTTCCGCTGTTTTTCCAGGACGTCACCAACAAGCCGGTCGAAGGCATGAAGCCGCGCACCGCCCTTGAACTGGAAGGCCGCGACGTTTACATCGCCAACGGCTGTGTCGGCTGCCACTCGCAGATGATCCGTCCGTTCCGTGCCGAAACCGAACGCTATGGCCACTACTCGGTCGCCGGTGAAAGCGTCTGGGATCACCCGTTCCTGTGGGGTTCCAAACGTACCGGCCCGGACCTGGCCCGCGTCGGCGGTCGTTACTCCGATGACTGGCAGCGTGCGCACTTGTACAACCCGCGCAACGTCGTCCCCGAGTCGAAAATGCCGGCCTACCCGTTCCTCGTAGAAAACAAGCTCGATGGCAAAGACACGGCCAAGAAAATGGAAGTGTTGCGCACGCTCGGCGTCCCTTACACCGACGAAGACATCGCCGGTGCAAGAGATGCCGTGAAGGGCAAAACCGAAATGGACGCGCTGGTGGCCTATCTGCAAGGCCTGGGCACCATCATCAAAAGCAAACGGTGATTCTGATGGATATCGGGATGATTCGAGGCCTGGGCACCGTTGTCGTGATGGTTGCCTTCATCGGCCTGGCGTTGTGGGTGTTCAGCCCCAAGCGCAAGTCGGAGTTTGAAGACGCGACCTTGCTGCCCTTCGCGGATGATCCCGAAGCCATCAAGCACGTCGAGCAAGCTTCTAGGAGTAACAAAGAATGACTACATTCTGGAGTCTGTACGTCACAGTCCTCAGTCTCGGTACGATCTTTTCCCTGACCTGGCTGCTGCTGTCGACCCGCAAGGGCCAGCGCAGCGAGCAGACGGACGAGACGGTCGGCCACTCCTTCGACGGGATCGAGGAGTACGACAACCCGCTGCCGAAATGGTGGTTCATGCTGTTCGTGGGCACCATCGTGTTCGCTCTGGGTTATCTGGTGCTGTACCCGGGCCTGGGCAACTGGAAAGGCCTGCTGCCGGGCTACAACTACCTCGATACCGAGAAGCAGACCGCGTTCGCCAACGGCCAGACCGGCTGGACCGGCGTTCACGAGTGGGAAAAGGAAATGGCGCGTTCGGATGCCAAGTTCGGTCCGATCTTCGCCAAGTTCGCCGCCATGCCGATCGAAGAAGTCGCCAAGGATCCACAAGCCCTGAAAATGGGTGGCCGCCTGTTCGCCTCCAACTGCTCGGTCTGCCACGGCTCCGACGCCAAGGGCGCTTATGGCTTTCCCAACCTGACCGACGCCGACTGGCGCTGGGGTGGCGAGCCGGAAACCATCAAGACCACCATCATGGGCGGTCGTCACGCGGTGATGCCGGCCTGGGCTGAAGTGATCGGTGAGCAAGGCGTGGCCGATGTGGCTGCGTTCGTACTGACCAATCTGGATGGCCGCAAGCTGCCGGAAGGCACCAAGGCAGATCCGGCCAATGGCCAGAAACTGTTCGCCGCCAACTGCGTGGCCTGCCACGGCCCGGCGGGTAAAGGTACGCCAGCCATGGGCGCACCCGATCTGACCCACCCGGCCGCGTTCATCTACGGTTCGAGCTTCGCCCAACTGCAGCAGACCATCCGTTACGGCCGTCAGGGCCAGATGCCTGCCCAGGAACAACTGCAAGGCAACGACAAGGTTCACCTGCTGGCGGCTTACGTTTACAGCCTGTCCCACGGTGAAAAACCAGCGGAAGCCGAGGCCCAGTAAGGCCAACGCTTGAAGCAAAAAAACGGCCCCGCCAATGAGAATTGGCGGGGCCGTTTTGTTTCTGCCTTTTTGAATGCCCGACCAGCGGTCAGGCTCGTCAGGCCTTCCCGGTTGTGAGACGAGGCATGAGGTAGTAACGTTGCTACATATCTTTTTCAGGAGAGGTCGCAATGATGGCCATCACCACCATTTCCAGCCGCGAATTCAATCAGGACACAAGCAGTGCCAAAAAAGCCGCACGCAATGGGCCGGTGATCATCACGGATCGTGGCAAGCCCGCCCACGTACTGCTAAGCATTGAGGAGTACGAAAAACTAACCGGCCTCAACGCGAGCATCGTCGATCTGCTGGTCATGCCTGAAGCGGCAGACATCGAGTTCGAAACCGAGCGTGCCGTGATCACTCACCGCCCTGTGGACCTGTCCTGAATGTATTTGCTAGACACCAATGTAATTTCCGAATTGCGCAAACCCCAGGCCGACAAGAACGTTGTCGCCTGGGCCAGAACGATCATTGCCCCTCGCATGTTTATCTCGGCCATTACGCTGAAGGAACTGGAGACCGGCGTCCTACGCATGGAGCGCCGTGATCCGGCTCAGGGAAAGATTCTGCGCACCTGGCTCAAGCGCCACGTAATGCCGGCCTTCGATGCGCGAATCCTGCCGGTCGATGCAGCTGTCGCCCTGCGCTGCGCGCGCATTCATGTGCCGGATCAGGCCAATGAAAGCGATGCGCTGATTGCCGCGACGGCACTGGTTCATGGGCTGACGGTGGTCACCCGCAATGTCGCCGACTTTGAATCCAGCGGCGTTGCGCTGATCAATCCGTGGGAATGAAAGACCCGCATCTCAACTTCACATCTCGCAACTGAAATTCGATGGGCACATTGGCTGGCAAGCGATAACGTCCTGCTGCAGCCGATGGGCTGCCTACCTCACAACTCATCTTGCAAGGAAGCTATCCGATGAACGAACAACATCCGAATCAGGAAACTGATCAGCCGATTCAAATGGGTGAACAGACGCCACAAATTGACGAAGCCAACAGCGACAGCCTGAGACGACAAACACGATCCATCGTGAACGAAGCCACTGCCGACAGAAAGCGCAGTACCGGCGGGATGGACAGCCTTGGCGGCGGCCGGTTGCTTTGACCGATTGATGAAAGCGGCGGCAATTTCCGGGTTTGGGTGACTGAGCCGTCGCGATGTCAGCAGCACCCATCGTCTATAGTCAATTGATCTGCATCATGCTTTGTTACATTCGCTACACCATTCATGATTTTTCCCCAACGCGACCAAAGGTCGCACCCGTTCGTCGGTAGTACAGGCGTATCATTGCGCCACCGCAACACCCCTTTTTGACCCCGGCCGGCACGTATCGACCGAGGCATTTTTCCACTGCCGTGGGATGCAATGATGAGCAACCAGATTCCGGTACACGACGTCACGCCACCCAGTAAGAACGCAAACAACAGCGTCGACCTTTACGCCTCTCGAGAAAAAATCTACACCCGTGCTTTCACCGGCCTGTTCCGCAATCTGCGGATGATGGGCGGCGCGGCGCTGTTCCTGCTGTATTTCGGTACGGTGTGGTTGAACTGGGGCGGCCACCAGGCCGTGTGGTGGAACCTGCCGGAGCGCAAGTTCTTCATTTTCGGCGCCACCTTCTGGCCGCAGGATTTCATTCTGCTTTCCGGGCTGTTGATCATTGCCGCCTTCGGTCTGTTCTTCATCACCGTGTATGCCGGCCGGGTCTGGTGTGGTTACACCTGTCCCCAAAGCGTATGGACGTGGATTTTCATGTGGTGCGAAAAGGTCACCGAAGGCGACCGCAACCAGCGCATCAAGCTCGACAAGGCGCCAATGAGCGCCAACAAGTTCCTGCGCAAATTCGCCAAGCACGCGCTGTGGCTGCTGATCGGCTTCGTCACCGGCATGACCTTCGTCGGCTACTTTTCGCCGATCCGCGAACTGGTAATCGAATTCTTCACCGGGCAAGCCGATGGCTGGTCGTATTTCTGGGTCGGTTTCTTCACCCTCGCCACCTACGGCAATGCCGGCTGGCTGCGTGAGCAGGTGTGCATCTACATGTGTCCGTATGCACGCTTCCAGAGCGTGATGTTCGACAAGGACACGCTGATCGTTTCCTACGACCCGCGTCGCGGTGAAAGCCGTGGTCCGCGCAAGAAAGGCATCGACTACAAGGCTCAGGGCCTGGGCGACTGCATCGACTGCACCATGTGCGTCCAGGTCTGCCCGACCGGCATCGACATCCGCGACGGCCTGCAGATCGAATGCATCGGCTGCGCCGCGTGCATCGACGCCTGCGACAGCATCATGGACAAGATGGATTACCCGCGCGGGCTGATCAGCTACACCACCGAACACAACTTGTCCGGGCAGAAAACCCATAAACTGCGGCCACGCCTGATCGGTTATGCCGTGGTGCTGCTGGCGATGATCAGCCTGCTGGTGACGGCCTTCTTCATGCGTTCGCTGGTGGGTTTCGACGTCAGCAAGGACCGCGTGCTGTACCGAGAAAACGCCGAAGGCCGGATCGAAAACGTCTACAGCCTGAAGATCATGAACAAGGATCAGCGCGACCACACCTACGTGCTGGAAGCCGCCGGTTTGCCGGATCTGCGCCTGCAAGGCAAACGCGAGATCAAGGTGCCGGCCGGGGAAATCTTCAGCATGCCGGTCGAGCTGTCGAGCGCGCCTGAACAATTGCCTTCGAGCACCAACGAGGTGAAATTCATCCTCAGGGATGCCGATGACGACAGCGTCCACGTAGAAGCCAAGAGCCGGTTCATCGGCCCACAAAATCGTTGAGAGAACTGAACATGCCCGCAGCAAACGCCGCAAGTCCCTGGTACAAGCACCTTTGGCCATGGATCATCATCGCGATTCTGGCCTGTTCGGTGACCCTGACGCTGTCCATGGTGACCATCGCGGTGAACAACCCGGACAACCTGGTCAACGACAACTACTACGAGGCCGGCAAGGGCATCAATCGTTCGCTGGACCGTGAATTGCTGGCTCAGACCCTGAAGATGCGCGCCGCTGTGCACCTGGATGATGTCACCGGCGAAGTCGACCTGCGCCTGAGCGGCGACAGCCAGCCGAAAACCCTGGAACTGAACCTGATCTCGCCGACCCAGCCGGAGAAGGATCGCAAGATCGTCCTCGCCCGCAGCGAGACTGAACAGGGCCGCTACATCGGCCAGTTGAGCGACAAGATCGAAGGCCGGCGTTTTGTGGAGTTGCTGGGTACTCAGGACGATCACGTGTGGCGGATGTTCGAGGAAGAACTGGTCAACCATGACAAGGATCTGTTGCTGGGTGATGAGCCGTTGCAGGGTGCAGAAGACCTGAAGAAATAAGCCTTACTCTGATCGTTCCCGCGCTCTGCGTGGGCACGCCGCCAGGGACGCTCCGCGTCCCAGCCGAAGCGGACGCGGAGCGTCCGGGGAGGCATTCCCACGCGGAGCGTGGGAACGATCATCGGAACGCCTCATGACCATTCCAATCCCCTGCTACCACTGCGCCCTGCCCGTCCCGTCCGGCAGTCGCTTCACCGCCGTCGTGCTCGGGGAGTCCCGCGAGTTCTGCTGCCCCGGCTGTCAGGCCGTGGCCGAAGCCATCGTCGCCGGAGGGCTGGAAAGTTATTACCAGCATCGCAGCGAAGCCTCGGCCAACCCCGAAGCGCTGCCGGTGCAACTGGTCGATGAGCTTGAGCTGTACGACCGCGCCGACGTGCAGCAACCCTTCGTGCGCCACGAAGGTGAGCTGGCCGAGACCACGTTGCTGATGGAAGGCATCAGTTGCGCCGCCTGCGGCTGGCTGATCGAGAAACACCTGCGCAACCTGCCCGCCGTGGCCGAGGCGCGGCTGAACCTGTCCAACCATCGCCTGCATGTGCGCTGGGCTGACGGGCAATTGCCGCTGAGCCAGATCCTCGGCGAACTGCGCCACATCGGTTACGCCGCACACCCGTATCAGGCCGACCGCGCCAGCGAACAACTGGCCAGTGAAAACCGCCTGGCCCTGCGCCAGCTCGGGGTCGCCGGGCTGTTGTGGTTCCAGGCGATGATGGCGACCATGGCGACCTGGCCGGAATTCAACATCGACCTCAGCCCGGAGCTGCATACGATCCTGCGCTGGGTCGCGCTGTTCCTGACCACGCCGATCGTGTTCTACAGCTGCGCGCCGTTTTTCAAAGGCGCCATGCGCGACTTGCGCACCCGTCATCTGACCATGGACGTCTCGGTGTCGCTGGCGATCGGCGCGGCTTACGTCGCCGGGATCTGGACCTCTATTACCGGGGTCGGCGAGCTGTACTTCGACGCGGTAGGCATGTTCGCGCTGTTCCTGCTCGCCGGGCGCTACCTAGAACGTCGCGCCCGCGAGCGAACCGCCGCTGCCACCGCACAACTGGTCAATCTGTTGCCCGCCTCGTGCCTGCGCCTCGACGACGCCGGCCAGAGCGAGCGGATCCTGCTCAGCGAACTGCGCCTCGGTGACCGGGTGCTGGTGCAGCCCGGTTCGGTGCTGCCGGCGGACGGCAAGATCCTTGATGGCCAGTCGAGCATCGACGAATCGGTGCTGACCGGCGAATACCTGCCGCAACCGCGTACCAAGGGCGATGCGGTCACCGCCGGCACGCTGAACGTGGAAGGTGCGCTGACCGTCGAGGTGCAGGCACTCGGCCAGGACACGCGGCTGTCGGCCATCGTCCGCCTGCTGGATCGCGCCCAGGCGGAAAAACCACGACTGGCGGAAATCGCCGACCGTGCTGCGCAATGGTTCCTGCTGCTGTCGTTGATCGCGGCGGCCGCCATCGGCCTGCTGTGGTGGGAACTGGATTCGTCACGGGCGTTCTGGATCGTCCTCGCGATGCTGGTTGCAACCTGCCCGTGCGCGCTGTCTCTGGCGACGCCGACCGCCCTCACCGCCGCCACCGGCACCCTGCACAAACTCGGCCTGCTGCTGACGCGCGGCCATGTGCTGGAAGGCTTGAATCAGATCGACACGGTGATCTTCGACAAGACCGGCACCCTCACCGAAGGCCGACTGGTACTGCGTTCGATCCGCCCGCTCGGGGCCCTCGACAACGATCAATGCCTGAGCCTGGCCGCCGCCCTGGAAAACCGTTCCGAACACCCGATCGCCCGCGCCTTCGGTCGCGCACCGCTGGCTGCCGAAGAGGTCCACAGCACGCCGGGCCTGGGGCTTGAAGGGTTGGTTGGCGAACAACGCTTGCGCATCGGCCAGGCGGATTTTGTCTGTGATCTCAGCGGCGTGCCTGTGCCCTCGATGCCGAAGGAACCGGGGCAATGGTTGCTGCTCGGTGACAGTAACGGACCGCTGGCCTGGTTCGCCCTCGACGACCGTCTGCGCGACGACGCCCCGGCCCTGCTCGCCGCGTGCAAGGCGCGCGGCTGGCGCACGCTGCTGCTGTCGGGCGACAGTTCGCCGATGGTCGCCAGTGTTGCCGCCGAACTGGGCATCGACGAGGCCCGGGGCGGTCTGCGTCCGGACGACAAGCTGCAAGTGCTGCAACAACTGCACAAGGACGGCCGCAAGGTATTGATGCTCGGCGACGGGGTCAACGACGTGCCGGTGCTGGCCGCTGCGGACATCAGCGTGGCCATGGGCTCGGCCACTGATCTGGCGAAAACCAGTGCCGATGCGGTGTTGCTGTCCAACCGCCTCGACGCCTTGGTACAAGCCTTCACGCTGGCCCGCCGCACCCGTCGGGTGATCATCGAGAACCTGTTGTGGGCCGCGCTGTACAATGGCCTCATGTTGCCGTTCGCCGCCCTCGGCTGGATCACTCCGGTGTGGGCCGCCGTCGGCATGTCGATCAGTTCGCTGACCGTGGTGCTCAACGCCCTGCGCCTGACGCGCCTGCCGAGCGCGCCGGCCGTCAGCGCCTCGTCAGAAACCCGCCCGCTGCCGGCCTGAGCCGCGCGGGCATGGAGTACAGATGCCAGCTCTCTACGTGATGATTCCGGCCGCGCTGCTGATCGTGGCCATCGCCGTCTACATCTTCTTCTGGGCGGTGGACAGCGGCCAGTACGACGACCTCGACGGTCCGGCCCACAGCATCCTGTTCGACGACCAGGACCCGAACCACACTGCCGCTGTGGACGAAGCCAACCCCGCCAAACCGGACGACAAGGCGCCACCCCATGCTTGAACTGGCGCCGCTGCTGGTGTCTGCGTTGATCCTTGGCCTGCTCGGCGGCGGCCATTGCCTGGGCATGTGCGGAGGCTTGATGGGCGCACTGACCCTGGCGATTCCCAAGGAACAACGCAGCCGACGCTTTCGATTGTTGCTGGCCTATAACCTCGGGCGAATCCTCAGCTATGCCACGGCCGGTCTGCTGATCGGGCTGGCCGGTTGGGCGGTGGCCAACAGTCCCGCCGCGCTGTTCATGCGGGTTTTGGCCGGGTTGCTGCTGATCGCCATGGGCCTGTATCTGGCGGGCTGGTGGAGCGGTCTGACCCGCATCGAAAGCCTTGGCCGAGGACTGTGGCGTTACATTCAACCCGTCGCCAACCGCTTGCTGCCGGTGTCGAGCCTGCCCCGGGCCTTGCTGCTCGGCGCGCTGTGGGGATGGCTGCCGTGCGGGCTGGTTTACAGCACGTTGCTGTGGTCGGCCAGTCAGGGCAATGCGTTGGACAGTGCATTGCTGATGCTCGCCTTCGGGCTCGGCACCTGGCCGGTGTTGCTGGCCACCGGCCTCGCGGCCGAGCGGGTCACGGCGCTGTTGCGCAAACGCAGCGTGCGCATGGCCGGCGGTCTGCTGGTGATCCTGTTCGGTATCTGGACCCTGCCGGGGCCGCACCAGCACTGGCTGATGGGCCACTGATCCCGTTGATGCAAATCAAGATGCCTTTTCGCGCCCTCCCCTAGACTCGGCACACTGCCAGCCTATCCGGGGGAATGCCCGCATGCTCGACGCCATTCGTTGGGACACCGATTTGATCCGCCGCTACGACCTGGCGGGGCCGCGCTACACCTCGTACCCGACGGCCGTGCAATTTCACAGCCAGGTCGGCACCTTCGACCTGTTCCACGCCCTGCGCGACAGCCGCAAGGCTCTGCGCCCGCTGTCGCTGTACGTGCACGTGCCGTTCTGCGCGAACATCTGCTACTACTGCGCCTGCAACAAGGTCATCACCAAGGATCGCGGCCGCGCGCTGCCCTATCTGCAACGGCTCGAGCAGGAAATCCAGCTGATCGCCTGCCACCTCGATCCGACGCAGAAAGTCGAGCAACTGCACTTCGGCGGCGGCACGCCGACCTTTCTCAGCCACGATGAATTGCGGCAACTGATGGCGCACCTGCGCAAGCATTTCAATCTGCTGGACGATGACTCCGGTGATTACGGCATCGAGATCGACCCGCGCGAAGCCGACTGGTCGACCATGGGCCTGCTGCGCGAATTGGGCTTCAACCGGGTCAGCATCGGCCTGCAGGATCTCGACCCGGCGGTACAACGGGCGGTCAATCGCCTGCAAAGTCTGGAGGAAACCCGCGCGGTGATCGACGCAGCGCGCACCCTGCAATTTCGCTCGATCAACATCGACCTGATTTATGGCCTGCCCAAGCAGACTCCAGATAATTTCGCCCGCACCGTCGAGGAAGTCATCAGCCTGCAACCGGACCGGCTCTCGGTATTCAACTACGCACACCTGCCGGAACGCTTCATGCCGCAGCGGCGGATCAACGGCAACGAACTGCCGAGCCCGGCGCAGAAACTGGAAATGCTGCAACGCACCATCGAACAACTGACCACCGCCGGTTACCGCTACATCGGCATGGACCACTTCGCCCTGCCCGACGATGAACTGGCGATTGCTCAGGAAGAATCGACCCTGCAACGCAATTTCCAGGGCTACACCACCCACGGTCACTGCGACCTGATCGGCCTGGGCGTGTCGGCCATCAGCCAGATCGGCGATCTGTACTGCCAGAACAGCAGCGACCTCAATCACTACCAGAACACCCTCGCCGGCGCGCAACTCGCCACCAGCAGAGGCCTGGTGTGCAACGCTGACGACCGCCTGCGCCGCGCGGTGATTCAGCAACTGATCTGCAATTTCAGCCTGGACTTCGCCGAGATCGAGCGCAGCTTCAACATCGATTTTCAGGGCTACTTCGGCGCGCTCTGGCCACAATTGCAGGGCATGGCGCAGGACGGGTTGATCGAACTGGATCGCGAACGCATCACCGTGCTGCCGGCCGGACGACTGCTGGTGCGTTCGGTGTGCATGGTGTTCGATGCGTATCTGGAACAGCAGAATCGCCAACGCTTTTCCCGGGTGATCTGACTTTTCATCAACAACGCAGGGGGCTGCGTATCCATAGCGGTCATCGAAACGGTGCCTTGCACGCCGTCCGAGACACGTTTATCGGCCGTCATCCCTGCGGCGTTTTGCCGGCCGGGCAATCTCGCCACAGGCTGGCCTGAATGTCCTCCGCTGGGTTACCCTTACGCCTTATGTGTGTTTTCCCACAAGGATTTAAGAAATGTCCGAGCCAGTTAAACTGCGCGCTCACAACCAGGCTAATTGCAAGGATTGCAGCCTGGCCCCTCTCTGCCTGCCACTTTCGCTGAATCTGGAAGACATGGAAGCGCTGGACGAAATCGTTAAACGGGGTCGCCCGTTGAAAAAGGGTGAGTTCCTGTTCCGCCAGGGCGACACCTTCGATTCCGTTTATGCAGTACGCTCCGGCGCTCTGAAGACCTTCAGCCTGAGCGATACCGGCGAAGAACAACTGACCGGCTTCCACCTGCCGAGCGAGCTGGTCGGGCTGTCCGGCATGGACACCGAGAAACACCCGGTTTCCGCCCAGGCCCTTGAAACCACCTCGGTCTGCGAAATTCCGTTCGAACGCCTTGATGAGCTGGCCCTGCAACTGCCGCAGCTACGCCGTCAGCTGATGCGCGTGATGAGCCGGGAAATCCGCGACGACCAACAGATGATGTTGCTGCTGTCGAAGAAAACCGCCGACGAGCGCATCGCCACCTTCCTGGTCAACCTGTCGGCGCGTTTCCGCGCTCGCGGCTTCTCGGCCAATCAGTTCCGCCTGAGCATGTCGCGCAATGAAATCGGCAACTATCTGGGGCTGGCGGTGGAAACCGTGTCCCGGGTCTTCACCCGCTTCCAGCAGAACGAACTGATCGCCGCCGAGGGCAAGGAAATCCACATCCTCGACCCGATCCAGCTCTGCGCCCTGGCCGGCGGCTCGCTCGAAGTCTGATCTCGACTCGCGGCCGAGCGAATCGTTTCAGCCGCGGGTATACTGCGCCGTTTGCAGCCCTGCCAGGACACCTCGACGATGGTCTTCGACTCCTTCGACATCAAATCCCTGATCCGCCCCGTGATCGACTTCCCGAAACCGGGTGTGATCTTTCGCGACATCACCCCGCTGTTCCAGTCGCCCAAGGCCCTGCGCCTGGTGATGGACAGCTTCGCCCACCGCTATGTCGAAGCCGACTTCACCCACATCGGTGCGATGGATGCGCGTGGTTTCCTGATCGGTTCGGTACTGGCCTATCAGTTGAACAAGCCGCTGGTGTTGTTCCGCAAGCAGGGCAAGCTGCCGGCGGACGTGCTGGCCGAAGGTTACGCGACCGAGTACGGCGAAGCGTTCCTCGAAGTGCACGCCGACAGCCTGTGCGAGGGCGACTCGGTGGTGATGTTCGATGACCTGATCGCCACCGGCGGCACGCTGATCGCAGCGGCCAACCTGATCCGCCGCATGGGCGCCCGCGTTCATGAAGCGGCGGCGATCATTGATCTGCCGGAACTGGGTGGTTCGCAGCGTCTGGAGGACATGGGGATTCCTACGTTTTGCCTGACGCAGTTTGCGTTGACTGACAAATAAAACCCCGCGCCTGATCGTTCCCACGCTCTGCGTGGGAATGCAGCCCGGGACGCTCCGCGTCCCTTCCAAAGCCGAACGCGGAGCGTCCGTTGAGGCATTCCCACGCAGAGCGTGGGAACGATCAGTCCTCCGTGTGGAGACGATCAGTCAGAGTCCCATCTGTTTGCTGATGATCTCGTTCATCACTTCCCGCGTCCCGCCGCCAATCGACAGAATCCGGTTATCCCGATACAGCCGCTCCACCAGACTTTCGCGCATATAACCCAGCCCGCCAAGAATCTGCACCGCCTCATTGGTAATCCGGTCCGAAGTGTCCGTGGCAAAGTTCTTGGCCATGGAAATCTCCTTGATCACGCTCTGCCCTGCCGCCATCTTCGCCGCCTGCCGATAGGTGAACTCCCGCGAGACTTCCAGCGCCGTGGCCATTTCCGCGAGGCGATGCTTGATCACCTGGAACTTGCCGATGGGTTTGCCGAACGCTTCACGCTCCTTCGCCCACTTCAGGCTTTCTTCCAGCGCCAGTTGCGCGGTCATGTTGGCCATCAGCGCCAGCGCCAGACGTTCGCTCTGAAAGTTGCCCATGATGCAGGCGAACCCCATGTTCTCCGCGCCAATCAGGTTTCCTACGGGCACCCGGCAATCATCGAAGAACAATTCAGCCGTGTCCGACGCCCACCAGCCCATTTTCTTCAGCGGCCGGCCGACGGTGAAACCCGGCGTGCCCTTCTCGATCAGCAGCAGGCTGATGCCGCCAAAACCGGGCGCGCCGGTACGCACTGCGACGGTGTAGTAGTCGGCGCGCACTCCACTGGTTATGAAAGTTTTGCTGCCGCTGACTCGATAGTGGTCGCCATCGCGTACGGCGCGGGTCTGCAGGTTGGCGACATCGGAGCCGCCGCCCGGCTCGGTGACGGCCAGCGCGCTGATTTTCTCGCCGCTGAGTACTTGGGGGACGACGCGGTTACGCACTTCGGGCCGAGCCCATTTGACGATCGGCGGCAACCCGATATCGAGCGAACCGAGCCCGGCGACCAGCCCGCCGGAGCCGCAACGCATCAGTTCTTCGCTGGCGGCGATCTTGGCAAACAGATCACCTTCGTGACTGCCGCCGAGCGCTTCGGGGTAACCGATGCCGAGAATGCCGGCCGCACCGGCCTTCAGGTACAGCTCACGGGGAAAGCTCTCGGCTTCTTCCCATGCATCGATGTCCGGCAGGATCTCGCGCTCGACGAAACGTCTGACGCTGTCGCGGACCATTTGGTGGCTGGGGTCGAAGTATTCCTGGAAGGCGGGCATCGGCGAACTCCATGGAAGGGTTCGCCGAACTTAACCGAGCGCTTGCTTGGTTTTCAACAGGATTGTGTGACTCAGAGGGAAATCGGCTTGCGCCCGGCAAACGAGTGGGCCAGCGTGCCGCCGTCCACCAGCTCCAGTTCGCCGCCCAGCGGTACGCCGTGAGCGATGCGCGAGGCGATCAGGCCTTTGTTCTGCAGCAACTGGGCGATGTAGTGTGCCGTCGCCTCGCCTTCCACGGTCGGATTGGTGGCGAGGATGACTTCGGTGAAGGTGCCCGCCTCTTCGATCCGCGCCATCAATTGCGGAATGCCGATGGCTTCCGGGCCCAGGCCGTCCAGCGGCGACAGGTGCCCCTTGAGCACGAAATAGCGCCCGCGAAATCCGGTCTGCTCGACCGCGTAGACGTCCATCGGCCCTTCCACCACGCACAGCAGCGTGTCGTCGCGACGGGTGTCGGCACATTGTGGGCACAGATCGTCTTCGGTCAGCGTGCGGCACTGGCGGCAGTGTCCGACCCCTTCCATGGCCTGGCTCAAGGCCTGGGCCAGGCGCGTACCGCCGCTGCGGTCACGTTCGAGCAACTGCAACGCCATACGCTGGGCAGTTTTCTGACCCACGCCCGGCAAGGTTCGCAGGGCGTCGATCAGTTGGCGAATCAAAGGGCTGAAGCTCATGGGGAAAAAGTCCGACAAAACAACGAGACGCGGTTTATACCCGCGCCTCCGGCCAGCGTCAAATCCTCAGTCCTGGGCGACCTTCACCACCAGTTTGCCGAAGTTGCGCCCCTCCAGCAGCCCGATAAACGCCTCAGGCGCCTGCTCCAGGCCCTCGACCACGTCCTCGCGGAACTTAACCTTGCCATCGCGTACCCACGGCACCATGGCGCTGATGAATTCCGGCTGACGGTCACCGTAGTCGTCAAACACGATGAAACCCTGAATCCGTACGCGTTTGGTCAGCAAGGTGCGTTGCAACATGGGCAGGCGATCCGGGCCTTTCGGCGCTTCCGAAGCGTTGTAGCCAGCAATCAGGCCACACAACGGGACCCGCGCCTTGGGATTGAGGAGCGGCACGACGGCATCGAAGACGTGACCGCCGACGTTTTCATAATAGATGTCGATGCCATTGGGGCAGGCCTTGGCCAGTTGTTCGGCGAAATCCGGCGCCTTGTGATCGATGCAGGCGTCGAAGCCGAGTTCCTCGACCACGTATTTGCACTTCTCGGCACCACCCGCCACGCCGACGGCGCGCAGGCCTTTTATCTTCGCCACCTGGCCAACCACCGAGCCCACTGCGCCGGAAGCGGCGGCGACCACCAGGGTCTCCCCTTCTTTCGGCTGACCGATGTCCATCAGGCCCATGTACGCGGTCATGCCGGGCATGCCCAGCACGCCGAGCGCCATCGACGGACTCGGCAGGCCGGACGGGATCGGGATGATGTTGCGGCCATCGCTGATGCTGTGGCTTTGCCAGCCGGTGGCACCGACGACCAGATCGCCGGGGTGGAATTTCGGATGACGCGACTGCTCGACCCGGCTGACAGCACCGCCGGTCATCACTTCGCCGATTTGTACTGGTGCCGCGTAGGACGGCGCGTCACTCATGCGTCCGCGCATGTAGGGATCGAGCGACAGGTACAGGGTCTTGAGCAACACCTGGCCGTCCTCAAGGTCCGGCAGCGCCTCGCGCTCCAGACGGAAGTTCTCGGGCGTTGGCGCACCTACCGGCCGCGAGGCAAGCACGAAGCGTTGATTGAGGGTCAGAGGGTCGGACATGTCAGCGTCTCCTTTGAATGATGAATTCGGCGGTATAGGGAGCAGACCGTTGCAGCTATTGCGCGTTCGATGTTTCGTCAGCCGGAAACAAAAATGCCAGGCGCGATGCCTGGCATTTTTTGTAGCTCATCCAACCCGCAAAGGCGAATCAGAACGGCAGTTTCATACCGGCCGGCAGGTTCATGCCAGCGGTCATGCTGCCCATTTTGGCCTGGCTGTTGGCTTCGATCTGACGCACGGCGGCGTTGACGGCTGCAGCCACCAGATCCTCGACCACTTCACGGTCGTCTTCGTCCAGGCCCGGCAGTACGCTCGGGTCGATGCTGACTTTCTTCACGTCATGACGACCGGTCATCACCACGGTGACCAGATCGCCACCGGCCTTGCCGGTGACTTCGGCGTTGGCCAGTTCTTCCTGCATCTTGGCCATTTTTTCCTGCATCTGCTGCGCCTGCTTCATCAGGCCGGCCATGCCACCTTTCATCATGGGAATCACCTCAAAAGTACTTGGATCAAAACAGCGCCCGGCCATACAGGCCGGACGCCCTCAGTTATTAGCCCTGACTGACCAGGGCGTCGACAGGTTCAATAGTATCGTGTCGCACGACCGCGCCGAACTGCTGGACCATCTGCTGGATGAACGGATCGCCGTGGATCGATTCTTCAGCCTCGCGCTGACGGTTGGCACGGCGCCGGGACGCGGCCTGGGCCGGGGTTTCCTGTTCGGGCTTGATCAGCTCGATGGTCAGGGTCAGCGTGCGTCCGTGGAACTGGTTCAGCGCATCGTTCAGGCGACGCTGCTGGGTGGCGTTGAACAAGGCGCTGTGGGCCGGGTCCAGGTGCATCAGCCAGTTGTCGCCATCGACCGCGATCAGCGTGCAGTTGGCGGCGATGCTGCCGGTCATGCCGGAAATCGGCAGTTGCGGGAACAGCTCCAGCCATTGCAGGGCCAGACCGGTGGCCGGCGCGGCGGCAGGTTCCGGCTCGGGTTCGGGAGTCGGTTCTGCGGCGTGTTCGCTGGCCAGATCGTCGAGGTAACTGTAGGCCGAATCCATGTCCGGCTCGATGTAGTCCTCGTCGAGCGGCGGCTCGTCGTCCATGTCCATGCCCGGTGTGGCGGCATCGACGTCGGCTACTGACGGCTCGGGGATCGGCGCGGCGGCCCACTCTGGGGCGTCCGGCACGACGCTGTCCGGGGTCGGCAGTGGCATTGGCGGCAAATCGGGTTGTTCGGCGGTGGTTTCCAGAACGGGCTCCACCGCTGGCTGCTGCACAGGCGCCGGTTCTACCGGGTCATTCCACGGCAGATCGACAACTTCCTCAACGGCAACCGGCTCTGGCTCAGGAACGGGTTCCGGCACAATCACCTGGGCAACCGGTGCAGGCTCGGGAGCAGGCGCAACCACCGGTGCTGGCGCGGGTGTGGGCGCAACAGCCGCAGCAACTACCGGCGCAGGTTTCGGCGCGGCAGCCACTGAGTTTGCGGAATCAACTGTGGCCTGGCTGATCCCCACTGGCTTTAGCGGTTGCCTCGGGGCGTCCGCCGTGTCCGCCGGCCGGAAGGCCAGCATCCGCAGCAGGACCATTTCGAAGCCGCCTCGCGGGTCCGGCGCCAGCGGCAAGTCGCGGCGACCGATCAGGCCCATCTGGTAATAGAACTGCACGTCTTCGGCCGGCAAGGCCTGGGCCAGGGCCAACACCCGGTCACGGTCGCCGTGGCCGTTGTCGACACCTTCCGGCAAGGCCTGGGCGATGGCGACGCGGTGCAGCACGTTGAGAATTTCCGAGAGCACGCCGTTCCAGTCCGGACCCTGTTCGGCCAGATGGCGCACGGCTTCGAGCAACGCCTTGGCGTCGCCTTCGATCAGCGCGTGCAGCACATCGTAGACCTGGCCGTGATCCAGCGTACCGAGCATAGCCCGCACGTCGGCGGCCAGCACCTTGCCCTCACCGAAGGCGATGGCCTGGTCGGTCAGGCTCATGGCGTCACGCATCGAACCGTCGGCCGCGCGGCCGAGCAGCCACAGGGCGTCGTCTTCAAACGGGACGTTTTCGGCGCCCAGAACGTGGGTCAGATGCTCGACCACCCGCTCAGGCGTCATGTTCTTCAAGGAGAACTGCAGGCATCGCGACAAAATCGTTGCCGGAAGTTTCTGCGGGTCGGTGGTCGCCAGGATGAACTTGACGTAGGGCGGCGGCTCTTCGAGTGTTTTCAGCAGCGCATTGAAGGAATGGCTGGAGAGCATGTGCACTTCGTCGATCAGGTAGACCTTGAAGCGCCCGCGGCTCGGGGCGTACTGCACGTTGTCGAGCAGCTCGCGGGTGTCCTCGACCTTGGTCCGGCTCGCGGCGTCGATCTCGATCAGGTCGACGAAACGGCCTTCATCGATCTCGCGGCACACCGAACACTCGCCGCACGGGCTGGAAGTGATACCTGTTTCACAGTTCAGGCATTTGGCGATGATCCGCGCAATCGTGGTCTTGCCGACGCCCCGCGTACCGGTGAAGAGGTAGGCGTGGTGCAGGCGCTGGCTGTCCAAGGCATTGATCAGAGCCTTGAGCACATGGGTCTGGCCGACCATTTCGCGGAACGAGCGCGGACGCCATTTACGTGCAAGAACCTGATAACTCATCGAAAACCGTCGCGGCAAAGGAAGCAGAAGCGGCTAATGCTAGCGGAGCAAGGGCAAAATTGCATCCGGTGGGCTCGTCTATTCTGGCTAAGCTGCATGGGCAGGGGCTTTTATCGGTTCGGGATCGGGAATTACCGGAGCGTTTATGCGGTGGGCCGTGGGGGCAATACTGGGAATCAGCCTGAGCGCGATGGCGTCGCAACCGCCACTGCGCTTCGCCGTTGCCGACAGCTGGGCGATGCCGATGGTGCAGATCGAACGCGGCCGCCCGACCCAGGGCATCCTCTACGACATGATGCTCAGCCTGGCGACTCAGGTCGGCGTGCCGGCGCAATTTCACGTCCTGCCCCGCGCCCGGGTGCAGAACGCCATGGAACACGGCGAAGTCGACGTGCGCTGCTATGCCGCACAATCCTGGTTGCCTAACCTGTCCGGCGATTACATCTGGAGCCTCCCGCTGTTCTTCCAGCGCGACCTGCTGATCAGCCGTCAGGACCAACCAACCAGCGCAGATCCGGCCCACCTGCCCCGCCAGTCGATCGGCACCGTGCTCGGCTACAGCTACCCCACGCTGCAACCGATATTCGACGCCGACCGACTCTGGCGCGAAGACGCGCGCAATCAGGAGCAGGTGCTCGACAAACTGCTGGCCGGCCGCTATCGCTACGCCGTGAGCAATCAATGGACCCTGGACTGGTTCAACCAGCGCCTGCTGCCGGGGCAACAACTGCAAGCGGTGGCGGTGTTGCAGGAGCAGAAGGTCGGCTGCTATGTACGCAATGATCCGAACGTGCCGGTGCAGCAGATATTGAGGACGTTGCTGCGGATGAAAATGTCGGGGGAGATTGATGACATTATCCGGTTGTATACCGGTGGTTCGGGCGGCGAGCCGTAAGCCAGACCCTCAATGCCCCGCCGCATCACGAAACTGCTGGTACTCGTGATACTCGACCCACGCCACGACATCGTACGGCACGTAAAGCTTCAGCCTGGCCCGGGAGATGGCGATGTACACGGCGCAGATCCGCTGATCGAACGCGTAGGCGTCCTTGAATTTCTCGTTGGTCAGCAGCCCCGGCGTCAGCAGCACCTTGTCGAATTCCATGCCCCCCGCCTCTTCCGCCAGCATCAGCAGGCAGCCGTTGCCGGCGTTGTCGATCATTCGGTTCAGGCGTGTCAGGTCGGCAATCATGAAACCGTCTTCCAGCTTGGCCTTGACCCGCAGAAACGACTCGTCGAACTGGTTGGCGTCGCACACAGCCTGCCAGTCGGGCAGGTCGCTGAAGTACGGATGCACGCCGTTTTCGCTGAATTCGGAACGGTAAAAGTCAGGTTTGAACAGTTCGATGGCGGTAGCCATGAAATGCTTGAGTTCATCCTGGGTGCGCTTGTCCGGGAATCTGAACTTGCAGTTGGCATCGTGCAGGTGGATGGCCCAGATCATCGTGTCCCACGGCGATGCCGTCAGCACCACGCAGCCTTCGGGCGGCACAAAACCTTCCGGATATTCCTTGATCAGGACGTCAGCATCACTGGCGCCTTCGAACGGAATCTTGCCCTTCTGCGAGTGCCGGGCGATCAGCGGGTTGACCAGCCGCTCGACGTTACGGCCCGAACGCACCGAATAGCTGATATCGCTCTGGCGAACCTCGCGGTGGCGCTTGACCGGTACGCCGCTGGCCTGCTGGTACTCGTCGCCGAGGGTGATCAACACCTGGCGGCCACGTTCGATGATCTGCAACAGCGACCCGGGAATGTCCTGGCTCTCGTCGATCAGCACGTGCGTGTAGCGCGCCGGCACCACGCAACCAGCAATGCAGGCCCGCTTGATCATCAGCAGCGCTTCGAAGCCAGTCTGGCTGCCCCACGCCGGGTTGAGTTCGAGGTAGCCCCACACCCGGCTCGAATACTCCAGCAACACCTGAGCGTCGACGCTGGAGAGCGGCTGGTTGAAATGCGGCAGATGCTTCGCCGAAAAGGTGTGATCGCGGAAGCGGCAGTAGCGTTCGATCACTTTGAGGCAGAGTTCAAGGGTCGCCTGCCCGTCGTGGTGGCGGAAACCGAAGATATTCAGTTCCTGCGCCAGCGCCTGGCGACTGAGGATCCGAGTCGTCCCTTCAGCCTGAGGCCTGCGCCCGAGCATCAGCGATTGGGCAAACACCAGGAAGGTCTTGCCGGCCTTCTTCTCGCTCGGCCCCACCATGCGCTGGCGAAGGACTTCGAGCTTGGCCGGGGTGCGCGCCAGCAACAGGGTCTTTTCCGGGCGCAGATGCTCCAGCAACGCCACCAGCAGATGGCTTTTGCCGATCCCTGCGTAGCCTTGTACATGCAGGTCTTCGTCCAGATTGGCGCGGAAGGTTCTGACCAGTTTGTCCTGTGCCGGGCTCAACCAGCGCTCGCGCTGTCGGGGCGTCACGATCGGCTGGCTGAACGGGTCATGGCTGCGATGGCGCCGCACCTTGTATTCGAAGTCCCACTGGCCGTCCGGCAACAAGTAGTCGCGTGCGGATACTTCTTCGGCCAACAGAAAACGCAGGTTCAGAGGATTCAGGACCTTCAGGCCGAAATACAGTTTGCGTGGGTCGAACAGCCGCTGGGCTTCAGACAGCAGGCTCGCCGTCGTTGACTGACGGTTTTCGGCAGCCCAGGACAAGAGCTTGGCCAGAATTTTCTCTGCCGCCACGGCGCCGAGATCCTGCTCTTTCGTCTGCACCAGATTCTGGATGACCAGCACTGCCGCCAATTCGGGATCGGTCAGGCTTTCGAGCGCTTTTGCGCCACCCGCCTGCAACAGGTTCGCGCAGGTTTCATCCGTGACGGGCAAGAACACAGGGCTGGATAGATCGGAATGTTCCGGGAGCATAAAACCTCGCGGCCTGGGCGCAAACCTTAAAAGGTCGATCCTGGCCAGACTCTTCATTTATTTCGGTGGTGGCGAGTATGCGGGATTGAAGAGGCGTCGACACCTTCGCGAGCAGGGGTTCGGGTACGAAACGCCAAATCGCAGGCATAAAAAAACCGCAGTGGGCGAAACCCATGCAGTTCGGTGTTGATTCGTTCGATGTTCGTTAAGGTGGTAACCCTACCAGCCACACCCCGGCACACAATGTTCCCGCTGTGGCTGCTGCCTTCCGGCTCTGACCAGGTTCACGGGTAATCGTTGCGGGGGGACCGATAGGGTCACCATAACGACACTCGCCTGTCGGCGAGCCGCGCCATTGTACCTATCTGAGACGAAGTTACAACTGCTCGTTGCAGATTAAAAATATGAAGGGCTTCAAGCACTTGCTATTGCGCCTGAAGCACCTCGTCCGCCCGGCCGCCCTCTTGCTGGATCACCAGATGAATGAAGTGCAGCTTGGCGATTGCCGCCGGCGGCAGGACGAAGGGATAGAAATCCGGCTGACCCATGCTGCGTGACAGTTCGTTGAGCATGCCGGCCAGTTCGATCCACGCGTTGACGAACGACAGGAACGCCGCGCCGCCGGGATGTTCGGGGTCGTACAGGGTGCTCGACGGAAATGGCTGGTAGTCGAGGTCCATCTCCCGGGCGCTCATGCCGAAACCCAGCGCCGTGTCCACCGCGTCCATCATGTGCAGGTAATGCGCCCAGGTTTCCGCCCAGTCTTCCCACGGGTGCATGCTGGCGTAGGCGCTGACGTAATGCTGCGACCAGTCCGCCGGCGCGCCCTGTTGATAATGCCGTTCAAGCGCCTCGGCATAACTGGCGCGTTCGTCGCCGAACAGGCTGCGGAAGGAACCGAGCCACGGGCCGTTGTCGATCAGGCGATCCCAGTAGTAATGCCCGACCTCATGGCGAAAGTGCCCGAGCAGCGTGCGATAAGGTTCGTGCATCTGCGCCCGGACGCGCTCGCGGTGGGCGTCGTCGGCTTCTGCGATGTCGAGGGTGATCAGGCCGTTGGCGTGGCCGGTCATCGGCGCGTTGCCTTGCAGATCGACGCCGATGAAATCGAAGGCCAGGCCGGTGGCTTCGTCGAGCGTTTTCGGGATGACCGGCAGTCCAAGGCTGATCAGTTGCGCGACCAGTCGCCGCTTGGCGATTTCCACCTTGCGCCAGCGTTCGGGGTTTTCCGGGACGGACAGATCGGGAATGGTGCGATTCAGAGCGCAGGCCGCACACAGACTGTCGTGATCGTTGGCGGGCAGCAGCCAGTTGCAGGCGGCCGGGGTGTCGAGGTTGGCGCAGCGCCGGAACAGCCCGGCGTCGGGATCGACGTCCAGCGTCCAGGTGCCCTCTTGCGGCCCCGGTTGCAGCGAGGTCAGCCGGCTGTGTTCCGGTTGATAACCCAGCGCCGCGTTGCAGGCCAGGCACTGGCTGTTGCGAAAGAACAGCGACTGGCCGCAACGGCACGGCCAGACTTTGCTGTTGCGCGAGGATTCGCCCATCAACGGCGCGACGATGCGGGAACTGAGCTGCTCGAAAAAGCGGTACATGGCGATCTCTCCCTTGGGCTTGCCAAGACTAGATCATTCCCGCCCAAAGATCGTTCCCACGCTCTGCGTGGGAATGCATACCGTGACGCTCTGCGTCACAGCGGACGCGGAGCGTCCGGGGCGGCATTCCCACGCGGAGCGTGGGAACGATCATCAGGCGCTGATACCGTGCCCTTTCAGGAACGCGATAAAGGCCTCTTCGTCCATCACCTTCACACCCAGCTCGTTGGCCTTGGTCAGTTTCGACCCGGCGCCCGGCCCAGCGACCACGCAGTGAGTCTTGGCTGACACGGAACCGGCGACCTTGGCGCCGAGGCTTTCCAGGTGTTCTTTGGCGACATCGCGGCTCATCAGCTCGACCTTGCCAGTCAGCACCCAGGTTTCGCCAGCCAGCGGCAAGCCTTCGACGACTTTCTTTTCGCTCTGCCAGTGCATGCCGAAATCGCGCAGTTGCTTTTCGGCCGCTTCAGCCAGTTGACGATGCTCGGGCAAGGCAAAAAACTCGCGAACCGAGTTGGCCTGCTTCTCCGGCAGTGCCTGGCGCATTTCCAGCCAGTCCGCGTTCATCACCCCTTCCAGCGTTTCGAACTTGTCAGCCAGCTTCTGCGCCCCGCCCGGCCCCACCGAAGGAATGTGCAGCTTGTCGAGGAAGCCACCCAGCGTGGTGCTCGCGGCAAACTCGGCGCCCAGCTCGCCCTGATCCTGAATCTCCAGACCATGGCCCAGCAACTCGGTGATCACCTGCTGGTTGTGCGCATCTTCGAAGAAGCTGTGGATCTCGTGCGCCACTTCCAGACCGATGTCCGGCAGGTACGTCAGCACCTGCGGCAAGGCTTGCTGGACGCGCTCCAGCGACCCCAGCGAACGCGCCAGCACCTTGGCCGTCTCCTCGCCGACATCCGGAATGCCCAGCGCATAGATGAACCGCGCCAGCCCCGGTTTCTTGCTGTCTTCAATCGCAGCCAGCAACTTGTTGCTCGACACTTCGGCAAAGCCTTCGAGGTCGACGATGTCATCGAACTTCAGGGCGTAAAGATCGGCCGGCGAACTGACCAGACCTTCGTCCACCAACTGCTCGACGCTCTTGTCGCCAAGACCTTCGATGTCCATCGCGCGACGGGAGACGAAGTGAATGATCGCCTGCTTGAGCTGTGCACCACAGGCCAGTCGGCCGACGCAGCGATACACCGCGCCTTCGCTGATGGTTTCCTTGCCCTTGCTGCGTTTGACCAGTTGCGTGCGTTCGACATGGGAACCACAAACCGGGCAACTCTCGGGAATCTGCACCGGCCGCGCGTCTTCGGGACGACGCTCGGTGACAACCTGCACCACTTGCGGGATCACGTCACCGGCGCGGCGAATGATCACCGTGTCGCCGATCATCAGGCCCAACCGGGCGACTTCGTCCATGTTGTGCAGCGTGGCATTGGCCACGGTAACGCCGGCCACCTTGACCGGCTTCAAGCGCGCCACGGGTGTGACGGCGCCGGTGCGGCCGACCTGGAATTCCACGTCGAGCAGTTCGGTGAGTTCTTCCATGGCCGGGAATTTGTGGGCGATGGCCCAACGTGGTTCGCGGGCGCGGAAGCCCAGTTCGCGCTGATCGGCAATGCTGTTGACCTTGAACACCACACCGTCGATTTCATAGGCCAGCGAGTTGCGGCGTTCGCCGATATCGCGGTAGTAATCCAGACATTCTCCAATGCCCTTGGCCAGTTTCAATTCGTGGCTGATCGGCATGCCCCAGGCTTGCAGTTGCTTGAGGTTGCCGATGTGGGTGTCGGAAATATCGTGAGAGACCTGACCGATGCCATAGCAGCAGAATTCCAGCGGGCGGTTGGCGGTGATCTTCGAATCCAGCTGACGCAGGCTGCCGGCGGCGGCGTTGCGCGGGTTGGCGAAGGTCTTGCCGCCGACTTCCAGTTGCGAGGCGTTGAGGCGTTCGAAACCGGCCTTGGACATGAACACTTCGCCGCGCACTTCCAGGGTCGCGGGCCAGCCCGTGCCGTGCAGTTTCAGGGGGATGTTGCGCACCGTGCGCACGTTGACGCTGATGTCTTCGCCGGTGGTGCCATCGCCGCGCGTGGCACCGCGTACCAGCACGCCATCCTGATACAGCAGACTGACCGCCAGGCCATCGAGTTTCGGCTCGCAGCTGTATTCCACCGCCGCGCCACCGCCGAACAGGTCACCGGCCGGCAGGTCCAGACCTTCGGTCACCCGACGGTCGAACTCGCGCATGTCGGTTTCTTCGAAGGCGTTGCCGAGGCTGAGCATCGGCACTTCGTGACGCACCTGGGTGAACGCGGTCAGCGCGACGCTGCCAACGCGCTGGGTCGGCGAGTCGCTGGTGATCAGTTCCGGGTTGGCCGCTTCCAGCGCCTTGAGCTCGTGGAACAACCGGTCGTACTCGGCATCCGGAATGCTCGGCTCATCGAGGACGTGGTAACGGTAGTTGTGCTGATCGAGTTCAGCGCGCAGCTCTAGAATGCGGTCTTTGGCGGCAGTCATGGGTGTTCTCTCATAAAGCAAAAGAGCAGCCGAGGCTGCTCAATCTATTTTGCCGATTGCCCCTTTATTGCGAGGCAACCTTTTCAATCAACGCTTCTGGGTCAGGGCGCGACGTTCGAATTCAACGATGCGCTGACGGTAGTGCTCGATGGTCTGCGCGGTCAGGACGCTGCGCTGGTCATCTTTCAATTCGCCGTTCAGTTCCTGGGACAGCTTGCGGGCTGCCGCGACCATCACGTCGAAGGCCTGCTTCGGATGACGCGGGCCTGGCAGGCCGAGGAAGAAGCTCACCGCCGGGGTGCTGAAATGGTCGATGTCGTCCAGATCGAAGATGCCCGGCTTGACCGCGTTGGCCATCGAGAACAGCACTTCGCCGTTGCCGGCCATGCTTTCGTGACGGTGGAAAATATCCATCTCGCCGAAACGCAGACCGCTTTCCAGAATGTTCTGCAGCAGTGCCGGGCCCTTGAAGCCGGCCGGGTCGCGGCAGATCACGCTGATCACCAGCACTTCTTCTGCCTGCGGCTGATCCTTGTCGGCCACTGCCGGCGAAGACTTGGCGGCAGGTTCGACAAAATCATCGTCGCGGCTGCTGATGCTCGGGCCGCCGTCCAGGTCCAGATCGAGATTCAGGTCGCCCTGGGCCGGACCGCTGCTGCCACGCTTGCCGCGCTTGGAACCGGATTCGCGAGGCTCGCGAGCCGGCATGCTCACCGATGGCAGATCGTGCTCGTCCAGTTGCGGCTCTTTATGGGTATCCAGCACGCGGGCCGGGCCCAACAGCTCGGCGCTGGTGTCCTCGTCGGGCAGGTTGGACAGACTTCGGTCAAGACGGAATTTCAGTTTTCCCTTGCCGCCGCGCATACGGCGCCAGCCATCGAAAAGAATACCGGCTATCACAATGATGCCGATGACGATCAGCCACTCGCGCAGACCGATTTCCATGTAATCCCGTGCCTCTATAAAAAATGCTGAAAAATAAGGGGTTTACACTGTGCAAACCGCTTTAAAACGTGGCGCCAACTCTATGTTCTGACAGGCGTTTTGCCCACGTATACGAAAAATTGACATTAAACTAGCACGACCAAAGACAACTTTACACCGTCTGTCGAAATCGCCGCGCAAATTGTGTCGAATTGCCACTTTCATTCAAATAGCCCACCTGTCGTCAGCTTTGCGCAGCTCAGCTGCAAGTTGCGAGCTACAAGCTCTTCTCTTACAGCTCGCAGCTTATCGCTCGAAGCTGCGCCGCTAGGCGTCCACCATCGCCATCGCCTCCTCGACATCCACGGCTACCAGTCGCGAACAACCCGGCTCATGCATCGTCACCCCCATCAACTGGTCAGCCATTTCCATGGCGATCTTGTTGTGGGTGATATAGATGAACTGCACGGTCTGCGACATCTCTTTGACCAATCGTGCGTAGCGTCCAACGTTAGCGTCATCCAGTGGTGCGTCAACTTCATCGAGCATGCAGAACGGCGCCGGATTCAATTTGAAGATCGCAAAAACCAGTGCCAGCGCGGTCAGGGCTTTCTCGCCGCCGGAGAGCAAATGGATGGTGCTGTTCTTCTTCCCGGGCGGTTGCGCCATGATCGTCACCCCTGTATCGAGTAGATCTTCGCCCGTCAGTTCCAAATACGCCCGCCCGCCACCGAAAACTTTTGGGAAAAGCGCCTGTAAACCACCATTGATCTGATCAAAGGTATCTTTGAAACGGTTACGGGTTTCCTTGTCGATCTTGCGGATGACGTTTTCCAGGGTCTCCAGGGCTTCGACCAGATCGGCGTCCTGGGCATCCAGATAACGTTTACGCTCGGATTGTTGCTGGTATTCGTCGATCGCCGCGAGGTTGATCGCGCCCAGGCGCTGAATGCGCGCGGCAATGCGTTCAAGTTCTTCTTCGGCAGCCTTCTCGCTGGCCTCGGCGGTCAGGGTGTTGAGCACGCCGTGCAGATCGTAGCCGTCTTCCAGCAATTGATCCTGCAGGGCCTTGCGGCGCACGGTCAGGGCTTGCCATTCCATGCGTTGCTGTTCGAGCTGGCCACGGATCAATTGCGATTGCTGCTCGGCCTGGGTCCGGCGTTTTTCCGCGTCGCGCAGTTCGCGATCGGCATCTTCCAGGGCGATCTGCGCGGTCTTGAGTTCGTCGTCGACGCTCATGCGCTTGTCGAGCAACTCTTCGAGTTTGAGGCGCAACTCTTCCAGCGGCGCCTCGCCCTCCTCCAGATTCAGGCTGAGCTGTTCACGTTTTTCGGTGAGGCGCTCGGCCTGCATTTCCAGACGTTCAAGGGCCTGGCGGGTCGAATCGTGTTGTGCGCGCAGCGAGCCGAGGCGCACGGCCAATTGATGGGCGTGATCCTTGTGCTGGCGCGCTTCCTGACGCACCCGATCCAGGCGTTCGCGCAGGCTGTCGCGCTGGGCCAGCAGCAATTCGCGCTGCTCGGTGTCGAGGGCCATCGCGTCGAGAGCGTCCTGCAACTGGATCCGCGCTTCGCCGATGTTTTCGTGTTCCAGCTCGCGCTGCTCGGCGAGCTCCACCAGTTCTTCGTCGAGACGGGTGCGACGCAGGTTCAACTGCTCGGCCTTGGCTTTACCGGCGGAAAGCTGAGCTTTCAGTTCGCCTTGCTGACGGGCTTCGTCCTGCAACAGTCGACGCAAATGTTCGCGACCGTTTTCCTGCTGACGCTGTTGCGCGCGCAGGGTTTGCAGACGGGTTTCCATGGCCTCGACCGTGGCTTCACGCTCTTCGCGTTCCGCATGCAGCGATTCGATTTCCTGGCCGCGCGCAAGCATGCCGCTTTCGGCTTCACTGGCGCGGCGCACCCGCAGGAAATGCCGGCCGACCCAGTAACCGTCGCGACTGATCAGGCTCTGGCCGGCAGCCAGTTGGCCACGCATAGCCAGCGCCTGTTCAAGGCTGTCGACCGGCTTGACCTGAGCGAGCCAGGGCGACAGATCGACCTGCGCCTCGACCTTGTCCAGCAGGCTGCCGGCCACGCGCACGCCGTCGTTGCCGGGGCTGAGCAAACGCAGATCGCCCTGGGCAAAACCAGACAGATCGAAGCCGTCGAAATCATCCACCAGCACCGCTTGCAGGTCGGCGCCGAGCACGGTTTCCACCGCCAGCTCCCAACCGGCCTCGACCTTCAGGCCTTCGGCGAGACGCGGGCGCTCGGCGAGGTTGTGTTCCTTCAGCCATTCGGCAGTGCCGGTGCCCGGATCGAGCGCGGCCTGCTGCAAGGCTTCCAGCGATGCAAGGCGACCATTGAGGCGCTGCAAATCGCCCTGCGCCTGTTGCTGCGCGGTCAGCGCTTGCTGCAATTCCTGACGCAGTTGCTCAAGTTTTTCGACCTGGGCTTCTTCGCTGGTCTGCAAATCTTCAAGGGTGGCTTCGGACTCGGCGAGCTGTTCGCTGAGTTCCATGATCGCCGCGTCTTCCGGATCGGCCGACAGCAGCGCGCGCTCTTCGCCCAGACGCTTTTGCCGATCGGCCAGGCGCTCCATGCTGGTTTCCAGCTGCTGGATGCGCGACTGCTGCACTTCGGCCTGACGACGGGGTTCGGCGGCGGTCAAATTGAAGGCGTCCCACTGCTCCTGCCAGCCGTGCATGACGGCTTCGGAATCTTCCAGCGCAGCGGCAGCTTCTTCGGCCGCGGCGTTGGTGATTTCCTGCTCGGGGGTCAGTTGATCGAGCTCTTCGCCGAGGGTCAGCAGCAAGGTGCGGTCGTGGCCCAGGTGCGATTCGGTTTCGAGGCGTGCGCGCTCGGCTTCTTTCAAATCGTCCTGCAATTGGCGCAAGCGCTGCTGGCCGTGCTGGATGCTCTGCTCGACCCGGGCGATGTCGCCGCCGACCGAATAGAAGCGCCCCTGCACCAGATTGAAGCGCTCGGACAGGTCATGGTGACCGTCGCGCAGGCGTTCAATGGCCGCGTCGGCGTTGCGCTGCTCGGCGACCAGCGCTTCGAAGCTGATTTCCTGGTTGCCGATGATCGATTCACGCTGGCTGACCTGATCGTTCAGATCCTGCCAGCGCAGGGCCGACAATTGCGCCTTGAGCTGGCGTTCTTCGGCCTTGTATTCCTGATACTTCTTGGCGGCCTCGGCCTGACGGTGCAGGCGTTCGAGCTGGCGCTCGAGCTCTTCGCGCAGGTCGGTCAGACGGGCAAGGTTTTCGTGGGTGCGGCGGATGCGGTTTTCGGTCTCGCGCCGGCGCTCCTTGTACTTGGAGATGCCGGCGGCTTCTTCGATGAAGTTACGCAGGTCTTCCGGTTTGGACTCGATCAGCTTGGAGATCATCCCCTGCTCGATGATCGAGTAACTGCGCGGGCCGAGGCCGGTGCCGAGGAAAATGTCGGTGATGTCGCGACGACGGCATTTGGCGCCGTTGAGGTAATAAGTCGTCTGGCTGTCGCGGGTCACTTTGCGGCGGATCGAAATTTCCGCGTAGGCCGCCCACTCGCCCAGCAGCGTGCCGTCGGAGTTGTCGAACACCAGCTCGATGCTCGCCTGGCTCACCGGTTTGCGGCTGGTCGAGCCATTGAAGATGACGTCGGTCATCGACTCGCCGCGCAGGTTCTTGGCCGAGCTTTCGCCCATCACCCAGCGCACGGCGTCGATGATGTTCGACTTGCCGCAACCGTTCGGCCCGACGACTGCCGCCATGTTGCTGGGGAAGTTCACCGTGGTCGGGTCGACGAAGGATTTGAACCCCGCCAGCTTGATGCACTTGAGCCGCAAGGTCAGGCAACCGTCAGGGCGGACACCACCAGATCGCAGCTGCGCTGGGCGTAAGCCGTCAGCACGATGCGAATCTGCGGCAGGTCACGGGCGAGGACGGCGGCGAGCAGGCGTTCGAACAGGTCGAGGAACTCGCTCATCTCGGCCTTGCGCTGCTCCAGCGCGAGGAAGTACGCACGGCTCATGGCCGGTTGCAGGTTCTCGACGGTTTCTTGCAGGTACGGGTTGTTGGCGAAGGGATACGCGGCGCGCATGACGTTGAAGCTGTCGTCGACGAAGGTGCGGATGTCCTGACGCTCGTAGCTGGCGGTCAGGCGCTGCTGGATCTGCACGAACGGCGCCATGTCGGCCTGGGTCTGCCAGCCATTGGCCACGGCGTTGCCGAGCAGGATGTACAGCTCGCTCATCAGCGTGCACAGGCTCTGCACCTTGTGCGCCGTCAGCTCAGTGACGTGCGCGCCGCGGCGCGGCAGGATCGCGATCAGGTGACGGCGCTCGAGGATCAGCAAGGCTTCGCGGACCGAGCCGCGGCTGACGTTCAGCGCCAGCGTGACCTTCTGTTCCTGGATGCGCTCTCCCGGCTTCATTTCGCCGCGAATGATCCGTTCGGCGAGGTGGTGAGCGATTTGCTCGGCGAGGCTGTCCGGCGCCTTGAACGTCATGGTTGTCCTTCAAACTCTTCGATCTGCACAAGCGGCGCAGTGTAGCGCAATGCGCGGTCATGGCGGAGTGCCCGCACAGCGGTTTTTGGCACGATTCCCGCAAAAAAGCGCTTGATCCAATGAGGGTCAATACTGAAGAGACACGTGGTTGAGCGACAAAACGGTTTTTCCTGACCTTTAAGTCAGAAAACCATTGACCGAAAAGTCAGACCTGCTAAATTCGGCTCAAGTCGCTCAACAACAATAATGAGTCTGCGAGGCCTTCCGTGATCCAGTTTTTACTTAACCAGGAACTCCGTAGCGAGCACGCCCTGGACCCGAACCTGACTGTGCTCAACTACCTGCGCGAACACGTGGGTAAATCCGGCACCAAAGAAGGCTGCGCCAGCGGTGACTGCGGCGCCTGTACGGTGGTGGTCGGCGAGTTGCAGACGGATGACGATGGCCGCGAACACATTCGCTATCGCAGCCTCAACTCGTGCCTGACATTCGTGTCGTCGCTGCACGGCAAACAATTGATCAGCGTCGAAGACCTCAAGCACAAGGGCGAACTGCACAGCGTGCAGAAAGCCATGGTCGAGTGCCACGGTTCGCAGTGCGGTTTCTGCACCCCCGGTTTCGTGATGTCGCTGTTCGCCCTGCAAAAGAACAGCGATGCACCGGATCAGGCCAAGGCCCACGAAGCGCTGGCCGGCAACCTTTGCCGCTGCACCGGCTACCGACCGATCCTGGCCGCCGCCGAACAATCCTGCTGCGCCAAGCAACCGGACCAGTTCGACGCCCGTGAAGCGGAAACCATCGCCCGCCTCAAAGCCATTGCCCCGACGTCGATCGGCGAACTCAACAGCGGCGACAAACGCTGCCTGGTGCCGCTGACCGTGGCCGATCTGGCCGATCTCTACGACGCTTATCCACAGGCCCGCCTGCTGGCTGGCGGCACCGATCTGGCGCTGGAAGTCACTCAGTTCCACCGCACGTTGCCGGTGATGATCTACGTCGGCAACGTCGCCGAAATGAAACGCATCGAGCACTTCGAGGATCGCATCGAAATCGGCGCCGCCACCGCCCTCTCCGACTGCTACGAAGCGTTGAACGCCGAGTACCCGGACTTCGGCGAGCTGCTGCACCGCTTCGCCTCCCTGCAGATCCGCAACCAGGGCACTTTGGGCGGCAACATCGGCAACGCCTCGCCGATCGGTGACTCGCCGCCCCTGCTGATCGCCCTCGGCGCGCAGATCGTGCTGTGCAAGGGCGAGACCCGCCGCACGCTGGCCCTCGAGGATTACTTCATCGATTACCGGGTCACCGCGCGTCAGGAAAGCGAGTTCATCGAGAAGATCATCGTCCCTCGCGCCACGGCTGAGCAGCGCTTCCGCGCCTACAAAGTCTCCAAGCGTCTGGACGACGACATCTCTGCCGTCTGCGCTGCGTTCAATCTGCGCATCGAAAACGGCGTGATCACCGACGCCCGCGTCGCCTTCGGCGGCATGGCCGCGATCCCGAAACGCGCCGCTCATTGCGAAGCCGTGCTGCTCGGCCAGCCGTTCAACAACGCAACGGTCGAACGCGCCTGCACCGCGCTGGGCGAGGATTTCACCCCGCTCTCTGACTTCCGCGCCAGCAAGGAATACCGCCTGCTCAGCGCGCAGAACCTGCTGCGCAAATACTTCATCGAACTGCAAACACCGCACATCGAGACTCGGGTGACCGCTTATGTCTAACCATCACGGCGTAGAGAAAACGCAAGCTGAACTGGCTGAACTGTTCGCCAAAGACCTGACCACCGGCGTCGGCCGCAGCGTCAAGCACGACAGCGCCGCCAAACATGTGTCCGGTGAAGCGCAATACATCGATGACCGCCTGGAATTCCCCAACCAATTACACGTTTACGCGCGGCTGTCGGATCGCGCCCACGCGAAAATCATCAGCATCGACACCCAGCCCTGCTACGCCTTTGAAGGCGTGCGCATCGCCATCACCCATGAAGACGTACCGGGCCTGAAAGACATCGGCCCGCTGCTGCCGGGCGATCCGCTGCTGGCCATCGATGACGTGCAGTTCGTCGGTCAGCCAGTGCTGGCCGTGGCCGCCAAGGATCTGGAAACCGCACGCAAGGCCGCCATGGCCGCGATCATCGAATACGAAGATCTGGAGCCGGTGCTGGACGTGGTCGAAGCCCTGCGCAAACGCCACTTCGTGCTCGACAGCCATACCCATCAACGCGGCGATTCAGTCAATGCGTTGGCCACGGCTGAACACCGGATTCAAGGCACGCTGCACATCGGCGGTCAGGAACACTTCTATCTGGAGACCCAGATCTCCTCGGTGATGCCGACCGAAGACGGCGGCATGATCGTCTACTGCTCGACCCAGAACCCCACCGAAGTGCAGAAGCTGGTGGCCGAAGTTCTCGACGTGTCGATGAACAAGATCGTGGTCGACATGCGCCGCATGGGCGGTGGTTTCGGCGGCAAGGAAACCCAGGCCGCGAGCCCGGCGTGCCTGTGCGCGGTGATCGCGCACCTCACCGGCCAGCCGACCAAGATGCGCCTGCCGCGTGTCGAAGACATGCTGATGACCGGCAAGCGTCACCCGTTCTACGTCGAGTACGACGTCGGTTTCGACAGCAACGGGCGCCTGCACGGCATCGCGATGGATCTGGCCGGTAACTGCGGCTGCTCGCCTGATCTGTCGGCCTCGATTGTCGACCGGGCGATGTTCCACTCGGACAACTCGTATTACCTGGGCGATGCGACCATCAACGGTCACCGCTGCAAGACCAACACCGCGTCGAACACCGCGTACCGTGGTTTCGGCGGGCCGCAAGGGATGGTCGCGATCGAAGAAGTGATGGACGCCATTGCCCGTCACCTGAACCTCGATCCGCTGGCCGTGCGCAAGGCCAACTATTACGGCAAGACCGAGCGCAACGTCACCCATTACTACCAGACCGTCGAGCACAACATGCTCGAAGAGATGACCGCCGAACTGGAAGAAAGCAGCCAGTACGCCGAGCGCCGCGAAGCGATCCGTCGCTACAACGCCAACAGCCCGATCCTGAAAAAAGGCCTGGCGCTGACCCCGGTGAAATTCGGTATTTCCTTCACTGCCAGCTTCCTCAATCAGGCCGGTGCGCTGGTGCACGTCTACACCGACGGCAGCATCCACCTGAACCACGGCGGCACGGAAATGGGCCAGGGTCTGAACACCAAAGTCGCGCAAGTCGTGGCCGAAGTGTTCCAGGTGGAAATGGACCGCGTGCAGATTACCGCGACCAACACCGACAAAGTGCCGAACACCTCGCCGACCGCGGCCTCCAGCGGCGCCGACCTGAACGGCAAAGCGGCGCAGAACGCTGCCGAGACAATCAAGCAGCGGCTGGTCGAATTCGCCGCGCGGCACTACAAGGTCAGCGAAGAAGACGTGGAATTCCACAACGGCCACGTACGGGTGCGTGACCACATCCTGACCTTCGAAGCGCTGATCCAGCTGGCGTATTTCAATCAGGTGTCGCTGTCGAGCACCGGGTTCTACAAGACCCCGAAAATCTACTACGACCGCAGCCAGGCCCGTGGTCGGCCGTTCTACTACTTCGCCTTCGGCGCGGCGTGCTGCGAAGTGATCGTCGACACCCTGACCGGCGAGTACAAGATGCTCCGTACCGACATCCTCCACGACGTCGGCGCCTCGCTGAACCCGGCCATCGACATCGGCCAGGTCGAAGGTGGTTTCGTTCAGGGCATGGGCTGGCTGACCATGGAAGAACTGGTGTGGAACAACAAGGGCAAGCTGATGACCAACGGCCCGGCCAGTTACAAGATCCCGGCCGTGGCGGACATGCCGCTGGACCTGCGGGTGAAGCTGGTGGAAAACCGCAAGAACCCGGAAGACACGGTGTTCCACTCCAAGGCTGTGGGTGAACCGCCGTTCATGCTCGGCATCGCCGCGTGGTGTGCGATCAAGGATGCGGTGGCCAGCCTTGGCGATTACAAACATCAGCCGAAGATCGACGCGCCGGCGACCCCGGAGCGGGTGTTGTGGGGCTGCGAGCAGATGCGCCAGCTCAAGGCGGTGAAAGCCGTCGAAGCTGAAACCGAGGTTGTTTGATGATCGTTCCCACGCTCTGCGTGGGAATGCAGCCCGCGACGCTCTGCGTCGCATCCTGAACAGCGGACGCGGAGCGTCCAGTGATGCATTCCCACGCGACGGTTCGACGCCTCGACGTGGGAACGATCTGAGAGGTGAGATATGTACAACTGGATCGACGCCCTCGCCGACCTGCAGAACCAGGGCGAACCCTGCGTTCTGGTGACGATCATCGAAGAACTCGGCTCGACGCCGCGCAATGCCGGCTCGAAGATGGTCGTCAGCGCCCGCCAGACTTTCGATACTATCGGTGGCGGGCACCTGGAATACAAAGCCATGCAGATCGCCCGCGAGATGCTCGCCAGCGGCAGGCAGGACACCCATCTGGAGCGCTTCAGTCTCGGTGCCAGCCTCGGCCAGTGCTGCGGCGGCGCCACGGTGCTGCTGTTCGAACCGATGGGCCAGGTGCAGGCACAGATCGCCGTGTTCGGCGCCGGCCATGTCGGCCGCGCGCTCGTGCCGCTGCTCGCCAGCCTGCCCTGCCGGGTACGCTGGATCGATTCCCGGGAAGAGGAATTCCCCGAGCAGATTCCCCACGGCGTGCGCAAGATCGTCGCCGAGGAACCGGTGGATGAAATCGACGACCTGCCCGCCGGCAGCTACTGCATCGTCATGACCCACAACCATCAACTGGATCTGGAACTCACCGCCGCGATCCTCAAGCGCAACGACTTCACCTGGTTCGGCCTGATCGGCTCGAAGACCAAACGGGCCAAGTTCGAACACCGCCTGCGTGATCGTGGTTTCGACGCCAGCGTCGTGCAACGCATGCGCTGCCCGATGGGCATCGGCGAAGTCAAAGGCAAGTTGCCTGTGGAAATCGCCATCTCCATCGCCGGCGAAATCATCGCCACCTATAACGCCAATTTCGGCCAGCACACCGCCAGCGCCGAACCGATTGCCAAACTGCTGCCGGTTTCGCGCCGCAGTCAGGCCGCCACACTCAAAGCCTCAAACTGATTAGAGAACCCTCATGCCTCTGACTCGCAAAGCCTACCGCGCCGCCATCCTGCACAGCATCGCCGACCCCGCCGAGGTCGGCATCGAAGCCTCCTACGAGTATTTCGAGGACGGCCTGCTGGTGGTCGATGGCGGCAAGATCAGCGCCCTTGGCCACGCCAGCGAACTGCTGCCGAGCCTGCCGGCGGACATCGAGATCACCCATCACAAGGATGCGCTGATCACCCCGGGCTTCATCGACACCCACATCCACCTGCCGCAGACCGGCATGGTCGGCGCCTATGGCGAGCAACTGCTGGACTGGCTGAACACCTACACCTTCCCTTGCGAAAGCCAGTTCGCCGACAAGGCCCACGCCGATGAAGTGGCGGACATTTTCATCAAGGAACTGTTGCGCAACGGCACCACCACCGCGCTGGTGTTCGGCAGCGTGCACCCGCAATCGGTGAACTCGTTCTTCGAAGCGGCCGAGAAGCTGGACCTGCGGATGATCGCCGGCAAGGTGATGATGGACCGCAACGCGCCGGACTACCTGACCGACACCCCGGAATCGAGCTACGTTGACAGCAAGGCGCTGATCGAGCGCTGGCACGGCAAGGGTCGTCTGCACTATGCAGTCACCCCGCGTTTCGCCCCGACCAGCACCCCGGAACAGCTGACCCTCGCCGGCCAGTTGCTCAGCGAATACCCGGATCTGTACATGCAGACCCACATCAGCGAAAACCTCAAGGAAGTCGAGTGGGTCAAGGAGCTGTTCCCGGAGCGCAAGGGCTATCTGGACGTCTACGACCACTATCAATTGCTCGGCGAGCGTTCGGTGTTCGCCCATGGCGTGCACCTGTGCGATGACGAATGCGCGCGCCTGGCGCAGACCGGTTCGGCAGTCGCGTTCTGCCCGACCTCGAACTTCTTCCTCGGCAGCGGCCTGTTCAACCTGCCGATGGCCGAGAAGCACAAACTGAACGTCGGCCTCGGGACTGACGTCGGCGGCGGCACCAGTTTCTCGCTGCTGCAAACCCTGAACGAAGCCTACAAGGTGATGCAGCTGCAAGGTGCGCGCCTGAGCCCGTTCAAGTCGCTGTACCTCGCCACCCTCGGCGGCGCGCGGGCACTTCGTCTGGAAGACAGGATCGGCAACCTGCAACCGGGCTCCGACGCCGACTTCCTGGTGCTGGACTACAACGCTACGCCGCTGCTGAGCTACCGCTTGAAGCAGGCCAACAACATTGCCGAGACGCTGTTTGTACTGATGACCCTGGGCGATGACCGCACTGTGGCTCAGACTTATGCAGCAGGTGCGCTGGTACACCAGCGCTAACTGATTGCTCGATCGTTCCCACGCTCTGCGTGGGAATGCAGCCCGTGACGCTCCGCGTCACTGGACGCGGAGCGTCCCCAGAGACATTCCCACGCAGAGCGTGGGAACGATCAGACGGACAAAAAAAATCCCCCGGTACTTTGCAGTCCGGGGGATTTTTATTGCCTGTCGATTCGCCTCAGAGCTTGACCGCCGGCCGCCCCGGCTTCTTGGTCTGCAACAGGTGCGAGAACACTGCATGCAGATCGTCCGAAGCGCTTTCCTCGTCGAGGTTGAGCTTGCTGTCGATGTGATCCATGTGATGCATCATCAGGTCCACCGCCAGCTCGCCGTTGCGCGCTTCGATGGCGTCAATCAACTGGGTGTGCTCGTCGTAGGAACAGTGCGAGCGGTTGCCGCTTTCATACTGGGCAATGATCAGCGACGTCTGCGAAACCAGACTGCGCTGGAAGCTGATCAACGGCGCGTTCTTCGCCGCTTCGGCCAGTTTCAGGTGGAATTCGCCGGAGAGACGGATGCCGGCGCCGCGATCGCCACGGGAGAAGCTGTCGCGTTCGTCGTTGACCATCTGGCGCAGTTCGGCAATCTGCTCGGCGGTGGCGTGTTGCACCGCCAGCTCGGTGATCGCGCGTTCCACCAGACGTCGGGCGAGGAACACCTGACGCGCCTCTTCAACGCTCGGGCTGGCGACGACTGCGCCACGGTTCGGCCGCAACAGCACCACGCCTTCATGGGCCAGACGCGAGAGCGCGCGGCGAATGATGGTGCGGCTGACCCCGAAAATTTCCCCCAGCGCTTCTTCGCTCAACTTGGTGCCGGGCGCCAGACGCTGTTCGAGGATGGCCTCGAAGATATGCGCATAGACAATATCGTCCTGGGTTCCGCTGCGGCCGGCTTTGCCTGCTCGCGGTTGTTTCTTGAGGGGTTGCAACTGTTCGTTCATGGGCACTCGAGTCGGGAAGAACGGCGGCGAATTGACCGTGACTGTAATACGGCACAGTGGGTCGCTGGCAAGTATCGCGTAAAAAACAGCGCGATTGTACACAATGGAAGGTGGCAACACGACTGTACGGCTGTTTGCGACTTCGGCTGTATTGCAACGCTCCGTTACGTTTGAGTTTAGGCTTAAACCCGAAATCCGTGGCTTGAACAAGGAACGCCGCTGTCATGAACGAAATTACCCACACCCGACTGCGCCCGCTGGCGGACACATCGCCCTCCGCCATTGTCGCCGGGTTCATCGCGATGATGACCGGCTACACCAGCTCGCTGGTGCTGATGTTCCAGGCCGGACAGGCGGCGGGCCTGACCAGCGGGCAGATTTCGTCGTGGATCTGGGCGATTTCCATCGGCATGGCGGTGTGCTCGATCGGCCTGTCGTTGCGCTATCGCACGCCGATCACGATTGCGTGGTCAACGCCCGGCGCGGCGCTGTTGATCACCAGCCTCGGCGGCGTGACGTATGGCGAAGCGATTGGCGCCTACATTACCTGCGCCGTGCTGGTGACGATCTGCGGCCTGACCGGCAGCTTCGAACGGCTGGTGAAAAAGATCCCGGCCTCCCTCGCCGCCGCGCTGCTGGCGGGGATCCTGTTCAAGATCGGCAGTGAAATCTTCGTCGCGGCACAGCACCGCACCGGCCTGGTGCTGGGGATGTTCTTCACGTATCTCATCGTCAAACGCCTGTCGCCGCGTTATGCGGTGCTCGCTGCGCTGCTGATCGGCACCGCGCTGTCGGGCTTCATGGGTTTGCTGGACTTCAGCGGCTTTCATCTGGAAGTGGCGACACCGGTCTGGACCACGCCGCACTTTTCCCTGGCCGCGACCATCAGCATCGGCATTCCGCTGTTTGTCGTAGCGATGACCTCGCAGAACATGCCCGGCATCGCCGTGTTACGGGCCGACGGCTACAACGTCCCGGCCTCGCCGCTGATCACCGCCACCGGCATCGCGTCCTTGCTGCTGGCGCCGTTCGGCTCCCACGGCATCAACCTGGCGGCCATCAGCGCGGCGATCTGCACCGGGCCCCATGCCCATGAGGATCGCAACAAACGCTACACCGCAGCGGTGTGGTGCGGGATTTTCTACGGGATTGCCGGGGTGTTCGGCGCCACGCTGGCGGCGCTGTTCGCCGCGCTGCCCAAGGAACTGGTGCTGTCGATCGCTGCGCTGGCGCTGTTCGGTTCGATCATCAACGGCTTGAGCATCGCCATGACCGAGGTGAAGGAACGGGAAGCAGCGCTGATCACGTTCATGGTCACGGCGTCGGGGCTGACGTTGTTTTCCATCGGTTCAGCGTTCTGGGGGATTGTCGCGGGGGTGTTGACCTTGCTGATCCTCAACTGGCGCAAGGCTTGAGGCCTGAATAAAAAGCAGGCATAAAAAAACGGCGACCCTCGGGTCGCCGTTTTTTTCAGTATCACTTGGCCGCGTTGATCGGCTTTTCCGGATACCAGACGTCCAGCAGCGGGCTGATTTCAGTGCTGGTCAGCTCGGAGCGGGTTTTCAACCAGGCTTCAACAGCAGCGCGCTGCTCTTCGGTGACCGAGCCGCGCTTCTGCAGGCAAACCAGACCGAAGTCGTCGCCGCCGACATAGCCCAGACCGTTGGCTTCCATGGCTTCTTTGATGAATGCTTCGAGGAAAGCGTCAATGGCTTCTTCGGACAGGTCTTCTTTGAAGCCCAGGTTCAGTTCGAAACCCAGCTCTTGAAATTCATCGACGCACAGTTTTTTGCGCAGACGCTGGGAACGGTTAGTCGCCATTGGAACAATCCTCTTAAGTAATAACGGCCGGCACTTTACCAGTTTAAGCCGGCGATTGCCCGACTCTCTGGAACGTGCGTGCGACCGCCTGTAAAAAAATAACGAATTGGCGCCCTTGCGAAAGGCACAAGCTGTAACAGCTTGGGGCATAATGCCGACACTTTCATGACCACTGAGGGCCTTTTCATCCATGTCCTCGTCTTTTTTCCCCTCGGCTGTAGGGTTTTATTTCATATGATCAAATCGTTGCGTCCTCTGCTCCTGGCCGGTCTTCTTCTGCCGCTGGCCTTGCCCGTCTCCGCTGCCACCATCAACACCGCCCTGACCCCCAACGTCGAAAAAGCCCTCAAGGCCAGCAAGCTGCAGCCCACTGCCCTGTCGCTGGTGATGGTGCCACTGGACGGTCCGGGCACGCCGACCGTGTACAACGCCGACGTGTCGGTCAACCCTGCCTCGACCATGAAGCTGGTCACCACTTACGCGGCGCTGGAAATGCTCGGCCCCAACCATCAGTGGAAAACCGAGTTTTACACCGACGGCGACCTGAACGGCGGGATCCTCAACGGCAACCTCTACCTCAAGGGTGGTGGCGATCCGAAGCTGAACATGGAAAAACTCTGGCTGCTGATGCGCGACCTGCGTGCCAACGGCGTAACCCAGGTCACCGGTGATCTGGTACTGGACCGCAGCTTCTTCGTGCAGCCGCAACTGCCGGAATTCAACGATGACGGCAACGACGAGAACAAGCCGTTCCTGGTCAAGCCGGATTCGCTGCTGGTCAACCTCAAGGCCCTGCGTTTCGTGGCTCGCAATGACAACGGCCGGGTATTGATCTCGGTCGAGCCGCCGATTGCCAGCATCAACATCGAAAACACCGTCAAAGCGCTCAACTCCAAACAATGCACCGGCGGCGTGCGCTACAACCCGGTGCCGCAGGCCGATGGCAGCGTGACCGTAACCGTGGCCGGCCAGTTGGGCGAAGGCTGCAGCTCGCAGACTTATCTGTCGCTGCTCGACCACGCGACCTACACCGCCGGCGCCGTGCGGGCGATCTGGAAGGAACTGGGCGGCAGCATCCAGGGCAAGGATCGTCTGGCCCCGACGCCGAGCAGCGCCAAAGTGCTGGCCCGCGCGTTCTCGCCGGATCTGGCGGAAATCATCCGCGACATCAACAAGTACAGTAACAACACCATGGCTCAACAGCTGTTCCTGAGCCTGGGCCAGAAATTCCGCAACGACGCCGACGGCGATGACGCCAAGGCCGCGCAACGCGTGGTGCGTCAGTGGCTGGCGAAGAAAGGCATCACCGCGCCGCATCTGGTGATGGAGAACGGTTCCGGTCTGTCGCGTTCCGAGCGGGTCAGCGCCCGGGAAATGGCCAACATGCTGCAAGCGGCCTGGCACAGCCCTTACGCCGCCGAGTACATCAGCTCGCTGCCGATTGCCGGCACGGACGGCACCATGCGCAAACGCTTGAAGACCACCGCGATGCGCGGCGAAGCCCACGTCAAGACCGGCACCCTGAACACCGTACGGGCAATCGCCGGCTTCAGCCGCGACGTCAACGGCAACACCTGGGCGGTGGTGGCGATCCTCAACGACAAGGCCCCGTTCGGCGCGTCGTCGGTGCTGGATCAGGTGCTGCTGGATCTCTATAAACAGCCGCGGACGCCGCAGACTGCTTCGGTTCTGTAATCCCCGTAAATGATTGTTCCCACGTCGAGGCGTCGAACCGTCCGCGTGGGAATACAGCCCGTGACGCTCTGCGTCAATGGATGCGGAGCGTCCCCGGAGGCATTCCCACGCAGAGCGTGGGAACGATCAGGTGGCAGAGGGGCTCAGTTCATCTGCCGCTCGACCCGATCCCGTCCGCCCTGCTTCGCCGCATACACCCCGGAATCCGCCCGCAACAACAGCGCATCCGCGCCCTCCCCCGGTCGCCAGCTGGCAATCCCGAAACTGGCCGTCACCACCCCCACCACGTCGATCGGCGCACTGCGCAGGCTGTGCCATAACTCCTCGGCCAGCATGTGGGCGTGTTCGCCGTCGATGTCCGGGCACAGCACCATGAACTCTTCGCCGCCCAACCAGCAGAACACGTCGGTACGCCGCAGCCGGTGACCGATGCGCTCGCAGACCGCCTGCAACACGCGGTCGCCCACCGCGTGACCGTACTGATCGTTGATCCGTTTGAAGTGGTCGATGTCGAGCATGATCACTGACAACTCGCCACCGCCACGCTCGACCCGCGCCATCTCGGTGGTCAGGCGCTCCTGGAAATAGCGCCGGTTGTGAATGCCGGTCAGGGAATCGGTCACCGACAGCGCGCGCAATTCTTCTTCCACCCGTTTCAGGTCGGAGATGTCGGAAATATAGCCGTGCCACAGCACGCCGCCGCCCGGCAGCTCCTCCGGCGTCGCCTCGCCGCGAACCCAGCGCAGGCCGCGCCCGGGTAATTGCACGCGGTATTCCTCGCGCCACGGGCTGAGATTGTCCGCCGAAGCGCGGATCGACTTGCGCACGCGGCTGACGTCCTGCGGATGGATACGGGTGAAAATCGCTTCGGCGTTGAGCAGCAGCACATCCGGCTCGAGCTCGTAGATTTCGCGGATACCGTCGCTGGCGTAGATCACGCTGAAGCGTCCGTCGAACTCCATTTTGAATTGATAGATCCCGCCGGGAACATGGGCGCTGAGCTTCTTCAACAGCACATCCCGCGCGGCCAGCGCTTCGTGCACGCGCTTGCGTTCGGTGATGTCGATGCAGATCGCCAAGTGCCCGACCCACAGCCCCTGCTCGTCCAGCACCGGCGTGGCCAGCATGTTCACTGGAATGTGGCTGCCGTCCTTGCGCACCAGCGTCCACTCGCGCGCCTCGTGCCCGCCGACTTCGCCACCCTCCACCAGCATCGCCTGGCAGGTCGGAATGGTCTTGCCATAGCGGGCGCTGAGCTCCGCCGCGCGGGCCACCAGTTCCCGGGGAAAGTGCAGGTTTTCCAGGGTCATGTGGCCGACCACTTCGTTGCTGAGATAACCGAGCATCTGCTCGGCGCCGGGGTTGAACGTGTTGATCACACCGCGCAGGTCGGTGGCGATGATTGCCACTTGGGTGGCCGCGTTGAGCACTCCGCGCAACTGGCCGTGGGTGCCGCGCAGTTCCTGTTCGCGTTCATGCAGCTCCTGAGTACGCAACTCGACCATGCGCAACGCGCGCTGGCGCTGACTGACCAGCACATAAAGCAGCGCACTCAACAGCAGACTGAGCAACCCGCCCAGCACCACCACGCTGCCCACCGCCGAATGGTTGGCCTGCATGAACGCTTCGCTGGGCAGAATATCCACCTGGTAGTCGTGATCGGCCATGCGCACCAACCGCGTAGCCGACAGATCGCTTGGCACCGGCTCATTGGTCGACTCGAACAACACTTCATGCTGATCGGTGGTGGACAGATCGAGGATGCGTACCGACAGATAGTCATGAAGTGCATCCGGCAAGCCGTCTGCCAGCAGCTGTCGCATGCTGATGACAGCCATCACATAGCCATATGATCTGGACTCCCCTTCGCGCAGCAGCGGTGCCACCAACAATACGCCGCGTGCGTAAGCCGGCTCGATACCGACCAGATGCATCGGCTGCGACACCGCCAGACCGCGTAGCTGGTCGGCGCGTTCAAGGGTCGAGCGGCGCAATGGCTGGGCCAGCAAGTCGTAACCCAGCGGCGCGTCAAGCCGGCTCTGGGTCTGGCTGTACAACACCACCACGTATTCATCACGGGCCGCGGCCAGTTGCAGCTCGCCGCGGGCATTGAGTTCGCGCACACTGAAGGTGCTCAGGCCTTCATCCCGCGCCCGCTGTTCAAACGCTGCACGCTCGGCACCGCTCACCCGCAGGGCGAACGAATAGGCCTGGGTGCGCAGTAATAAAGGTTGGGTGTAACCATCGAATTCGGCGCGGGACACCGATTCGGAGTTGGCGAAGAACCGGCGCAAGCCATCGAGGCGTTGCTCCTGATCCTGAAAACGTTCTTCGATGCGGCTGTAGCGCTCGTTGGCCAGTAGCTGAAAGCGTTGGCGCAACTGGCTATGAAACTGATTGAGGGTGCCCCAGGCGAGCAGCCCCGTGAGAATCCCGCCGGCGAGCAATACCAACACCGCGACCAGCCAGGCCGAGACTTCTTCGCTGATAAAACCCAATATCTTCGGGCGCACGGGGTGCAACGACATAAAAGCCACTCACTACGTCAGCATCTGCGGGAAAAACCCCATCGGCCGTGTGTGAGTTATAGCTATTAGCCACTAATTTGGCTAGTTCTGAACGGATCCAAGAGCCTTTAAAAATCAAGGCTCTGTGGATCCAATGTTGCAGAGTGTCAACGAGCCGTGATTTTCCAGGCGCGGTGGATCTTGCCGTTACGGGCGAAATCCGGGTCGATGGTGCTGGCGGTGATTTCCTCGACCGCGTAACGCTCGGCCAGGGTGTCTTCGAGCTGGAACTTGCGGAAGTTGTTGGAGAAATACAACACCCCGCCGCTGGCCAGACGCGCCATGGCCAGGTCGATCAACTGCACCTGATCTCGCTGCACGTCGAAGATGCCTTCCATGCGCTTGGAGTTGGAGAACGTCGGCGGATCGATGAAGATCAGGTCGTACTCTTCGCGGCAATTTTCCAGCCACGCCATCACATCGCCCTGCTCCAGACGGTTCTTGTCCGAGAACCCGTTGAGCGACAGGTTGCGGCGCGCCCAGTCGAGGTAGGTTTTCGACAGGTCGACGCTGGTGGTGCTGCGCGCGCCACCCTTGGCAGCGTGCACACTGGCGGTCGCGGTGTAGCAGAACAGGTTGAGGAAGCGCTTGCCGGCCGCCTCTTTCTGGATCCGCATGCGCATCGGCCGGTGGTCGAGGAACAGCCCGGTATCGAGGTAATCGGTGAGGTTGACCAGCAACTTCACGCCGCCTTCGGTCACTTCATTGAACTTGCCTTGGGCAGCCTGACGCTCGTACTGCTTGGTGCCGCTCTGACGCTCGCGGCGCTTGACCACCACGCGGCTCTTGTCGATGTTCAGCGCCTGCGGGATGGCCGCCAGCGCGTCGAACATGCGGATCGAGGCTTTTTCCGGGTCAATAGACTTCGGCGCGGCATATTCCTGAACGTGTACCCAGTCGTGGTAGAGGTCGATGGCCATGGCGTATTCCGGCATGTCCGCATCGTAGACGCGGTAGCAGTCGATGCCTTCGCGCTTGACCCACTTGCTCATGGCCTTGAGGTTCTTCTGCAGGCGGTTGGCAAACATCTGCCCGCCTTCGCTCAGGCGCGGTTGCTCGATCACTGGCGCCGGGGCCGGCGTCGGTTTGATCGGGTTACCGTTCTTGTTGAACTTGCGCTCTTGCGGCTCGTTCGGCGTCTGGTCGTAAGCCGCTTGCTCGCGCTCGGCCTGACGCTGCTCCGGGGTGCGGCGCTCGCCGGTGACGAACTGATCCGGCAGGACCTTGATCAACAGCAGCTTGCACGGCAGCGCGCCGTTCCAGAACGAATACTGTTTATGGCTGCGGATGCCCATGCGCTTGCCCAGGTCCGGCGCGCCGGTGAACACCGCCGCTTCCCAGTTCAGGCAGGCCTGACGCAGACGCTCGCCGAGGTTCTGGTAGAGGTACAACAGACTGGCTTCATCACCCAGACGCTCGCCGTACGGCGGGTTGCAGATGACCAGACCTTTCTGGTTCTGGTCCGGACGCGGTTCGAAGGTCGCGACTTCACCCTGATAGATCTTGATCCACTCGCTCAGGCCGGCGCGCTCGACGTTGTTGCGGCCCGGCTGGATCAGCCGTGGGTCGGCTTCATAACCACGAATCCACAGCGGCGGCTTGGCCAGACCGGCAGCGGCGCGCTCGACCGCTTCTTCATGCAATTTTTTCCACAGCGCCGGCACGTGGCCCAGCCAGGCGGTGAAGCCCCACTGTTCGCGACGCAGATTCGGTGCCATGTCGGCGGCGATCATGCCGGCTTCGACCAGGAACGTGCCGACACCGCACATCGGGTCCGCCAGCGCGCCACCTTCGGCGGCGATGCGCGGCCAGCCGGAACGGATCAGGATGGCCGCTGCGAGGTTTTCCTTCAGCGGCGCGGCGCCCTGCTGCAAGCGATAGCCGCGCTGGTGCAGGCTGTGGCCGGAGAGATCGAGGGACAGAATCGCTTCGCCACGATCCAGGCGCAGGTGAATGCGCAGGTCCGGGTTGAGCTTGTCGATGCTTGGACGGTCGCCCTGCGGTGTGCGCAGTTTGTCGACGATGGCGTCCTTGACCTTCAGGGCGCCGAAGTGAGTGTTGTCGATGCCCGAGCCATGACCGCTGAATTCCACGGCCAGGGTGCCGTCGGCCAGCATGTGGTCCTGCCAGTCGACGTCGAGTACGCCGTGGTACAGGTCTTCGGCGTTTTTCATCGGGAAGCGCTTGAGCACCAGCAGCACCCGGTTGGCCAGACGCGACCAGAGGCACAGGCGATAAGCGGTTTCCATGGTCGCCATGCCACGCACGGCGGAGGTGTGTTCGCGGGCCTCTTCAAGGCCAAGCCCGACGGCTTCCTCGATGAGCAGGCCTTCAAGGCCTTTGGGGCAAGTGAGGAAGAGTTCGAAACGGTCGGACATGGTTTTTCCAGAGCCTTTGGCTGATGAACCGGCAACGCATTGCCGGTCCGGTTTTCAATCAGGCGCTTTTCTACAAGAGCGCCCGCGTGGCACGAAGGTGTGCCGTTCCATCCCCGCTGCTCGGGTTAAAAGAGCTTAGATGCCGGGACAGATAAAAAAGTTGAAGCAACAAAATGACTCAAAGCAACCCTTCGTCGAATAGTACCCCAGCGCAAACGTGGGTCATTCTCACTAAAGGATTAACCTCATCATCCAGCGCGGGGCCGATCATACCGGGGTTTGGCCAACAAACGCTGGATAAATACGCGGTTACTTATGGCCATAGCATCTTTTTCGTTACGTCCTTATGACAAAACGGTCATTCCATCGATGTGACTCATTGGTTAGAACTGGACACAGGTTGACGTCGCAACGGCGTCAACACCTTGGCTCGCCACGCCGGCAGCGAGCCGCCAACGGCAGAGTTTTTCTGCCAGACCTCAGTTGAGGTCGACGCGACAAAAACAGTCAACAAGTGAGGGAAACACCCTATGAGAAGACTTAAGCGTGATCCGTTGGAAAGAGCATTTTTGCGCGGATATCAATATGGCGTTGGTGGCAAATCCCGTGAGCTTTGCCCATTTACTCTACCGTCGGTACGTCAAGCCTGGATCAACGGCTGGCGAGAAGGACGCGGCGACAACTGGGACGGTATGACCGGCACTGCGGGAATCCACAGACTCAACGAACTTCACGCCGTCGGCTGACACAGGGCACTTATTGCGACACGACAATCTGATTTCGTAACGACCTGATCACCATGCACGTCCTTCCCGGACGGCGGGCTACGGCCCAGGGGCTCCTTCGAGGAGCCCTTTTTTATGCCTGCCTTTTTATGCCGGCCAATCAGCGCTTGGCGGCGATCGCGTCCACGGATTCGCGGATCAGCGCCGGGCCCTTATAGATGAAGCCGGAGTAGATCTGCACCAGGCTCGCGCCAGCCGCGATCTTCTCGGCCGCATGCTTGCCTTCGGTGATGCCGCCAGCCGCAATGATCGGCAGCTTGCCGCCCAGCTCGGACGCCAGCACTTTCACGGTGTGGGTGCTCTTCTCGCGAACCGGCGCGCCGGACAGACCGCCCGCCTCGTCACCGTGCTCCATGCCCTCGACGCCCACGCGGCTGAGGGTGGTGTTGGTGGCAATCACCGCGTCCATCCCGGTTTCGATCAATGCCTGGGCGACTTGCGCGGTTTCTTCGTCGGTCATGTCCGGCGCGATCTTGATCGCCAGCGGTACATGTTTGCCATGGCGCAGGGCCAGTTCGGCGCGGCGCGTGGCCAGATCCGCCAGCAATTGCTTGAGCGAGTCGCCGAATTGCAGGCTGCGCAGGCCCGGGGTGTTCGGCGAACTGACGTTGACCGTGACGTAGCTGGCGTGGGCGTAGACCTTGTCCAGGCAGATCAGGTAGTCATCCACCGCACGCTCGACCGGGGTGTCGAAGTTCTTGCCGATGTTGATCCCCAGCACGCCCTTGTATTTGGCCGCTGCCACCCGCGCCAGCAGGTTATCCACACCGAGGTTGTTGAAACCCATGCGGTTGATGATCGCCTCGGCTTCCGGCAGGCGGAAAATTCGTGGTTTCGGGTTGCCCGGCTGCGGACGCGGGGTCACGGTGCCGATTTCGACAAACCCGAAACCCAGCTGGGCGAAGCCGTCGATGGCCGCGCCGTTCTTGTCCAGACCGGCCGCCAGACCCACAGGGTTCGGGAACGTCAGGCCCATGACAGTCACCGGCAGCGACGCCGGAGCCTTGCACAGCAAGCCGTTGAGGCCCAAACGCCCGCCCGCGCCGATCAGATCCAGCGACAGATCGTGGGAGGTTTCCGGGGAAAGTTTGAACAACAGCTGACGGGCCAGGGTGTACATGGGCGGCTATGACTCGGGCGGCGAAAAGAGGCGGCGATTATAGCCGGGCATCCCCCCGCCGCGCGAGGCGCACGGTTAAATCGGTGCGCATGGCATATGCCTTGCACCCTCCTCGGCATCAGCCCGCAGGCCAATGGTGGCGCGCAGGCAAAGACAATGGCGTCGTCTCTCGGTTTTGCGCGGGCAAAGCCTGGGACGACGTTTTTTTTGAGGGTAGCTTTCATGACTCAAACCTCCGCCGGGCCGCTGGCCTGGGTCAACGGCAGCGATGCCCCGGAAAAAAGCGCGATCAACCTCGGCTTCATGGCCCTGAGCGACTGCGCCTCGCTGGTGGTCGCCGCCACTCAGGACTTTGCCCAGCCTTACGGCCTGACCCTGAACCTCAAGCGCCAGAGTTCCTGGGCCAACCTGCGGGACAATCTGGTCAGCGGCGAACTCGATGCCGCCCACAGCCTTTACGGGCTGATCTACGCGGTGCATCTGGGCATCGGCGGTGTCGCGCCGACCGACATGGCGGTGCTGATGGGCCTGAACCAGAACGGCCAGAGCCTCAACCTGTCCCACGGTTTGCAGGGCCTGGGCGTGACCGGTCCTGAAGCGCTGCACCATCATGTGCACCAAACCCGCGCAAAACTGACCTTCGCCCAGACCTTCCCGACCGGCACCCATGCCATGTGGCTTTATTACTGGCTGGCGAGCCAGGGCATTCATCCGTTGCAGGATGTCGACAGCGTGGTGATGCCGCCGCCGCAAATGGTCGCGCACTTGCAGGCCGGACGCATCGATGGTCTCTGCGTTGGCGAGCCGTGGGCGGCCAGCGCCGTGCAGCAAAATCTCGGTTTCACCCTGGCCACCAGCCAGACCATCTGGCCCGATCACCCGGAAAAAGTCCTCGGCTGCACCCGCGCCTTCGTCGAGCAATACCCCAACACCGCGCGCGCGCTGGTGATGGCGATCCTCGAGGCCAGCCGTTTCATCGAAGAGAGCCCGGAAAACCGCCGCAGCACCGCGCAACTTCTCAGCGCCGCCGAGTACCTCGACGCCCCGGTCTCCTGCATCGAACCGCGCTTTCTCGGCGACTACGACGATGGCCTCGGCAATCGCTGGCAAGACCCTCACGCCCTGCGCTTTCACGGCGATGGCGCGGTGAACCTGCCGTACCTGTCGGACGGCATGTGGTTCATGACTCAGTTCCGCCGTTGGGGTTTGCTGCGCGATGACCCGGACTACCTCGCCGTCGCCCGTCAGGTGCAGCAACTGGAGATCTATCGCGACGCAGCGACTGCTGTGGGCGTTGCGGCCTGGGGCAAGGACATGCGCAGCAGCCAGTTGATCGACGGCAAAATCTGGGACGGCAGCGACCCGGCCGCCTTCGCCCGGAGCTTCAAGCTCCACGCGCTGAGCGACAGCGCGCCACTTCTTGCCCGCCGCTGACAGGAGACCGCGAACATGCTGCGCATTCTGCTGATCAATGACACCGCGAAAAAAGTCGGGCGCCTGAAAGCCGCGTTGACCGAGGCCGGTTTCGAAGTGATCGACGAGTCGGGCCTGACCATCGACCTGCCGGCGCGCGTCGAAACGGTGCGTCCGGACGTGATCCTGATCGATACCGAGTCACCGAGCCGCGATGTGATGGAACAAGTGGTGCTGGTCAGCCGCGACCAGCCCCGGCCGATCGTGATGTTCACCGACGAGCATGACCCCGGCGTGATGCGCCAGGCGATCAAGTCCGGGGTCAGTGCCTACATCGTCGAGGGCATTCACGCACAACGCCTGCAGCCGATTCTCGACGTGGCCATGGCCCGCTTCGAAAGCGATCAGGCCTTGCGCGCCCAGCTACAGGCCCGCGACCAGCAACTGGCCGAGCGCAAGCGCATCGAACTGGCCAAAGGACTGCTGATGAAAATGAAGGACTGCAACGAAGATGAGGCCTACACCCTGATGCGCCGCCAGGCCATGAGCCGCCAGCAGAAACTGATTCAGGTGGCGGAGCAGATCATTGCCATGAGCGAGCTGCTTGGCTGAAATTCTGCGCTACTTTTGCAGCGAAAAATCAAAAGCGCCCTCACCCTAGCCCTCTCCCGGAGGGAGAGGGAACCGACCGCAGTGTCCTGCGTCATACATCGACCTGAAAAACCCAGTCGATTATGGATTCAAAGCCGATCGCTCACGTCGGCGTATCTCTCGAATATCCCCCGATCAGTTCCCTCTCCCTCCGGGAGAGGGTTAGGGTGAGGGGCTTTTGATTTTGACTTGGCACAAATCTCGCTAAGCAATCCCTACAGGTAACCAACGGCGGTTGCCCCACCTACGACAAAGACGTCGCTCACCCTTTTCGCCCCTTTCGGCGATCCGGGTAGCGGCGTTTTTGCGTTTTGGCCCCACAGCCCGGGGCCGGTGGTGCGGCCGTGGCGGCGCTCCACTTGCTGGCTTGTGACTCCTTCTCGAGATTCTTAACAGCTGAGGTGCGCGATGAATAAAAGCTTCTGGAAATCCGGCCACACCCCGACCCTGTTCGCAGCCTTCCTGTATTTCGACCTGAGCTTCATGGTCTGGTACCTGCTCGGCCCGCTGGCGGTGCAGATTGCTGGCGACCTGCACCTGACCACTCAACAGCGCGGCCTCGTGGTGGCCACGCCGATTCTGGCCGGCGCGGTGCTGCGCTTTGCGATGGGCATGCTTGCCGATCGCCTGTCACCCAAGACTGCCGGGCTGATCGGCCAGGTGATCGTGATCTGCGCATTGTTCGGTGCCTGGAAACTCGGCATCCACAGTTACGAACAGGCTCTGCTGCTCGGCCTGTTCCTCGGCATGGCCGGCGCCTCATTCGCCGTCGCCCTGCCGCTGGCCTCGCAGTGGTATCCGCCGGAGCATCAGGGCAAGGCGATGGGCATCGCCGGGGCCGGCAATTCCGGGACCGTGTTCGCCGCGCTGATCGCCCCGGTGCTGGCGGCGGCGTTTGGCTGGAGCAATGTGTTCGGGTTCGCCCTGATTCCGCTGATCCTGACCCTTGTGCTGTTTGCCTGGCTGGCGAAAAACGCGCCGGAGCGACCAAAAGCCAAATCCATGGCCGACTACTTCAAGGCCCTGGGCGATCGCGACAGCTGGTGGTTCATGTTTTTCTACAGCGTCACCTTCGGCGGCTTCATCGGTCTGGCCAGCGCCCTGCCCGGCTACTTCAACGATCAATACGGTCTGAGCCCGGTGACCGCCGGTTACTACACCGCCGCCTGCGTGTTCGGCGGCAGCCTGATGCGTCCGCTGGGTGGCGCGCTGGCGGACCGGTTCGGCGGGATTCGCACCCTGCTGGCGATGTACACAGTGGCCGTAGTCTGCATCGCGGCGGTCGGCTTCAACCTGCCGAGTTCCTACGCGGCGCTGGCACTTTTCGTCTGCACCATGCTTGGTCTCGGTGCCGGTAACGGCGCGGTGTTCCAATTGGTGCCTCAGCGCTTTCGGCGCGAAATCGGCGTGATGACCGGGCTGATCGGGATGGCCGGCGGCATCGGCGGCTTTGCCCTGGCGGCAGGCATGGGCGCGATCAAACAGAGCACCGGCAGCTATCAACTGGCGCTGTGGTTGTTCGCCAGCCTTGGCGTGCTGGCGTGGTTTGGCCTGCACGGGGTCAAACGTCGCTGGAGAACCACTTGGGGTTCGGCGGCCGTGACCGCTGCCCGGGTCTGAAGCCCGAATGGCTCTGCAACTGAGCTTTGCCGAAGCCAGCGCCACCGGCCCCCGCGCGGAAAACCAGGACGCCTTGCGCCTGGTCACGCCGGCTCCGGCGCTGGCGGCCAGCAAAGGGTTTCTGTTCGCCATCGCCGACGGCGTGAGCCAGTGCGCCGATGGCGGGCTGGCCGCGCGTTCGACCTTGCAGGCGCTGGCACTGGACTACTACGCCACCCCGGAAACCTGGAGCGTGGCCCAGGCCCTCGATCGTCTGCTGCTCGCACAAAACCGCTGGTTGCAGGCCAATGGTGGCGGTCAGCCGCTGCTCACCACGGTCAGTGTGCTGGTACTGCGCGGCCGGCGATTTACCTTGGCCCACGTAGGCGATTGCCGGGTCTATCGCTGGCACGCCGAGACCTTGCAACGGATCACCGAAGACCATGTCTGGGATCAACCGGGCATGCAGCATGTGCTCAAGCGGGCATTGGGACTGGATCAGCATCTGGTGCTGGACTTTCTCGATGGCGAACTGCGTGACGGCGAATGTTTCGTGCTGCTCAGTGATGGCGTGTGGGCAGCGCTCGGCGATACCGCCATCGCCGGGATTCTGCGCGATCAACCGGATCTGCACAGTGCCGCGCAAACCTTGGTCAATGCCGCGCATCTGGCCGGCAGTCAGGACAATGCCAGTGCGCTGTTGGTGCGGGTGGATGCTGTTGGCGAGGCCAGCATCGGCGATGCGCTGATTCATTTGCAGCAGTGGCCGCTGCCCCCGCCGCTGAAACCGGGTCAGGTCTTTGAAGGCTGGCGGGTTCAAGAGGTTATAAGCCGGAGCCAGCAATCGTTGTTGTATCGCGTGCTCGATGGTCAGGGCCAGGCGTGGCTGTTGAAGACGTTGCCTGCACAACTGGCAGACGATGCCCAGGCCTTGCTGGCGGAGGAATGGTTTCTCAAACGCGTCGCCGGGCGGCACTTTCCCGAAGTTCATAGCGCCGGCCAGCGTCAGCATTTGTACTACGTGATGCGTGAATATTCGGGGACGACCCTGGCTCAGTTGTTCGAGCAAAGCGGCCCGCTGCCACTGGCTCAGTGGCAGGATCTGGCCGAACGCCTGCTGCGGGCTGTTGGCCTGTTGCATCGACGGCAGATCCTGCACCGCGACATCAAACCGGAAAACCTGCATCTGGGAGACGACGGCGAGTTGCGCCTGCTGGATTTCGGTCTGGCGTATTGCCCCGGCCTGTCGCAAGACGCACCGTCAACCTTACCCGGGACCCCGAGCTACATCGCGCCGGAGGCCTTTCAAAGCGCAGCTCCCAGCGCACAACAGGATCTGTATGCGGTGGGCGTGACTTTGTATTTTTTGCTCACCGGGCACTTTCCCTTTGGCGAGATCGAAGCCTTCCAACGCCCGCGTTTCGGGGTGCAGGTGAGTGCCGGTCGCTATCGCCCGGATCTGCCGGAGTGGCTGGCGCAGTGTCTGGAACGCGGTGTGGCGGCCGATCCTTTGCAACGCTATGAAACCGCCGAGGAATGGCTGCTGATTCTGGAGCAAGGTGAGCGCCGCAGCCTGAATGTACGCCCTCGCCCCTTGCTGGAACGGGAGCCGCTGAAGGTCTGGCGGACACTGGCGTTACTGGCACTGCTGGGCAATCTGGTCCTGCTGTTTCTGCTGTTTCATAGTTGATGCGGCGCTCCATTAACGGGCGTGCCGCTTCCATTCAGTGCAAAAACCACAACGAACATCTGGCCAATTCCAGCATTACCCCAGTGAATTCGCGGCTCACCGCGACTTGGCACAACCACTGCATTAACGTTTGCAACTGACATAAGGCCCGACCTTCAACGACGAAGGCCAGGCTTCCCGAGAGAACGGGACAAGGACAAAGGCGTCCTCGCTAGGTAACTGGCGGGACGCCTTTTTTGTTTGCGCCATTTTTGTCGAGCAAGGCCTGACTGCCCACAAGAGGCAAGCCCGATGCTCCCGGAGAACCTGATGAAAAAACTCAAACTGGTGATGATCGGCAATGGCATGGCCGGGGTCCGCACCCTGGAAGAACTGCTCAAGCTGAGCAACGAGCTGTACGACATCACGGTCTTCGGCGCCGAACCGCACACCAACTACAACCGCATCCTGCTGTCGCCGGTATTGGCCGGCGAGCAGACCTTCGAAGAGATCGTGCTCAACGACCTCGACTGGTACCTGGAAAACAACATCAAGTTACTGCTCAACCGCAAAGTGGTAGAGATCGACCGGGTCAAACGCCGGGTGATCGCCGAGGACGGCACCGAGGCCGAATACGATCGCCTGCTGATCGCCACCGGCTCGACCCCGTTCATCCTGCCGATCCCCGGCAACACCTTGCAGGGCGTGATCGGTTACCGCGACATCGCCGACACCCAGGCGATGATCGACACCGCAAAAACCCACAAGCACGCCGTGGTGATCGGCGGCGGCCTGCTCGGCCTCGAAGCCGCCAACGGCCTGATGCTGCGCGGCATGCACGTCACCGTGGTGCACCTCGGTGAATGGCTGCTGGAGCGGCAACTGGACAAGACCAGCGGCCAGCTCCTGCAAACCGCCCTCGAATCCCGTGGCCTGCACTTTCGCCTGTGCGAACAGACCCAGGCCCTGCACGACGCCGGCAATGGTCGGGTCGGCTCGGTGCAATTCAAGAACGGCGACATCATTCCTGCCGATCTGGTGGTCATGGCCGCCGGCATCCGCCCCAATACAGAACTCGCGGAAAAGGCCGGCATCCCGTGCAATCGCGGGATTCTGGTCAACGACACCCTGCAAACCTACGACCCGCGCATCTATGCCATCGGTGAATGCGCCAGCCATCGTGGCATTGCCTACGGGCTGGTGGCGCCGCTGTTCGAACAGGCCAAGGTTTGCGCCAACCACTTGGCCCAACTGGGTTTCGCCCGTTATCAGGGCTCGGTGACGTCGACCAAACTGAAGGTCACCGGCATCGACCTGTTCTCCGCCGGTGACTTCATGGGTGGCGAAGGCACCGAGACCATCACCCTCTCCGACCCGATCGGCGGGGTGTACAAAAAACTGGTGATCAAGGATGACGTGCTGGTCGGCGCCTGTCTGTACGGCGATACGGCAGATGGCGGTTGGTATTTCCGGCAGATTCGTGAGAATCACGCCATCGGCGAGATCCGCGATCACTTAATGTTTGGTGAAAACGCCCTCGGTGACGTAGGACATCAAGGCCAGGACAAAGCCATGAGCATGGCCGACAACGCCGAAGTCTGCGGCTGCAACGGCGTGTGCAAGGGCACCATCGTCAAGGCGATTCAGGAACATGGCCTGTTCAGCGTCGACGAAGTGAAGAAACACACCAAGGCTGCGAGCTCCTGCGGTTCCTGCGCCGGGCTGGTCGAGCAGATCCTGATCAACACCGTCGGCGGCGCGGCAGACGTCAAACCGAAAAGCGAAAAAGCCATCTGCGGTTGCAGCGACCTCAACCATGGCCAGATTCGCCAGGCCATTCGCGAACAGCATTTGCTGACCATCGCCGGCACCATGAGCTACCTCAACTGGCGCACCCCGAACGGCTGCGCCACCTGCCGCCCGGCCCTTAACTATTACCTGATTTCCACCTGGCCCGGCGAAGCCAAGGACGATCCGCAGTCGCGCCTGATCAACGAGCGGGCCCACGCCAACATCCAGAAGGACGGCACCTATTCGGTGGTGCCCCGGATGTGGGGCGGCGTGACCAACCCGTCGGAACTGCGGCGGATCGCCGACGTGGCGGACAAATACCAGGTGCCAATGGTCAAGGTCACCGGCGGCCAGCGCATCGACTTGCTGGGGATCAAGAAACAGGACCTGCCCGGTGTATGGAAAGACCTCGACATGCCGTCCGGCCACGCCTACGGCAAATCCATCCGCACCGTGAAAACCTGCGTCGGCAGCGAGTTCTGCCGCTTCGGCACGCAGAACTCGACCCAGTTGGGCATCGACCTCGAACATGACCTGTTCAACATGTGGTCGCCGCACAAAGTGAAGCTGGCGGTCTCCGGATGCCCACGCAACTGCTCGGAAGCAGGGATCAAGGACGTAGGAATCATCGGCGTCGATTCCGGCTGGGAGATGTACATCGGTGGCAACGGTGGGATCAAGACCGAAGTCGCCGAGTTCTTCGTCAAGCTCAAGACCGCCGAGGAAGTGCGCGAATACAACGGCGCGTTCCTGCAGCTGTACCGCGAGGAAGCCTTCTACCTCGAACGCACCGTGCATTACCTGCAACGGGTCGGCATGGAGCACATCAAGAAAGCCGTGCTGGAAGATCCCGAGCGTCGCAAGGCCCTGAACGAGCGCCTGCAATTCTCCCTGTCGTTCGAACAGGATCCGTGGAAAGAGCGCCTCGCCCAGCCGCAACTGAAAAAAGAATTCGACGTGATCCCCGTGAAAAACCTGGAGGTGCCGGCATGAACTGGCTCGATATCTGTGCCCTGGAAGAGATCAACGCCCTCGGTTCGCGGATCATCGCCGGGCCCAAAGGTGACATCGCGATCTTTCGCACAAGCGACGACGAAGTTTTCGCACTCGATGACCGCTGCCCGCACAAGGGCGGCCCCTTGTCCCAAGGATTGATTTACGGCAAGCGTGTCGCCTGCCCGCTGCACAACTGGCAGATCGACCTGAAGTCCGGCGAAGCCCAGGCCCCGGACGTCGGCTGCGCGCACCATCACCCGGCCCGGGTCGAAAACGGCCGCGTGCAATTGGCCCTGCGGGACGCCGTCTGATGAACCGCCAGACGACCGCCTCGACCTGCTGTTATTGCGGAGTCGGCTGCGGCGTGCTGATCGAGCATGACGGCGAGCGCATTCTCGGCGTCAGCGGCGATCCGGCGCATCCGGCCAACTTCGGCAAACTGTGCAGCAAAGGCTCGACCCTGCACCTGACCGGCGACTTGGCGGCGCGGGCGTTGTACCCGGAACTGCGCCTGGGCAAAGGCCTGGCGCGCAGTCGTTGCGACTGGGACACCGCGCTGGATCACGCCACCAACGTGTTCGCCGACACCATCGCCGAACACGGCCCGGACAGCGTGGCGTTCTATATCTCCGGGCAGTTGCTGACCGAGGATTACTACGCCTTCAACAAACTGGCGCGGGCGCTGGTCGGCACCAACAACATCGACAGCAACTCACGGCTGTGCATGTCTTCGGCGGTGGTCGGCTACAAGCGCAGCCTCGGCGCCGACGCACCACCGTGCAGCTATGAAGACCTGGAGTTGAGCGATTGCGTGGTGATCGTCGGCAGTAACATGGCCTACGCCCATCCGGTACTTTTTCGCCGTCTCGAAGAAGCCAAATCCCGCCGCCCGCAGATGAAAGTCGTCGTCATTGATCCACGGCGCACCGACACCTGCGATCTGGCCGACCTGCATCTGGCGATTCTGCCGGGCACCGATGTCGCGCTGTTCCATGGGATTTTGCATCTGCTGTTGTGGGAAGACTGGATCGACCGCGACTTCATCAAAGCCCACACCGAAGGCCTCGCCGAGCTGAAAAGCCTGGTGCGTGATTACACGCCGGCGATGGTGTCGCAGCTGTGCGGGATCAGCGTCGAGCAGTTGCAGCAATGCGCCGAATGGATCGGTACATCACCAAGCTTTCTGTCGCTGTGGTGCATGGGCCTGAACCAGTCCACCGCCGGTAGCGCAAAGAACAGCGCGCTGATCAATCTGCACCTGGCCACCGGGCAAATCGGCCGGCCGGGTGCAGGACCTTTCTCCCTGACCGGTCAGCCAAACGCCATGGGCGGACGGGAAACCGGCAGCCTTTCCAATCTGTTGCCCGGTCACCGTGAAGTCGACAATCCGGAGCATCGCGCTGAAGTGGCGGCGTATTGGGGTGTGGATAAGCTGCCGGAAAATACCGGTCTCAGCGCCATCGAACTGTTTGAACAGGTGCGCAGCGGCAAGATCAAGGCGTTGTGGATTGCCTGCACCAACCCCGCGCAATCGATGCCGGACCAGAACGCCGTGCGTGCAGCGCTGGAGGCTTGTCCGTTCGTGGTTTTGCAGGAGGCGTTTCGCACCACCGAAACCGCGGCGTTTGCCGATCTGCTGTTGCCGGCGGCCAGTTGGGGCGAGAAGGAAGGCTCGGTGACCAACTCCGAGCGGCGGATTTCCCACGTCCGCCAAGCCATTGCCGCACCGGGTGAAGCGCGACCGGACTGGGCGATTACCGTTGATTTCGCACAACGCCTGGAGAAACGTCTGCGCCCGCAACAACCGGGTCTGTTTGCCTTCGAGCAACCGGCGCAACTGTTTGACGAGTACAAACAACTGACTCGTGGCCGCGATCTGGATTTGTCCGGGATCAGCCACGGACTGATTGATGAACTGGGGCCACAGCAATGGCCCTTCCCCGCTGGCGCTCGCCAAGGCACAGCCCGACTGTATGGCGACGGGATCTTTCCTACAGCGAACGGGCGCGCGCAGTTCGTTGCCGATCCCTATCGCGCCGCCAAGGAACAACGCGACGCACGTTTTCCCCTGACCCTGATCACCGGCCGCCTGCGAGATCAATGGCACGGTATGAGCCGCACCGGCACGGCTGCGCAGTTGTTCGGCCATGTCAGCGAAGCGGTGTTGAGCCTGCACCCGGAGGAGTTGCGCCGGCACCGTTTGCAGCCGGGGGATCTGGTGAATCTGAAAAGTCGTCGAGGCGCAGTGATCGTGGCGGTCGCCAGCGATGACAGCGTGCGTCCGGGCCAGGCGTTCCTGCCGATGCACTGGGGCGATCGTTTCCTCAAGGGAGGCGTGAACAGCCTGACCCTGCCCGCCTTCGATCCTTTGTCGAAACAGCCGGAACTCAAGCATAGCGGCGTGCGGCTGGAGCCGGTGGATTTGCCATGGCAACTGTTCGCACTGATCGAGGGCGATGTTCAACGGCATTTCGAGGCGCTTCGACCGCTCTGCGAGGCGTTTTCCTACGCAAGTCTCAGCCTTGTCGGACGTGAACGGCCTGCGCTGCTGATACGCGCAGCCAGCGTCGTGGCGCCAGAACCGCAATTGCTGCGTGAAATCGACCAGTGCCTGGCTCTGATCGAGGGGCCGGTACTGGCTTATGACGATCCTCGCCGCGCCATTGGCAAACGGGTACGCATCGAAAACGGACGAATCACCGCGATCCGTCTTGCGGGTGAAACCCTCGCCCAGCACTGGTTGCAAGGTCTGTGGCTGGAAGGCCGCGCCGACGAACAACTGCGGCGCTGGCTGCTGGCACCGATGATTGCGCCGCCGGGCAATGTCGGCGCGCAGACTGTGGCGGACAAAACCTTGTGCAACTGCAAGAACGTCAGCCACAGCGCGGTCTGCGCCGGTATCCGTGAAGGTCTGGATCTGCAGGGTTTGAAAAACAAGTTGGGGTGCGGCACGCAATGCGGCTCCTGCGTCCCGGAAATCAAGCGCTTGCTGGCCGCCGAAGTGCGTCCGGTCGCCGTTATCTGAAGAGGAAAACACCATGAACGCGAAAGTCTGGCTGGTGGGCGCGGGCCCTGGTGATCCTGAATTGCTGACGCTCAAAGCGGTGCGTGCCTTGCGCGAGGCCGAGGTGGTGCTGATCGACGATCTGGTCAATGAGGCGGTGCTTGAGCACTGCCCTGCTGCGCGGATTATCGCGGTCGGCAAACGCGGCGGCTGCCGCTCGACGCCCCAGGCGTTCATCCATCGGCTGATGCTGCGTTATGCCCGTCAGGGCAAATGCGTGGTGCGGCTCAAGGGCGGCGATCCGTGCATTTTCGGGCGTGGGGGTGAGGAAGCTCAGTGGTTGCGCGAGCGCGGGGTCGAGGTGGAGCTGGTCAATGGCATCACCGCCGGACTGGCTGGAGCGACCCAGTGTGATATTCCGCTGACGCTACGCGGCGTGGCCCGGGGCGTGACGCTGGTCACGGCCCACACTCAGGACGACAGCCAGTTGAACTGGCGGGCCTTGGCGCAGGGCGGCACGACGCTGGTGATTTACATGGGGGTGGCGAAGCTCGGCGAGATTCGCGAGCAACTGCTGGCGGGCGGCATGGCGGCGGATACGCCAGTGGCGATGATCGAGAATGCTTCATTGCCGGAGCAACGCGAATGCCGCAGCGATCTGACAGCGATGGAAGACGATGCCCTTGGTTTCCAGCTCAGGAGCCCTGCGATTCTGGTCATAGGCGCCGTCGCAGCGGCGGCGCCCCAGGTCGACTCGATTGGCTGGGTAGCTGATCGCCTGGCCTGACAATCTCTGGCGTCACCAAATCGCAGGCAAAGAAAAGCCCGGCCTGAGCCGGGCTTTTCTCGGAGCGGCAGCTAATTACTTAGCTTGAGCTTCAACCTGCGCTTCTACGCGACGGTTAACAGCACGGCCAGCTTCAGTTTTGTTGTCAGCAACTGGGCGGGATTCGCCGTAGCCGATCGACTGAACGCGGGACGATTCAACACCGTACTGGTTGGTCAGAACTTGCTTAACGGCGTTTGCACGACGCTCGGACAGTTTCTGGTTGTAAGCGTCAGGACCGACGGAGTCAGTGTGACCTTCAACAGTAGTGGTGGTGGATGGGTACTGCTTCATGAAGTCAGCCAGGTTTTTGATGTCGCCGTAGCTGTTTGGCTTAACAACCGACTTGTCGAAGTCGAACTTCACGTCCAGCTCAACACGAACAACTTCAGCAACTGCTGGGCAGCCATCAGCGTCAACAGTTACGTTGGCTGGGGTGTCCGGGCACTTGTCAACGTTGTCGCACACGCCGTCGTTGTCGCTGTCGGAGCAGACTTCAGCCGGTGCTGGAACTGGAGCAGCAGCTGGCTTGGAGCCGCCACCGAAGTTCACACCGATACCGACGCTAGGAGCCCACTCGGTGTCGCCCTGGTCGATGTTGTACTGAGCTTCAACGCCAGCACGGGCGTAGAAGTTGTCGGTGAAGTACAGCTTGGCACCAGCGCCCAGGTTGGCGAAGGTGGAACGGTTACGACCGTTCGAACCGTTCTGGTCGATGCTCTGGTCAGAGAAACCGGCCGAAACGTATGGACGCAGCATGTCGCCTGGGTTGTTGAAGTGGTACAGAGCGTCCAGAGCGGTGTTGGCGCCCTTGACGTTCTTGCCATCGTCGGCACGCACGTTGTGCACTTCGTCGTAGCCCAGACGCAGTTCAACGTCGTCGGTCAGGAAGTAACCGATCGAACCGCCGAACAGGTTGCCGTTGTTCTTGAAGTTACGAGCGCTGTCGAATTGTTCTTTCTTTGCGAAGCCTTCGATTTCAACTGCGCCTTGGCCTTGTGCCAGAGCGCCGAAAGAAGTGGCGGCAATCAAAGAACCAATGGCCAAGCCCAAGGTGTTTTTCAGTTTCATCCGTTAAATCCCCATCTGGTGATTGTGAAGCAGTCCCGCAAACCGGGGGACAACTCGGCGGCAAGTCTATCAGAACTTGCCTACACGTAAGAGATATTTGCGCCGAACTAAGTTTCAGCAATGCCTGCAAATTTCTCACGCAATTTATCAAGAGCGCGTTTGTAACGCATTTTTGTCGCACTCAAACCCATGTGCATGATGTCTGCGATCTCCTGAAACTCCAGCTCTGCGACAAATCGTAGCACCAGAATTTCCCTGTCGATCGGGTTCACATACACCAGCCAGCGATCCAGTCCGCCCTTCTCCTCGGGTTTCGGCGCCTTTTCTTCGGACGCTTCCTCGAGGGGGTCAAGACTCAGTGCGTCCATCAAGCGACGCTTTCGCCGTTCCTTCCGATACTGTGTGATGCATTCGTTGTAGGTGATGCTGTATAGCCATGTCTTGAACTTCGATTTCCCCTCGAAGTTCTTCAGGCCGTACAGCACCTTCAACATCACTTCCTGACAGACATCGTCTGCGTCGCGATCGTTCCCAAGATATCGTGCGCACACGTTAAATAATGTCCGCTGGTAACGCCGCATCAGTTCTTCGTAGGCGCGCGTCACGTGAAAAAGCTCGGTATGCGAGCGCGCGACCAACTCCTCATCAGAGAGCTCGCGGGGATCGTAGCGCGTGGATAGCGTTTGGGCTTTATTCAAAACAAGTCGTGCCGACAGTCAGGTCAATGTCCACCGCAGCCAGCGACAGCTGGCATTTTGCGGCGGCATACATTAGCAGGGTTTGCCGGGTTAGCGGCTACTCACATGCTGTTCCAGCAGGATCCGATTGGAGAGAGAGACTAGCTCACCCTCATCGGTCAGCAATGTGGTCTTAACCGTGCCGATCTCTTCGATCTGGCCTTCGACCTCGCCAATACGCACTTGTTGCCCAACCTGATACAACTCACGCACATAGATTCCCGCAAGAATCTGACCGGCAATTTCCCGGCTTCCCAAACCCATGGCCAGCGCAACCGCCAGACCAACGGTAATCAATACGATGACGATCACATGGTTCAGCAGGTCGGTCTTGACCTCCAGCTGACTGATCGCGACCGAAATGCTGATGATGATCACCAGGCCCTGGGCAATTCGCCCAAGTCCTGAAGCGTAGTCCAGGCCTACGCCTTCTGCCGCCCCGCGAACCAGGCCATTGGCCAGTTGTGCGAGCAGGACACCCACCAGCAATACCAGCGCGGCACCGAACACTTTCGGCAAATACAGCGCGAGCATGTCAAGCGTAGCTGAAACTCGCTCAAGTCCAAGGGATTCTGCTGCCGAAACCAGAAAAATCAGCAGAACGAACCAGTAAACGATTTTGCCGATCAACGTGGAGATCGGCACTTGCAGCCCCGCGCGGGACATCAATTTAGTCAGGCCGGTGCCGCCCATCAGGCGATCAAGCCCCAGTTTGGCCAGCAACTTGGAGAGCAAGGTGTCCAGCAGCTTGGCCACGACGAAACCCAAAAGCAGCACAACCAATGCGCCGAACAGGTTAGGAATGAAGTTAGCGACTTTGGTCCACAACGCAGTCATTGCAGTGACGAGGCTCTGAGTCCAGAGATCAAGTTCCATATTCAATCAGCCTTATCAGCAGTGCGAGCGGTAGGTTTACGGAGACGGGAGACCGGCGCGACATGGGCCGAGCCGTTATTCAGGGCGATCATCAGCGCGGGCAGCCAGCGGCCCAGCAGGCTGAACAGATCGCCGGCGCCAACCTGGCGGTTGGCGGTTTTGAGCACGCGACCCAGGCAGGCATCGTCGTCGCGGCTGGACGGCGAAGCGTTGAGCATGTCGCGCAAAGACTGTTCAAACGGATCGTGCATACGCACCTCTCGTGATGTCTGTGAAAGACGCGGGCAAATTTGGTCGGGTCACATGATGCATCGTCAGACCCAGCGCAAACGGCGGAACAACCACCACTGGCCGAACGCCAGGGCGAGCACCGTCAGGCAGGCGATCAGGAAGCCATAAGGGCTGCTGGCGAACGGTATTCCGCCAACGTTTATGCCCAACAGACCGGTAATAAAACTCATCGGCAAGAAGATGCAGGTGATGATCCCGAAGCGATACATCGTGCGATTCATGTGCACGCTCAAGCGCCGGTCTTCGGCCTCCAGCACCAGCCCCACGCGCTCTCGGGTCAATTCGAGCTCTTCGAGATAACGGGTCAGGCTGTTGTTCAATTCGTTCCAGTAGTCGGCATCGTCATCGACGAACCACGGCAGCTTTATCCGCGTCAGCTGTCCGAAAATATCCCGCTGCGGTGCCAGAAAACGCTTCAGTCCGGCGGCCCGGCGACGGATATGCAAAATGGCGCCGTGCTCGGGGGTATACCGTTCGTCGGCATCCAGTTTTTCTTCCTCTTCATCGACCACTTCGGAGAGACAAGTCACCAGATCCTGCACCTTGTTGGTGAGGAATTGCGCCAGATACAGCATCAGTTCGGACGAGGTTTTCGGCCCCTTGCCCTCGGCGAGCATCGCCAGTAACTCGTCAGTGGCGCGCAATGGACGCAAACGCAGGGAAATCACCCGCTGGGCCGAAGCGAAAATCCGCACCGACACCATGTCTTCCGGCTCGGCGCCGGGGTTGAGATTGACCCCGCGCAAAAAAAGCAGCAGCTCGGAATCCGGCAGCGGCAACAGGCGTGGACGGGTGTTTTCTTCCAGCAGCAGGTCGCAGGTGAACTCATTGAGCCCACTGGATTTACGCAGCCAGGTCTGGGTCTGCGGGTGACTGCGATCCCAGTGCAGCCACAGGCTTTCATGAGCCTGCAGCCGCAGATCGTCGAGATCAGTCCGGGCTATCGAACGCGCACCGCCTTTACCGTCCAGCACCAGGGCATGCACCAGCCCCCATTGCGCGTTTTCTTCCTCGAACATCCTCACCCCTGTGGTTACCGCGATTTATTCAGGCATTTTCAGCGGACTCGGCGAGATGATCACGCCATTGTTGTCCGCATAGATGTACTGGCCGGGATGGAAGGTCACACCCGCGAAGGTCACCGGCACGTTGAGGTCGCCGAGACCGCGTTTTTCAGTCTTTTTCGGATGGCTGGCCAGGGCCTGAACGCCGAGATCGGTCTGGGCGATGACGTCCACATCACGGATGCAACCGTAGATCACCAGCCCTTCCCAACCGTTTTTCGCGGCTTTCTCGGCGATCATGTCGCCCAGCAGCGCGCAGCGCAGGGAACCACCACCATCGACCACCAGCACCTTGCCGTTGCCCTTGAGCTCGGCTTGTTCCTTGACCAGCGAGTTGTCTTCGAAGCATTTGATGGTCACGATTTCGCCGCCGAACGAATCACGGCCGCCGAAATTGCTGAACATCGGTTCCAGCACCTGAACCAGCTCCGGATAGGCGTCGCAAAGGTCAGGCGTAAGGTAATGGTTCATCGAAAAACTCCTGTAACAAGGAAGACGAGCAAGAATGTCGCACTCTTTTGAAACGAGTCCCAACGGTCGCTGTTTACCTTAGCCCATGTCATGGTCGCTGAACGAACCTGAACACAGGCTGAAACGTAATAGCGAAACAGTCACTAAATATGACCAGAACCGTTCAATGCGTCATATCTTAGCCGCAAGCCGACCCGAACGAAATGCCCTTTTAAAGGCGCCGCGCTCACACCGCTGCCGCCAGATCCGGCTTCTCGCCGAGCAATGGCGTGTGCTGATCCGCCAGCCAACGCGCCACCAGCGGCCAGACCTCGGCCTGCGCCGCTTTGCTGACCAGCATCTCGACATGGCCGAACTGATCGTTGAAACCCTGTTCACGGCCCAAGTTGATGAACTGCTTGTGCTCGGAGCCGATCTGTTCGAACAGTTTCCGGCAGGCCCAGGCCGGATCCTGATGATCCCCCGCCGCGCTTACCGCCAGCACCGGGACCTGCACGTCGGCAAGACCTGCCCACCAATCCTTGTCCTTGTCGCCGAAACGTCCGAACAGTCCGTACCAGCGCATGCTTTCCAGCGCCAGGCCGATCGGCTCGTCCTCGGGGCCGCGCTTGAGTCGCGAGCCGGACAACTGGGCAAAACGCTTGAGAATGAAGCGCCCGCTCCACTCCACCGGCGGAATCTTCAGCGGCCAATAGGTGCGGCTGACCTGGGTGCCGAAAAACGCCGCCGACGCCACCGCCGGCTCACCGAGGTATTCGCCGCCCAGCGCAGCCGCCAACGTGATGCCACCCAGCGAGTGACCGATCCAATGCGGAATCTGCCCGCTCTGCTCACGGACGAACGCGGCAATCGCCGGCAGATCGTAACGGGCATAGTCGGCGACCCGGTTGCGGCGGTAGTCCTCGTTGCGCTGGGACAGACCGTGACCACGCATTTCCGGGATCCACACATCGAAACCCAGACGCGTCAGATACGCGCCCAGACCCAGCCCCTTCGGCGAGAACCAGAAGCGCCGATTGGAAAAACTGCCGTGCAGCAAGATCACCGGCACGCCGCGCGACGCCGGCTCATCGGCCATGCCGAGCCGGGTCACCGCGATTTCCACGGACCAGTCAGGGCTGTTGCCCGGTTTCAAACGGTAAACGTCTTCGCTCAGATCACCGCGTCGCTCGGCGCTGATCAGGGCGACAGGAAATAGGTTGCTGCTGCTTTGCATAATGCTCTTGCACAAAAAAGGGCGGCATCCGAAGAGCTCGCCCTACTTCAATCTTAAAGCCCCGACCCGGTTCAACGGGCCGGGGCTTCATTCACGGCTTATTCCGCCGCCTGGCCTTCGGCAAGGAAGAACCAGGTTTCCAGCACGGTGTCCGGGTTCAGCGACACGCTTTCGATGCCCTGCTCCATCAGCCACTTGGCGAGGTCCGGGTGATCCGAAGGGCCCTGACCGCAGATGCCGATGTATTTGCCGGCCTTGTTGCACGCGGCAATAGCGTTGGCCAACAGCTTCTTGACCGCCGGATTACGCTCGTCGAACAGGTGCGCGATGATCCCGGAGTCACGGTCCAGACCCAATGTCAGCTGAGTCAGGTCGTTGGAGCCGATCGAGAAACCGTCGAAGAATTCGAGGAATTCTTCAGCCAGGATCGCGTTGGATGGCAGTTCGCACATCATGATCACGCGCAGGCCGTTGTCGCCACGCTTGAGGCCATTCTCGGCCAGCAGATCGACCACCTGGCTGGCTTCGCCGAGGGTACGGACGAACGGCACCATGATTTCGACGTTGGTCAGGCCCATCTCGTTGCGCACGCGTTTCAGCGCACGGCACTCGAGTTCAAAGCAGTCACGGAACGATTCGCTGATGTAACGCGAAGCGCCACGGAAACCCAGCATCGGGTTTTCTTCCTCCGGCTCGTACAGTTTGCCGCCGATCAGGTTGGCGTATTCGTTGGACTTGAAGTCCGACAGACGCACGATGACCTTCTTCGGTGCGAACGCAGCGGCCAGGGTGCTGATGCCTTCAACCAGTTTCTCGACATAGAAGCCGACCGGATCGTCGTAACCGGCGATGCGCTTGTCGACGCTTTCCTTGATGTCCTGCGGCAGGCCGTCGTAGTTCAACAGCGCTTTCGGGTGAACGCCGATCATGCGGTTGATGATGAATTCCAGACGGGCCAGGCCCACACCGGCGTTCGGCAGCTGCGCGAAGTCGAAGGCGCGGTCCGGGTTGCCGACGTTCATCATGATCTTGAACGGCAGCTCCGGCATGGCGTCGACGGAGTTCTTCTTGATGTCAAAACCCAGTTCACCTTCGAAGATGTAACCGGTGTCGCCTTCGGCACAGGACACGGTCACGCCCTGGCCATCCTTCAGCAGTTGGGTGGCGTTGCCGCAACCTACGACCGCAGGAATTCCCAGCTCACGGGCGATGATCGCCGCGTGGCAGGTACGGCCACCACGGTTGGTCACGATGGCGCTGGCGCGCTTCATGACCGGCTCCCAGTCCGGGTCGGTCATGTCGGAAACCAGTACGTCGCCCGGCTGGACCTTGTCCATCTCGGAGACGTCCTTGATGATCCGCACCTTGCCGGCGCCGATGCGCTGGCCGATGGCACGACCTTCCACCAGCACGGTGCCGGTTTCTTTCAGCAGGTAACGTTCCATGACGTTGGCCTGGGTGCGGCTCTTCACGGTTTCCGGACGGGCCTGCACGATGTACAGCTTGCCGTCGTCACCGTCCTTGGCCCATTCGATGTCCATCGGGCAGCCATAGTGCTTCTCGATGATCATCGCCTGCTTGGCCAGCTCGCTGACTTCAGCGTCGGTCAGGCAGAAACGCGCGCGCTCGGCCTTGTCGACATCAACGGTTTTCACGGAACGACCGGCCTTGGCCTCGTCACCGTAGATCATCTTGATGGCCTTGCTGCCCAGGTTGCGGCGCAGGATTGCCGGGCGACCGGCTTCCAGGGTGCCCTTGTGGACATAGAATTCGTCCGGGTTCACCGCGCCTTGTACGACGGTTTCGCCCAGGCCGTAGGCGCCGGTGATGAACACCACGTCACGGAAGCCGGATTCGGTATCGAGGGTGAACATCACGCCGGCGGTGCCGGTTTCCGAACGCACCATGCGCTGCACGCCCGCCGACAGGGCGACCAGTTTGTGGTCGAAGCCCTGGTGCACGCGGTAGGAAATGGCACGGTCGTTGAACAGGGAAGCGAACACTTCCTTGGCCGCGCGGATGACGTTTTCCACGCCACGGATGTTCAGGAAGGTTTCCTGCTGACCGGCGAACGAAGCGTCCGGCAGGTCTTCGGCGGTGGCGGAGGAACGCACGGCCACGGCCACGTCAGGATTACCGGCCGACAACGCGGCGAACGCGGTGCGGATCTCGGTGTTCAGTTTTTCAGGGAATTCGGCTTCCATGATCCATTGGCGGATCTGGGCGCCGGTCTTGGCCAGGGCATTGACGTCATCGACGTCCAGCGCATCGAGAGCCTTGTGGATCTGATCGTTCAGACCGCTCAGTTCCAGGAAGTCGCGATAGGCTTGCGCCGTGGTGGCGAAGCCGCCGGGGACCGAAACACCGGCACCGGCCAGGTTACTGATCATCTCGCCCAGGGATGCGTTCTTGCCCCCCACATGCTCAACATCGTGTTTGCCGAGCTTATCGAGGGAAACTACGTACTCTACCAAGGTGATCTCTCCACTAACTGTGTTGGAAAAGCTCAGAAACCGGCGGCTCGGGGGAGCGTTGGCCGGCTGTATGGCCTGGACCTGGAAAATAAGTGAGAATGCGGGCCAATGGTGGCCGACAAATCGCGCCTATCATATCCAGAAATGCTCATTAGCTTAAGGCCCAAGGTGCAAATGAAACGATCTGCTTTCTTTATCTCCGATGGCACCGGTATCACCGCCGAAACCCTGGGTCAAAGCCTTCTGGCGCAGTTCGAAAACATTACCTTCAGCAAATTCACGCGACCGTACATCGACAGCGTTGAAAAAGCGCGGGCCATGGTACAACAAATCAACAAAGCCGCTGAAACCGACGGTTTCCGGCCGATTATCTTCGACACCATCGTCAATCAGGACATTCGTGAGATTCTCGCAACCTCCAATGGTTTCATGATCGACATCTTCTCGACGTTTCTCGCCCCGCTCGAGCAGGAACTGACCGAGCATTCTTCCTACACCGTCGGCAAGTCCCACTCCATCGGTCACAACTCCAATTACATGGAGCGGATCGAGGCGGTGAACTTCGCCCTCGACAACGACGACGGCGCCCGCACCCACTATTACGACAAGGCCGATCTGATACTAGTGGGCGTGTCGCGTTGTGGTAAGACGCCGACGTGCCTGTACATGGCGATGCAATTCGGCATCCGCGCGGCCAACTACCCGCTGACCGAAGACGACATGGAACGCCTGCAACTGCCGGCCGCCCTGCGCGCCCACCAGCACAAGCTGTTCGGCCTGACCATCGACCCGGACCGCCTCACCGCGATCCGCAACGAACGCAAGCCCAACAGCCGTTACTCGAGTTACGCCCAGTGCGAGTTCGAAGTGCGCGAAGTGGAAAACCTGTTCCGCCGCGAGAACATCCCGAACATCAACTCCACGCATTTTTCGGTGGAAGAAATTTCCGCGAAGATTCTCGTGGAAAAAGGCGTGGAGCGGCGCTTCAAATAGATTCTCGGCGCCTGATCTATCGCTATCGCGAGCAGGCTCGCTCCCACAGGAGGTTTGCATTCCAGATGTGGGAGCGAGCCTGCTCGCGATTGAACGATAACGCGGTCTCTCAGATCACAAACAAATCGACAAACCGGTTCACTGGCGTGGCTTCAAGCCGCGCCTGATCCTTGCACAACACCAGAATCTCCCCGCTGCGCTGCCCGGTGAAGCGGGTCGCCAGATTTGCCCGGAATTTGTCCTCCAGCAACGGAATACCCTCGGCGCGACGCCGGCGATGGCCGATCGGGTACTCCACCACCACGTTTTCCGTGCTCGAACCGTCCTTGAAAAACACCTGCACCGCATTGGCGATCGAGCGTTTGTCGGCCTCCAGGTATTCGCGGGTGAAGCGCGGGTCCTCGACGATGACCATTTTCTCGCGCAGCACATCGATGACCGGATGGGCCTTATGGAAATCGTCTTCGTACTGCTCGGCCACCAGATTGCCGAACGCCAGCGGCACGGCGGTCATGTACTGGAGGCAGTGATCGCGGTCGGCAGCATTGGCCAGCGGCCCGACCTTGGAAATGATGCGAATCGCCGATTCGTGGGTGGTGATGACGATCCGGTCGATCTCATGCAGACGGTTGCGCACCTGCGGATGCAGGGTCACAGCGGCTTCGCAGGCGGTCTGCGCGTGGAACTCGGCGGGGAAGCTGATCTTGAACAGCACGTTTTCCATCACGTAACTACCGAACGGCCGGGAGAAGCTGAAGGCGCGTTTGTCTTCAGGCTTGAGCGCCAGATCGTTGTTGGTGTGGCTGAACAGAACGTCGTAAAAGCCCCACTGCTTGGCACTCAAGACGCCGGGAATGCCCATTTCGCCGCGCATCGCGATATCCGCCAGCCGCACGCCCCGGCTCGACGCATCCCCCGCCGCCCAGGATTTTCGCGAACCGGCGTTCGGCGCATGGCGGTACGTGCGCAACGCCTGACCGTCGGCGAACGCATGGGACAACGCCGATAACAGCTGCTCACGGTTGGCGCCCATCAGTTTGGCGGTCACGGCAGTCGAGGCCACTTTCACCAGAATGACGTGGTCGAGGCCTACACGATTGAAGGAGTTTTCCAGAGCGATCACGCCTTGAATCTCGTGGGCCATGATCATGGCTTCGAGTACATCATGCATGGTCAGCGGCGCTTCACCGTTGGCCAGACGCTTTTGCGACAGGTGATCGGCCACCGCGAGAATCCCGCCGAGGTTATCCGACGGATGGCCCCATTCCGCGGCGAGCCAGGTGTCGTTGTAATCGAGCCAGCGCACGATGCAGCCGATGTCCCACGCGGCTTTCACCGGGTCGAGGCGATAGGAGGTGCCTGGGACCCGCGCGCCGAATGGGACGACGGTGCCTTCGACCATCGGGCCAAGGTGTTTGGTGCATTCGGGAAAGCGCAGGGCCAGCAGGCCGCAGCCCAGGGTGTCCATCAGGCAATTGCGGGCGGTGTCGAGGGCTTCGGCGGATGTGATTTTGTAGCTGAGGACGTAATCGGCAATGTCCTGCAGGACACGGTCGTAGTCGGGGCGGTTGTTCAGGTCGACGTTGGCGCTCATGTTCGATTCACTCTTGAAAGTGGTTCGTTGATGGGACCTCGGTTCAGGACTAATTTTCTTCTTATTGAAATGCAGACAACTGTGGGAGCGAGCCTGCTCGCGATTGCGGTTTATCAGCCGACATCAATCCTGAATGTCAGTCCGTCATCGCGAGCAGGCTCGCTCCCACATGTGCTCGGTGTCGGGATCAGAAAGAGTCGCCAGGAACGCGGACGTAACCTTCCATCAGGACGCGCGCACTTCGGCTCATGATCGCCTTCTTCACCACCCACTCACCATTTTCCAGGCTAGCTTCTGCGCCAACACGCAACGTCCCGGACGGATGCCCGAACCGCACCGCATTCCGCTCCACACCACCAGCCGCCAGATTCACCAAAGTGCCCGAGATGGCTGCTGCGGTGCCGATCGCCACCGCCGCCGTCCCCATCATCGCGTGGTGCAGCTTGCCCATCGACAATGCCCGCACCAGCAAATCCACATCCCCGGCGCCAATCGCCTTGCCACTGGACGCCACGTAATCCGCAGGCTTGGCGACAAACGCAATCTTCGGCGTGTGTTGTCGCTTGGCCGCCTCATCCAGATTAGAAATCAGCCCCATGCGCAGCGCGCCATAAGCACGAATGGCCTCGAACATCTGCAACGCTTTCGGATCGCTGTTGATCGCGCTTTGCAGTTCGGTGCCGGTGTAACCGATGTCTTCGGCGTTGACGAAGATCGTCGGAATCCCCGCGTTGATCATGGTCGCCATGAAGGTGCCGACACCCGGTACTTCCAGCTCGTCGATCAGGTTGCCGGTGGGGAACATCGAGCCACCGCCGCCCTCTTCTTCCGCCGCCGGATCCATGAATTCGACCTGGACTTCGGCAGCCGGGAAGGTCACGCCGTCGAGTTCGAAATCACCGGTTTCCTGAACTTCGCCATTGGTGATCGGCACGTGGGCAATGATGGTTTTGCCGATATTGGCCTGCCACACGCGAACCACCGCCAAGCCGTTGTGCGGAATGCGGCTGGCGTCCACAAGACCGTTGCTGATGGCGAACGAACCGACCGCCGCCGACAGGTTGCCGCAGTTGCCGCTCCAGTCCACGAAGGGCTTGTCGATGGACACCTGACCGAACAGGTAATCGACGTCGTGATCGGCCTTGATGCTTTTCGACAGGATCACGGTTTTGCTGGTGCTGGACGTGGCGCCGCCCATGCCGTCGATCTGCTTGTCGTACGGATCGGGGCTGCCGATGACCCGCAGCAACAGCGCATCGCGGGCCGGGCCGGGAATCTGCGCGGCTTCGGGCAGGTCCTTGAGGCTGAAAAACACCCCTTTGCTGGTGCCGCCACGCATGTAGGTGGCGGGGATTTTTATTTGCGGTGCGTGAGCCATGGTGCTCCTTAACGAAGACATGGGACTTGAAGTCCCATGCCCACATCAGTTGATTTAAACGGCAACCGCCGACTCTTCGAGGAAGTCTTGGGCAAAGCGCTGCAACACGCCGCCGGCCTCGTAGATCGACACTTCTTCAGCGGTATCCAGACGGCAGGTCACCGGCACATCAACGCGTTCGCCGTTCTTGCGATGGATCACCAGCGTCAGGTCGGCACGCGGCGTGCGCTCGCCGATCACGTCGTAGGTTTCGCTGCCATCGATACCCAGGGTCTTGCGGTCGGTGCCCGGTTTGAATTCCAGCGGCAACACGCCCATGCCCACCAGGTTGGTGCGGTGAATGCGCTCGAAACCTTCGGCGGCAATCGCTTCCACACCCGCCAGACGCACGCCTTTGGCCGCCCAGTCGCGGGACGAACCCTGGCCGTAGTCGGCGCCGGCGATGATGATCAGCGGCTGCTTGCGTTCCATGTAGGTTTCGATGGCTTCCCACATGCGCATCACTTGGCCTTCCGGCTCGACACGGGCCAGCGAACCCTGTTTGACCTTGCCGTTTTCCACGACCATTTCGTTGAACAATTTCGGGTTGGCAAACGTCGCGCGCTGCGCGGTCAGGTGGTCGCCACGGTGGGTCGCGTAAGAGTTGAAGTCCTCTTCCGGCAGGCCCATTTTCGCCAGGTATTCGCCGGCGGCGCTGTCGAGCATGATCGCGTTCGACGGCGACAGGTGATCGGTGGTGATGTTGTCCGGCAATACCGCCAACGGACGCATGCCCTTGAGCGGCCGCGCCCCGGCCAACGCGCCCTCCCAGTACGGCGGACGGCGGATGTAGGTGCTCATTTCGCGCCAGTCGTACAGCGGCGTTACTTTCGGGCCGGTGTCTTCATGGATGGCGAACATCGGGATGTAGACCTGACGGAACTGCTCGGGCTTGACCGAGGATTTCACCACCGCGTCGATTTCTTCGTCGCTCGGCCAGATGTCCTTCAGGCGGATTTCCTTGCCGTCGACCACGCCCAGCACATCTTTCTCGATATCAAAGCGGATGGTGCCGGCAATCGCGTAGGCCACCACCAGCGGCGGCGAAGCGAGGAACGCCTGCTTGGCGTACGGGTGAATCCGCCCGTCGAAGTTGCGGTTGCCGGACAGCACAGCGGTGGCGTACAGGTCGCGGTCGATGATTTCCTGCTGGATCACCGGATCCAGCGCGCCAGACATGCCGTTGCAGGTGGTGCAGGCGAAGGCGACGACGCCGAAACCGAGCTGCTCCAGCTCCGTGGTCAGCCCCGCTTCATCGAGGTACAGCGCCACGGTTTTCGAACCCGGCGCCAGCGACGACTTGACCCACGGTTTGCGGGTCAGCCCGAGCTTGTTGGCATTGCGCGCCAGCAGGCCGGCGGCGATTACGTTGCGCGGGTTGCTGGTGTTGGTGCAACTGGTGATGGCGGCGATGATCACCGCGCCGTCAGGCATTTGCCCCGGCACGTCCTCCCACTGGCCGGCGATGCCTTTGGCGGCCAGATCCGACACCGCCACGCGAGCGTGCGGGTTGCTCGGGCCGGCCATGTTGCGCACCACCGAAGACAGGTCGAAGGTCAGACCACGCTCGTATTGCGCGCCTTTCAGGCTGTCGGCCCACAGGCCGATCTGCTTGGCATATTGCTCGACAAGTTGCACTTGCTGGTCTTCGCGACCGGTGAGTTTCAGGTAATCGATGGTCTGCTGGTCGATGTAGAACATCGCCGCCGTGGCGCCGTACTCCGGGGCCATGTTGGAGATGGTTGCGCGGTCGCCGAGGGTCAGTGCCGAAGCACCTTCGCCGAAGAACTCCAGCCATGCGCCGACCACTTTCTGTTTGCGCAGGTATTCGGTCAGCGCCAGCACCATGTCGGTGGCGGTGATGCCCGGTTGCAGCTTGCCGGTCAATTCGACGCCGACGCTTTCCGGCAGGCGCATCCACGATGCGCGGCCGAGCATCACGCTTTCAGCTTCGAGACCACCGACGCCAATGGCAATCACGCCCAGCGCATCGACGTGCGGGGTATGGCTGTCAGTGCCGACGCAGGTATCCGGGAACGCCACGCCGTCGCGCACCTGGATCACCGGCGACATTTTCTCCAGGTTGATCTGGTGCATGATGCCGTTGCCCGGCGGGATCACGTCGACGTTCTTGAACGCCTTCTTGGTCCAGTTGATGAAGTGGAAGCGGTCTTCGTTTCGACGGTCTTCGATGGCGCGGTTCTTCTCGAAGGCCTGCTTGTCAAAGCCGCCCGCTTCCACCGCCAGCGAGTGGTCGACGATCAGTTGCGTCGGCACCACCGGGTTGACCTGCGCCGGATCGCCGCCCTGCTGGGCAATCGCGTCGCGCAGGCCGGCCAGGTCCACCAGTGCGGTCTGGCCAAGAATGTCGTGGCACACCACGCGGGCCGGGAACCACGGGAAGTCGAGGTCGCGTTTGCGCTCGATCAGTTGTTTCAGGGAATCGGTGAGCGTGGCCGGGTCGCAGCGACGCACGAGGTTTTCCGCCAGCACGCGAGAGGTGTACGGCAGGGTGTCGTAGCTGCCGGGCTGGATCCCATCGACAGCCGCGCGGACGTCGAAAAAGTCCAGCGGCGTGCCGGGCAGGTTCTTGCGAAATTCTGTGTTCATCGGTCGGGACTCGGTCACGGTAGTTTCAAAGAGGGGGCGCCTGTGCCGGCGCCCTCCCCGATCAGCGCTGTTCGATTGGCACGAACTTGCGCTGTTCGACGCCGGTGTACTCGGCGCTTGGACGGATGATGCGGTTGTTGGCGCGCTGTTCGAATACGTGCGCCGCCCAGCCGGTCAGGCGCGAGCAGACGAAGATCGGGGTGAACAGCTTGGTCGGGATGCCCATGAAGTGGTACGCCGAGGCATGGTAGAAGTCGGCGTTGGGGAACAGTTTCTTTTGCTCCCACATGGTCTTGTCGATGGCTTCGGAAACCGCGAACAGCACCTTGTCGCCCACTTCGTCGGCGAGTTTTTTCGACCAGCCCTTGATTACCTCGTTGCGCGGATCGCTGTCCTTATAGATCGCGTGGCCGAAGCCCATGATCTTGTCCTTGCGCTCGAGCATGCCGAGGGTGCCCTTGATCGCCTCTTCCGGCGACGAGAAGCGCTCGATCATTTCCATCGCCGCTTCGTTGGCGCCGCCGTGCAGTGGGCCGCGCAACGAGCCGATGGCCGCCGTGACGCAGGAATACAGATCGGACAGGGTCGAAGCACACACCCGAGCGGTGAAGGTCGAGGCGTTGAATTCGTGCTCGGCGTAGAGGATCAGCGACACGTTCATCACTTTGACGTGCAGTTCGCTCGGCTTCTTGTCGTGCAGCAGGTGCAGGAAGTGGCCGCCGATGGACTGTTCGTCCGTCACGCAATTGATGCGTTTGCCGTCGTGGCTGAAGCGATACCAGTAGCACATGATCGCCGGGAACGCGGCCAGCAGGCGGTCGGTCTTGTCGCGTTGCTCGGAGAAGTCTTTCTCCGGCTCGATGTTGCCCAGGAACGAGCATCCGGTGCGCATCACGTCCATCGGGTGGGCGTCGGCGGGGATGCGTTCCAGCACTTCTTTCAGCGCTTGTGGCAGGTCACGCAGCTTGCTCAGCTTGCCTTGATAGTCGGCGAGTTGCGCCTTGGTCGGCAGCTCCCCGTAGAGCAGCAGGTACGCCACTTCTTCAAATTGTGCATCTGCTGCCAGTTCGCGCACGTCGTAGCCGCGGTAGGTCAGCCCGGCACCGGCCTGGCCCACGGTGGACAGTGCGGTTTGCCCGGCAACCTGGCCCCGGAGCCCGGCGCCACTGAGTACTTTTGCTTCGGCCATTGTTGTCTCCAATCTTGAATTTATTAGGGAGTACGGTTGCGGCTTACTTCTTCGCCGCAAACAACGCGTCGAGCTTCTGCTCGAAGGTGTGGTAATCGATGCGATCGTAAAGCTCCATGCGAGTCTGCATGGTGTCGATGACATTTTGCTGAGTGCCGTCGCGGCGGATCGCGGTGTAGACGTTTTCCGCGGCCTTGTTCATCGCGCGGAACGCCGACAGCGGGTACAGCACCAGCGACACGTCGGCGCCGGCCAGTTGCTCGGTGGTGTACAGCGGCGTCGAGCCGAATTCGGTGATGTTGGCCAGGATCGGCGCCTTCACGCGGCTGGCGAACAGCTTGTACATCTCCAGTTCCGTGATGGCTTCCGGGAAAATCATGTCGGCGCCGGCCTCGATGCACGCGGCGGCGCGATCCAGTGCCGATTCCAGACCCTCAACGGCCAGCGCGTCGGTGCGCGCCATGATCACGAAGCTGTCGTCGGTGCGGGCATCGACGGCAGCCTTGATGCGATCGACCATTTCCTGCTGGGTCACGATCTCTTTATTAGGACGATGGCCACAGCGCTTGGCGCCGACCTGGTCTTCGATATGAATCGCCGCCGCGCCGAACTTGATCATCGACTTGACGGTGCGCGCCACGTTGAACGCCGAGGCGCCGAAACCGGTGTCCACGTCCACCAGCAGCGGCAGGTCGCAGACGTCGGTGATGCGGCGCACGTCGGTCAGCACGTCATCCAGGCCGGTGATGCCCAGGTCCGGCACGCCGAGGGAGCCGGCAGCCACCCCGCCACCCGACAGGTAGATCGCCTTGAAACCGGCGCGCTTGGCCAGCAGCGCGTGGTTGGCGTTGATCGCGCCGACCACTTGCAGCGGATGTTCGCTGGCGACCGCATCGCGGAAACGCTGGCCTGGAGTGCTCTTGTTGGAACTCATGACTCACCTCGTTCAGTGGCTGTCTTGTTGTCGGCGCCGTCTTGGTAGTGACGGGCGATGTTGCGTTTCGAGGCGCCGATGTGACGGCGCATCAACAATTCCGCGAGCTCGCCGTCACGGTCGGCGATGGCATCGAGAATCCGGTGGTGTTCGGCAAAGGCCTGGCGCGGGCGGTTGGGCGTGGTGGAAAACTGGATGCGGTACATGCGCACCAGTTGATAGAGCTCGCCGCAGAGCATTTGCGTAAGGGTGCGGTTGCCGCTGCCCTGGATGATCCGGTAGTGAAAGTCGAAATCGCCTTCCTGCTGGTAGTAGCCGACGCCGGCCTGGAACGCCGCATCGCGCTCATGGGTTTCCAGCACCCGGCGCAGCTCGTCGATTTCTTCGACGCTCATGCGTTCGGCCGCCAGACGGCAGGCCATGCCTTCGAGGGATTCGCGGATTTCGTAGAGTTCGAGCAATTCGGCGTGGCTCAGCGACACCACCCGGGCACCGACGTGCGGTACGCGCACCAGCAGACGCTGGCCTTCCAGCCGGTGAATCGCCTCGCGCAGCGGCCCGCGGCTGATGCCGTAGGTGCGCGCCAGTTCCGGCTCGGAGATCTTGCTGCCCGGAGCGATCTCACCTTTGACGATGGCCGCCTGAATGCGCCGGAAGACGTTTTCCGAGAGCGTCTCGGAATCGTCGCCGTTGATCACCGGGGGATCGAGTTGATCCAGCATATTGTCGACACCTTCAAATCCAATGCGGCAAAAACTAGCGAATCAACCCGCATCAGTCAAAGGATAAATAGAGATTGTCGACAATCGTCTAATAAGCCTGCGTGTCAGCCCCAAGGGTTATAGACCGGTCCCGGCGCTGGCGCCATAAAACCACCGTGCTAGAATGCCGCCCGCATTTGCGAGTCATTTGCACGGCTTGTCATAAAAAGCTGATAGGCACACGAAGGCGCATGGGCAGACAGGATTTCCTGATGCCATGGCCCTGAACCGAGAACGGAACGCTGCTCGCCAGGATTTATGAGACTCAAGCCCTTCCCCACATTCTTTGCACTGTTTTGCCTGCCCGGCCTCGCTGCGGCGGGGGAAAAGACCGTGTACGGCCTCAACGAATACGCTGCCCTCGACGGGATCAACCTGGAAGTGGCGGCGAAACTCGACACCGGGGCGAAAACCGCCTCCCTGAGCGCCCGCGACATCAAACGCTTCAAACGCAACGGCGAGTCCTGGGTACGTTTCTACCTGGCCATCGACGCCGCGCATTCGCACCCGATCGAACGGCCGCTGGCCCGGGTCAGCAAGATCAAGCGCCGCGCCGGCGACTACGACCCGGAAGAAGGCAAGAAGTACACCGCGCGCCCGGTAATCGAGCTGGACATCTGCATGGGTTCGGCAATGCGCAGCATCGAAGTGAACCTGACCGACCGTAGTGCGTTCCAATACCCGCTTTTGATCGGCTCCGAGGCGCTGAAACGCTTCGATGCGCTGGTCGATCCCAGTCTTAAATACGCTGCCGGCAAACCCGCCTGCGCCATCGCCGCTCATACCGCCGAGTAATTTCCATGCGTTCTCTAACCTTCCACCTGAAAGTCCTGATCACCATCCTGGTGTTGCTGGGCGTTTCGGTTACGGCCTATCAGATTTTCGTGCTCGGCATCCCGGTGACCGAAGACGCCACCGACGACCTGTGGAACATCGACGCCAAGGTCGAGTTCGTCGCCAGCACCAAGGATCCGGTGAAGATCCAGATGTTCGTGCCGCCCCTGAGCCGCGATTACGTCAGCCTCAATGAAAGCTTCATCTCCAACAACTACGGCGTGGCGGTCAACCGCGTCGACGGCAACCGCAAGGTCACCTGGTCGGCACGCCGGGCCAAGGGCAATCAGACTCTTTATTACCGTCTGGTGCTGACCAAGCGTTACACCGCCGAAAAAACCAAGGTCAAAGGCCCGACCTTCCGCGACAGCATGGCCATCGAAGGCCCGGAAAAGATCGCCGCCGAAGCCCTGCTCGCGCCGATCCGCCAGCATTCGGCCGACGTCGAGACCTTCATTGGCGAGGCGATCAAACGCGTCAACAACGTCAACGACGACAACGTGAAACTGCTGCTGGCCGGCGATCCGTCGACGCCGCACAAAGCCAAGATCGTCGAGCTGCTGCTGTCCATCGCCCACGTGCCGGTGGAGAAAGTCCACACCATCCGCCTTGTCGCCGATCAGCCGCAAACCCCGGAACTGTGGCTGCGCAGCTTCAACGGCACCGACTGGCTGTATTTCAACCCGGAAACCGGCGAGCAAGGCCTGCCGACCGACCGCCTGCTGTGGTGGAGCGGTGATGAGAACCTGATCACCGTCGACGGCGGCAAGAAAGCCAATGTGACCTTCAGCCTGAACAACAGCGAAATGAACGCGATTCGTCTGGCCAAGCTGACCGACGAAAACACCGACGCCAACTTCCTCGAATACTCGCTGTACGGCCTGCCGCTGCAAACCCAGCAGACCTTCATGATCATGGTGATGATCCCAATCGGCGTGCTGGTGATCCTGATCCTGCGTAACCTGATCGGCCTGCAGACCCTCGGCACGTTCACACCGGTGCTGATCGCCCTGGCCTTCCGCGAGACGCAGCTGGGCTTCGGTATCCTGCTGTTTACCGTGATCACCGCGCTCGGGTTATCGCTGCGCTCGTATCTGGAACACCTGAAGCTGCAAATGCTGCCGCGCCTGTCGGTGGTGCTGACCTTCGTGGTGGTGCTGATTGCGGCGATCAGCCTGTTCAGTCACAAACTCGGTCTGGAGCGCGGTCTGTCGGTGGCGCTGTTCCCGATGGTGATTCTGACCATGACCATCGAACGCCTGTCGATCACCTGGGAAGAACGCGGCGCCAGCCATGCCATGAAAGTGGCGATCGGCACGCTGTTCGCGGCGTCCCTGGCGCACCTGATCATGACCGTTCCGGAGCTGGTGTACTTCGTGTTCACCTTCCCGGCGATCCTGCTGATTCTGGTGGGCTTCATGCTGGCCATGGGTCGCTATCGCGGTTATCGCCTGACTGAACTGGTGCGTTTCAAGGCTTTCCTGAAGAAGGCTGACGCCTGATGTTCGGTTTCTGGAAGACCTGGAAGGCCCTGGAAGCCCGGGGCATCATGGGTATCAATCGGCGTAACGCGGACTACGTGCTCAAGTACAACAAGCGCAGCCTGTACCCGATCGTCGATGACAAGATCATCACCAAGGAACGCGCGATCGAGGCCGGCATTCACGTGCCGGAACTGTATGGCGTGATTTCCACGGAGAAGGAAATCGACAAGCTCGGCGAGATCATCGGCGGGCGCAACGACTTCGTGATCAAGCCGGCCCAGGGCGCCGGCGGTGACGGCATCATCGTCATCGCCGACCGTTTCGAGGGCCGCTATCGCACGGTATCGGGCAAGATCCTTGCCCACGAAGAGCTGGAGCATCACATTTCCAGCATCCTCACCGGCCTGTATTCGCTGGGTGGCCACCGCGACCGGGCGCTGATCGAGTATCGGGTGACCCCGGACCAGATCTTCAAGAGCATCAGCTACGAAGGCGTGCCGGACATCCGCATCATCGTGCTGATGGGTTACCCGGTGATGGCGATGCTGCGTTTGCCGACCCGCCAGTCCGGCGGCAAGGCCAACCTGCACCAGGGCGCCATCGGTGTCGGCGTCGACCTGGCCACGGGCCTGACTTTGCGCGGCACCTGGCTGAACAACATCATCACCAAACACCCGGACACCACCAACGCGGTGGACGGCGTGCAACTGCCCTACTGGGACGGTTTCATGAAGCTCGCCGCCGGTTGTTATGAGCTGTGTGGCCTGGGGTACATCGGCGTGGACATGGTGCTGGACCAGGAGAAAGGCCCGCTGATTCTGGAGTTGAATGCGCGGCCGGGGCTGAATATCCAGATTGCCAATGATTGCGGGCTGACGTTGCGCACCCATGCGGTGGAAGCGCATCTGGAAGACCTCAAGGCGCGTGGCGTGACTGAATCGGTTGAAGAGCGGGTGGCGTTTGCTCAGGAGTTGTTTGGGCATATTCCGGCGGTCGAGGGCTGACAGCCCACGACGATCGTTCCCACGCTCCGCGTGGTAACGCCGACATGGACGCTCCGCGTCCACTGTGACGCGGAGCGTCACGGGATGCATTCCCACGCAGAGCGTGGGAACGATCAAACGATCAAGCGTAATACCTGCCGCCAATCTGCCAATCCCCGACATCCCCTCTAGGAGCAATTCCCGGAGGGGACTACAATCCCCACCCCGCCTCGATGGCCGATCTGCCCCGCCCATGTTGACCTGTTCCGTACACCCGCTGCCCTACCGAGCCAACCCCGCCGACTTTTTCGCGGCCGTCCGCCATGCGCCCGGCGCCGTGCTGCTCGACAGTGGCCGACCGAGTGCCGACCGTGGCCGTTATGACCTGCTCAGCGCCTGGCCGCTGGAACAACTGGCGGTGTTGCCGGACGAACACGGCGACGATTTCCTGCAACGCCTGCGGGAAAAACTGACCCGGTTGGGCGAGGCGCAATTGCCCGACGGGTACGAATTGCCCTTCGCCGGCGGCCTGATCGGTTACCTGAGCTACGACTTCGGCCGACATCTGGAAAACCTGCCGAGCCAGGCCCGGGATGACCTGCAATTGCCCGATGCGCGTTTTGGTCTGTACGACTGGGCATTGATCAGTGACCACCAATCGGCCACCAGCCAACTGGTGTTCCACCCCTCGGTCAGCGCCAGCGAGAAACAACGGCTGATCGATGTGTTCAGCCAGCCGGTGGGCACCGCACTGACGCCTTTCAAGCTGAGCAGCCCGATGGCAGCCGATCTCTCGGCCGATGAATACCGTAAGGCGTTCGAGCGTATCCAGCATTACATCCAGGCCGGCGACTGCTATCAGGTCAATTTCGCCCAGCGTTTCCGCGCGCCGTGCCAGGGCGATCCATGGCTGGCCTACTGCAAATTGCGTGAGGCCTGCCCGACGCCGTTTTCCGGGTTCCAGAGCCTGCCCGACGGCAACGCAGTACTGAGCCTGTCGCCCGAGCGTTTCGTCAAAGTCAGTCAGCGCCAAGTGGAAACCCGTCCGATCAAGGGCACCCGCCCCCGTGGCGCGACCCCGGCCGAAGACGCGGCCAACGCTGCCGAACTGCTGGCCAGCCCCAAGGATCGCGCGGAAAACCTGATGATCGTCGACCTGCTGCGCAATGACCTGGGCCGCACCTGCCGCATCGGCTCGGTGCGGGTGCCGGAGTTGTTCAGCCTGGAAAGCTATCCGAACGTGCATCACCTGGTCAGTAGCGTAACCGGTGAACTGGCGGAACATCGCGATGCGTTGGATCTGATTGCCGGCAGCTTCCCCGGTGGCTCGATCACCGGCGCACCGAAGATTCGTGCGATGCAGATCATCGACGAACTGGAGCCGACCCGACGCGGCTTGTATTGCGGTTCGTTGCTGTATCTGGACGTGCGTGGCGAGATGGACAGCTCCATCGCCATTCGCAGTCTGCTGGTGAAGGATGGGCAGGTGTGCTGCTGGGGCGGTGGCGGGATCGTCGCTGACTCGGACTGGCAGGCGGAGTATCAGGAATCGATTACCAAGGTCAGAGTCCTGCTAGAAACCCTGCAAAACCTTTAACCGTTGATCGTTGATCGTTCCCACGCTCTGCGTGGGAATGCAGCCCGGGACGCTCTGCGTCCCAAAGCGGACGCAGAGCGTCCATTGAGGCATTCCCACGCAGAGCGTGGGAACGATCATCAGGTGGCTAAAGGGATAAGTCGCGGTTCGAAGCTTTGAGAAACTCCTGCTTCAACTCGGCAAACGTATGCACCGCCGGAAACTGCGGAAACTCGCGAATCACGTTGTCCGGCGCATGGAACAGAATCCCCGCATCCGCTTCGCCGAGCATGCTGGTGTCGTTGTAGGAATCCCCCGCCGCAATCACCCGGTAATACAGGCTCTTGAAGGCCAGGACCGACTGACGTTTCGGATCTTTCTGACGCAACTGATAGCTGGTCACCCGACCGCTGTCATCGGTAATCAGTCGGTGGCAGAGCAAGGTCGGAAAGCCCAGCTGACGCATCAGCGGCTGGGAAAACTCGTAGAACGTGTCCGACAGAATCACCACCTGAAACCGCTCGCGCAGCCAGTTGACGAACTCCACCGCGCCGTCCAGCGGCTTGAGCGTGGCGATCACTTCCTGAATGTCCGAAAGTTTCAGGCCATGCTCATCAAGGATGCGCAGGCGCTGTTTCATCAGCACGTCGTAGTCGGGAATGTCCCGGGTGGTGGCCTTGAGCGATTCGATTCCGGTTTTTTCGGCGAAGGCGATCCAGATTTCCGGTACCAGCACCCCTTCAAGATCAAGACAGGCAATTTCCACAGGACACTCCATTTGTAATGTTTATTGAGCCGAGCGAGCCCGAACTCTAGCGGCTCGACCTGGAGCGCGCAACGCAGAGGCTGCCCCGGCGCGCGTTGCTTTTTGTTACCATCGCCGCCATATAGAGCGCCCAGCGCCACCGACCTGTAGGAAGCCGCCCTGATGAGCCCAACGTTCGACGTCGTGGAACTCGCCACGACCTATGCCAACAAATCCGCGCAGGACATCCTCAAACTCGCGTTCGCCGAGTTCGGCGATGACCTGTGGATATCTTTCAGCGGCGCCGAGGATGTGGTGCTGGTGGACATGGCCTGGAAGCTGAACAAGAACGTCAAGGTGTTCAGTCTCGACACCGGTCGCCTGCATCCGGAAACCTACCGTTTCATCGATCAGGTGCGCGAGCACTACAAGATCGACATCGAACTGGTCTCACCGGACTACACGAAACTTGAACCGTTCGTGAAGGAAAAAGGCCTGTTCAGTTTCTACAAGGACGGCCATGGCGAATGCTGCGGGATCCGCAAGATCGAGCCGCTGCGCCGCAAACTCTCCGACGTGAAGGCCTGGGCCACCGGCCAGCGCCGCGATCAAAGCCCTGGCACCCGCAGCGCCGTGGCGGTGATGGAAATCGATACAGCGTTCTCCACCCCGGAGCGCACCCTGTACAAGTTCAACCCACTGGCGCAGATGACCAGCGAAGAAATCTGGGGCTACATCCGCATGCTGGAGCTGCCGTACAACAGCCTGCATGAGCGCGGTTTCATCAGCATCGGCTGCGAACCGTGCACTCGTCCTGTCCTGCCGAACCAGCACGAACGTGAAGGCCGTTGGTGGTGGGAAGAAGCGACCCAGAAAGAATGCGGGTTGCATGCCGGGAACATCATCAGTAAGGCATAAGCATCGCTGTTGCCCCGTGGGAGCAATTCAGCTCCCACAGTGTTCACCGCCCGTCTTGAAAAATGTGTACACACGAATGTCACCAACGGTGCCATTTATGTGTGCACTTTTCGTTTCTGCGCCCTGAAAAGTTACATCAGGCTCCAAAAACACTCCCTCCCGGCGCCCGCCAAAATCCCTCCCGAAAAATAAATACCTGTTCGAACGGTCAACTTATATCGCCGGTATTTCAACGACTTGGTGTTCTTCAATAACTTTTCGAAATCAGCGGTGATTTTCATAGATCGCGGGCTGGCACAGATCTGGCTTTAGTGCATACATGTTTTGTATACAAAACCGCAAAACATGAACCCACACTTTCGATCCGCAAGCCTGAAGCGCCCTATCCCGTACAGGCTGCAGATGCCCCGAAACCAGTGATGTTTCACCGCCGCGACGAAGATCTGCCGAGCCCGAGCGCTCATGCACAGTCATCGCGACCCGGACATCAGGAGCCTGCCGGAATGCGTACGAGTCTCTCCAATAACAACATCGCGCTGAATCTGCCCGCCTCTTCAACCCTCGACCACAGCGTGGCCGGTGATGGCATCGCCGAACCGCTGCAATTGAGCCCGCGTCTGCACAACAGCGACCTCGCACCGACCAAGGTCGAAGGACGGCGTTGGGGCAAATACAGCATCTTTGCCCTGTGGACCAACGATGTGCACAACATCGCCAATTACTCGTTTGCCATCGGTCTGTACGCCCTGGGCCTGGGCGGCTGGCAGATTCTGCTGTCGCTGGGGATCGGCGCGGCGCTGGTGTATTTCTTCATGAACCTGTCCGGCTATATGGGGCAGAAAACCGGCGTGCCGTTTCCAGTGATCAGCCGGATCAGTTTCGGCATTCACGGGGCACAGATTCCTGCATTGATCCGGGCGGTGATCGCCATCGCCTGGTTCGGAATTCAGACGTACCTGGCGTCGGTGGTGTTTCGCGTGCTGCTCACGGCGATCCATCCCGGTTTCGCAGACTACGATCACAACTCGATCCTCGGCCTGTCGAGCCTGGGCTGGGTGTGTTTCGTGGCGATCTGGTTCGTGCAACTGGCGATCCTCGCCTACGGCATGGAAATGGTGCGCCGCTACGAAGCCTTCGCCGGGCCGGTGATTCTGCTGACCGTCGCCTGCCTCGCCGCGTGGATGTACACCCAGGCCAACGCGACCATTGCCTGGTCGATCCGCGAACCCCTGACCGGCGGTGAGATGTGGCGCAACATCTTTGCCGGCGGCGCCTTGTGGCTGGCGATCTATGGGACGCTGATCCTCAACTTCTGCGACTTCGCCCGCTCTTCGCCGTGCCGCAAAACGATCAAGATCGGAAATTTCTGGGGCCTGCCGGTGAATATTCTGGTGTTCGCCGGGATCACCGTCTTGCTGTGCGGTGCGCAATTTCAGATCAACGGGCGGATCATCGAAAGCCCGACCGAAATCATTGCGTCGATCCCCAACACGTTCTTTCTGGTGCTCGGCTGCCTGGCGTTCCTGATCGTCACCGTGGCGGTGAACATCATGGCCAATTTCGTCGCCCCGGCCTTCGTGCTCAGCAACCTGGCGCCGAAATACCTGACCTTCCGCCGCGCCGGGCTGATCAGCGCAACGATTGCTGTGCTGATCCTGCCGTGGAACCTCTACAACAGCCCGCTGGTGATCGTGTATTTCCTGTCCGGCCTCGGCGCCCTGCTCGGCCCGCTGTACGGCGTGATCATGGTCGACTACTGGTTGATCCGCAAAGGCCGGATCCACGTGCCGCAGCTGTACAGCGAACACCCGAACGGTGCGTATTACTACAGTCGCGGGGTCAATCTGCGGGCGGTCGCAGCGTTTATTCCGGCCGCCTTGATCGCGATCGTCCTGGCGCTGGTGCCGGGCTTCCACAGCGTCTCGCCCTTCTCTTGGCTGATCGGTGCCGGCATTGCCGGAATGCTCTACCTGATCATCGCCAAACGCCAGCCGCACTACGCCGACGTGGACGGTGAAGCCATCGCCGTCGAAAACGTCAGCCACTGAATCTTTTGGCGGCCCCTCGCGGGGCCGCAGAACCAACCGCAATAAGGACTTCCCATGCGCATTCTCGTGGTCAACGTCAACACCACCGAATCCATCACTCAGGCCATCGCTCGTTCGGCGCAGGCTGTCGCTTCCCCCGGCACCGAGATTGTCGGCCTGACGCCATACTTCGGCGCCGATTCAGTCGAGGGCAATTTCGAAAGTTATCTGGCGGCCATCGCCGTGATGGACCGGGTGATGTCCTACGACCAGCCGTTCGACGCGGTGATCCAGGCCGGCTACGGCGAGCACGGTCGCGAAGGTTTGCAGGAGTTGCTCAACGTGCCGGTGGTGGACATTACCGACGCGGCGGCCAGCACCGCGATGTACCTTGGCCACGCCTACTCGGTGGTGACCACGCTGGATCGCACCGTGCCGCTGATTGAGGATCGGCTGAAACTGTCCGGCCTGTGGGATCGCTGCGCCTCGGTGCGTGCCAGTGGCCTGGCGGTGCTGGAGCTGGAACACGAGCCGCAACGGGCGCTGGAAGCGATCGTGCATCAGGCGGAACTGGCGGTGACTCAGGATAAAGCCGAAGTGATCTGCCTGGGTTGCGGCGGCATGGCCGGGCTCGATGAGAAGATCCGTCAGCGCACCGGGGTGCCGGTGGTGGATGGCGTCACAGCGGCCGTGACCATCGCCGAATCACTGGTGCGACTGGGCTTGTCGACCTCCAAGGTACGCACCTATGCGACGCCACGGCCAAAAACCATCATCGGCTGGCCAGCACGTTTTGCGCGTTGAACCGTTCGGCGAGGCCCTGGGTTGAAAACTGCTCGATGACAAAATCGACGAAGGCCCGGGTCTTGCCCGGCAACAGTTTGTGTTCGGCGTAATAAATGGAGATGTTGCCGTCGTCGACGTACCAGTCCGGCAGGACCCGCTGCAACGTCCCCGCCTCAAGATAGCCGACGGCGAACGGCATGCTCACCAACGCAATCCCCAACCCCTGCGCCGCCGTGGCGCAGGCGGCTTCGGAATCGCTCATGGTCATTCGCGCCTTGAGGGTCAGCGGGCTGTGTTGTCGGGTGCGATGCGTCAATTGCCAGGAGCGCACGCGACCAGTCTGCGGTGAGCGGATCAGGATGCCGTCGTGCAGTGTGAGGTCGTCCGGTTCGCTGATCGGTGCGTACCGATCCAGATAATCCTTGGAAGCCACCAACACCCGATGCGCTGGTGTCAGCCTGCGCGCCACCACGCCTTGGGGCAGTTCGAAGCCACCGCCAATCGCTGCATCGAAACCCTGGCCGATCAGATCGACCTGGCGGTTATCGAAGTGCCAGTCCGGGTTGATCGCCGGAAATCTTTTCAGGAATTCCCCCAGCAACGGCACGATGTACAAACGGCCGAACACCGTGCCCATGCTGACTTTCAGCGTACCCGCCGGTTGGCCGCCGGCGCTGGCCAGATTGTTCACCGCATTCTGGATAGTGGTGAGGCTGCCGCTGACCTCACTCAGAAACAATTGCCCCGCTTCCGTCAGGGTCAACCGACGGGTGCTACGCTGGAACAGCCTCACGCCGAGGCGCGCTTCCAGTTTCGCAACACTCTTACCCACGGCGGCCGGTGTCAGGCTCAGGCGTCGCGCGGCCTCGGCAAAGCTGCCGACTTCGGCGCTGCGCACGAAGCATTCGATACTGCTGAAGGTTTCCATGGCCGCCACTCTAAACTTTTGGTTTACACAGACTATAGCAACCACGGTCTACCCGCCTATTGGCGAGGGGCAGATACTCGACACCACACCAAGGCAGCCTGCCTTGAAACTTCTGGAGATCGAACATGACCACTCAACACCTCAGCGGTAAAGTCGCTCTGATTCAAGGCGGCTCTCGCGGCATCGGTGCCGCCATCGTCAAGCGCCTGGCCGCTGAAGGCGCCGCGGTTGCCTTTACCTACGTCAGCTCGGCCGCCAAGGCTGAAGAACTGCAAAACAGCATCACCGCCACCGGCGGCAAAGCCCTGGCGATCAAGGCTGACAGCGCCGACGCAGGTGCCATCCGCAACGCGGTGAACGCCACTGTCGAAACCTTTGGCCGCCTCGACATCCTGGTCAACAACGCCGGTGTGCTGGCCGTCGCGCCGCTGGAAGACTTCAAACTGGAAGACTTCGACCAGACCCTGGCAATCAACGTGCGCAGCGTGTTCATCGCCAGCCAGGAAGCCGCCAGACACATGGGCGAAGGCTCGCGCATCATCAACATCGGCAGCACCAACGCCGACCGCATGCCCTTCGCCGGTGGTGGCGTGTATGCGATGAGCAAATCCGCACTGGTCGGCCTGACCAAAGGCCTGGCCCGCGACCTCGGCCCACGGGGCATCACCATCAACAACGTGCAACCCGGCCCGGTCGATACCGACATGAACCCGGCTCACGGCGAGTTTGCCGACAGCCTGATCCCGCTGATGGCGGTGGGTCGTTACGGTAAAGCCGAGGAAATCGCCAGCTTCGTCGCCTACCTCGCAAGCCCGGAGGCCGGTTATATCACCGGGGCCAGCCTGACCATCGACGGTGGTTTCGGCGCCTGATTGATCAGATAGTCGATAACGAAAAACGCCGCCCCTCCTTTGACAGAGGGGCGGCGTTTTTATGTCGGCGGTTTGATCAGGCCCAGTCGAGCGCCGGCAATCCGCATGCACTCGGCGTGAACGCTTTCAACGTACGAAGAATCCCGTCGGCGTGTGCGTATTTTTCATCGGCCATGGCGGCATCGGGAATGGCGATGGCAGTCATGCCGGCTGCTTTCGCGGCTGTCACGCCGAATGGCGAATCTTCGAACACCAGGCAATCTTCCGGCGCCACACCCAGGCGGCGAGCGGCGGTGAGGAAGATGTCCGGTGCCGGTTTGGCTGCGCCGACTTCCGGGTCGTCAGCGGTGACGATGAAGTCGAACAGCGCGAACCAGTCGCGGTGCAAGGTGGTTTTCTGACCGAACGACTGACGCGATGAGCTGGTACCGACCGCAATCGGAATGTTGTGCACCTTGAGGTGACGGATCAGTTCCTCGGCGCCCGGCATCGCTTGCGCGGTGGGAAAACGCTCGCGCATCAGCGGCTCGCGGATTACCAGAAACTCTTCGGCGGTGATCGGCAGGTCCAGCGCCTCAACCACGTAGCGCGCCAGATCGCCGGCGCCACGGCCGATGATGTTCTGCTTGATGCTCCAGTCGAAGGTACGCCCGTAACGCGCGGCAATCAGTGAGGTGACCTCGGTGTAGATGCCCTCGGTGTCCAGCAGCAAACCGTCCATGTCGAAAATCACGGCCTTGATCGGGCCAAACGCCTTCAGCGGTGCATTCATCATCGGATCCGTTATCAAAGACATCCCGAGCGGCGTGGATATCGCCGCTGCTCGGATCTGATTAAAGGGTTCAGCAGCATAACGAGCGCAGCCGAGGTTGAGCAACGGGCAATGTCGGTTGTCCGCCGAACGCCCTCCCGCACATTTAGAGAATCGCCCTACAGACATCGCCTACTCGGCTGACTTCTTTCCTGTTCGATCCCCCGCAAAGTTTCGCGCCATTCCCCCGATGCGCGCGAGTGACTGCCAATGCTTCCACCTGATCCACTCCTGAAATTGAACAACAGCATTGGTTTGCTGGTGGTCGCTGCGCTGAACCCTGATCAGCCCGATGTCGAAAAGCTGTTTCAGGAGTTTCGCCTCTGTCTCAACAACTATGACGCCTGGGCCGAACAGTTCTGGATGGGCACCGCGCTGGGTGTCGAGCAGGTGTTCAAGGTCGGCAACGATGTCCGGCTCAGTGCACCGGTTGGCAGCCGCATCCCCATCAGTTCCTCCGTGGTCATGTGCCCCTCCACCGGCCCCCTGACGCTGGTGCACATGTTCGAAGCCGCACGGTTTGTGCCGATCGGCGACACGCCGGTGATCCTTGAACCGGTGATTTCCGATGTCGACGGCGTTTTGGGGTTCGGCGAACCGCTGCATCACACCATCGGCCCCAGCGGCATTCTCAAGGTCGACGATTGCGACCGGGGCCAGCGTTATCGCATCACCTTCTTTCCCGATGTTTCCACCGCGCATATCCAGACGTTGTACGCCTCGTATCAGGGCCTTGTTGATGGCCTGGAAGGCTGGCTGCGTGAGGAATGGAAAGGGTTTCAACCGCAGTGGACGGCGTTTTCCAGCGCCGGTTTCACCGAGCGTTACGGGCAGCTGCAACAGGCTGACTGGCACGGTTTCGAATCTGCGCTGAATGGCGTCTGGGATGACGTGAAACAGCTGTTTGCCCTGCTTGCAGATTTGCAGGCCAACAGCGAAAAGCTTCTGCAATACCTGTCCAGCGCTGAACTGGATGCTTTGCTCCAGGCATCCACCGAAGCCATCGCCAATGGCTTGCTGATGCTCAGCGACGAGCCGTTGCTGTTCATTTATCTGGCGGCCTTTACCAGCTGGCTGAAGATGCTGCCGCCGCAGTATCTGGCCGAGGTGCTGGCTGAAGTTCGGGCTGAGCTGCTGGTCAGTTTTCTGCTGATGTGTGTGTCGGGTGGCATGGGTGTGCCGCTGCGGTTGAGCACCCAGGTACTGGGCAAGATCAAGTCGCCGCGTGCGCGGGAATGGCTGGCGGCTTCGGCGCTGCGGCTGGCGGAGCTGACCTCCGCGCCTGATCTGACCCGGCATGCGAGCGCGTTGAAACCGCTGATGGTCAATGCAGGCCCGGCACCGTTGCGGCCGACACCGGCTATTCCGCTGGAGGTTCGCACGGGGGATGCGCTGGTGCTGAAGGTGCCCAATCCGGCGGCCATTGCCCGCGACAAGTCCCACGGCATGACACGAATGGAACGGCACGAGCCTCGGGATGATGCTTCGGATCAGGCAAAAAATCCCAACGGTGACAGTGCCGATTGTGCACCGAGGACCTGCACCAATGGCTGTCCGGTTTCGATGGTCACCGGTGAAGAGCTGCTAACGCTGACCGATGGTGTGCTCGATGGGCTGCTTCCATTCGAGTTCAACCGGTTGTACCGCAGCAGCGCGGCCGAGATTGATGTTGGGCTGGGGTTTGGCTGGAGTCACTCGCTGGCGCATCGGCTGGAGATTGATGGCGCTTCGGTGGTCTGGGTCGACCATGAGAACCGGCGGACGCGGTTTCCGTTGCCGAGTGTCGAGCGGCCGGAAATCCACAACAGCTTGTCGCGGGCGGCGATCTTTTTGGGGGATGAGCCGGAGGAGTTGATTGTTGCGCTGGCGGGGGACGCTACGCGGTTTTATCACTTTCGGGTTGGGCGTCTGACGGCTGTCAGCGATGCCTATGGCAATCGTCTGACCGTGCATCGGGATCTTTCCGACCGGATTCAGCGCCTGGACAACGGGGCTGGCCGTTCTTTGTTGCTGCGTTATGAGCGGGCGCATCTGGTCGCGGTCGATTATCAGGTTTTTCGGGAGTCTGCCTGGCGTACCGAGCAGACGCTGGTCAGCTACCGCTTTGATGCCCGCCATCGATTGATCGAGGCGTCCAACGCGGTCGGCGAGACTGAGCGTTACGACTACGACGATCAGCACGTCATTCTGCAACGGCAACTGGCCGGCGGTGCGAGTTTCTTCTGGGAGTGGGAACGCGCCGGCAAGGCGGCGCGTTGCGTGCGGCACTGGGCGTCGTTTTCGCAGATGGATACGCGTTACGTCTGGGATGACGCCGGCAGTGTCACGGTGCAGTACGTCGACGGCACTGAAGAAACCTACGTCCACGACGATACGGCGCGGTTGGTGCGTCAGGTTGCCGCCGATGGTGGCGAACAGCTCAAGGCCTACGACGCGCAGGGCCGATTGGTCGCCGAGCAGGATGCGCTGGGGGCGGTCACCGAATACCGCTACGACGATGCCGGACGGCTGATCGCGCTGATTCCGCCGGACGATGCGCCGACGTCCTACGAGTACCGCAACGGTTTCCTGCACAGTCGTTCACGTGGCGATGCCGTGTGGACGTACCGGCGTAATGCCCAGGGTGATATCACCGAAGCGGTCGACCCGGATGGCCATGTCACCCACTACCACCGCGATGCACAGGGGCGGTTGCTGTCGATCCGTTATCCGGATTCGGGTCGGCATGTGTTCGTGTGGAACGACCTGGGCCAACTGGTCGAAGAAAGTCTGCCGGACGGTGGGGTTCGCAAGTTTTCCTACGATGCGCTAGGGCGGCGGATTACGGCGCAGGACGAGCATGGCGCGGTCACCCGTCATGCATGGGATGCCGTTGGCCGGCTGATCCAGACCACCTCGCCGAATGGTGCCACCCGCGCCTGGTCCTACAGCGCCTACGGCCAGATCACCGCCGAACGCGATGAACTGGGGCGCATCACCCGCTACGAATATGACGATGACCTGCATTTGGTCAGCCGGCGGATCAACCCCGACGGCACGCAACTCCGGTACCGCTACGACCATGCGCAGCTGCTGCTGACGGAAATCGAGAATGAGTCGGGCGAAAAGTATCGGCTGGACTACACGCCCACCGGACTGATCCGACAGGAAACCGGCTTCGATGGCCGGCGTACGGCGTATGTCTACGACCGCAACGGTCATCTGCTGGAAAAGACCGAGTATGGCGACGACGGCTCGACGCTGGTCACCACTTACCAGCGCGACAGCGCCGGGCGATTGCTGCTCAAGACCCTGCCGGACGGGGTCGAGGTCAACTACCGCTATGACCGCCTCGGTCGGTTGGTCGGCGTGGATGACGGCCAGGATCACCCGCTGGCTTTCGAATACGACCTGCAGGACCGGCTGGTGCGCGAGCATCAGGGCTGGGGCACGCTGCGTTACACCTACGACGCCTGCGGCCAGCTCACTCGCATGCGTCTGCCGGACAACAGCAAGCTCGACTACCACTACGCCAAGGGCGGCGCGCTGACCGCGATCGACCTCAACGGCGCTTTGCTCACCCGTCACGTCTACCAGCACGGTCGTGAACAGCAACGCCAGCAAGGCCTGCTGCTCAGCGAATATGCCTACGACGAACAGGGCCGCTTACGCGCCCACGCCGTAGGCCATCAGCGCAGTGCACTGTACCGCCGCGACTTTGCCTACAGCGCCAACGGCAACCTCGAACACATCGCCGACACCCGCCACGGTCAGCGCAGCTATACCTACGACGCCCTCGACCGGCTGATCCGCGTGCGCCATACCCGCGACGATGCGCCGGAAAACTTTGCCCACGACCCGGCCGGCAACCTGCTGATGCAGGACCGCCCCGGCCCGACGCAGATCAAAGGCAACCGCCTGTTGATGCAGGGCGACCGCCATTACGACTACGACGCCTTCGGCAACCTGATCCGCGAACGCCGCGGCCGCGCGCAGATACTGATCACCGAATACCGCTACGACAGCCAGCACCGCCTGATCGGCCTGACCCGCCCCGACGGCAACAGCGCCACCTACCAGTACGACGCCTTCGGCCGGCGCATCCGCAAGACCGTCAACGGCCAGACCACCGAGTTCTTCTGGCAAGGCGACCACCTGATCGCCGAAAGCAGCCCGACCCAACACCGCAGCTTCATCTACGAACCCGGCACCTTCCGCCCGCTGGCGATGCTCGACGGCAAAGGCCCGAAACGCGCCTGCCCGTTCTACTACCAGCTCGACCACCTCGGCACCCCGCAGGAACTGACCGACTACAGCGGCGAGATCGTCTGGTCAGCCAAATACAGCGCCTACGGCAAGGTCACCTCGCTGGAGCTGGCAACCGAGGACTACCTGAATCAGCCGCTGCGGTTTCAGGGGCAGTACTTCGATGACGAAAGCGGGCTGCATTACAACCGGCACCGGTATTACGACCCTGACTTGGGACGGTACCTGACGCCGGATCCGGTGAAGCTGGCGGGTGGGCTGAATCAGTACCAGTACGTGCCGAATCCGACGGGGTGGGTGGATCCGTTGGGGTTGACGTCCAACTGTCCGCCCAAAAATGGAAAATCAGTTGCTTGTTCAGATTTTGGTGAGGTTGAGCTTCCGGATGTTTCCAGACGCGGCGCTTTTAGACAGGCAAAAGCTGATGCAGGGATTCCGAAAGGTCAACAGCCAGACGTACAGTTTGACGAAGTCAGTGGCAAACCAGGTCAGTTTATTTACATCAACATGACCGATATAAACGGCAAAAGCATCTTGAACGACTCCGGCATACCCATTAGAACTAGACAGTACATGTACACTCGACAGGATGGTTTCAAGCTAATATTGCAAGATCACTCTGCTGGACATAAATTCGGCGATGCTAGGAAAATTGGAGATCAAGGACCACACTTTAACATCCGTCCCGCAGCCAACCCAAGAACTGGAAAAGTCAAAAATACTGACGAGCACTATCCTTTTAGGAAATAGCCATGAAACACTGGAACGATATAGCAGAAAGCACTTTTTTCAACATGATTTTTAGCTCCCCAATAGCCATTGGAGAAATAAAACTTTTCATCTTAAATATCGACAACAATTACTCGACCGTCACATTAGGTTTCGATATACCTGAAATCCCGGACACTCCTCCGAAAAAATGGGAAAAAATGGGATTTAACGCTTGCCGCATAGGAATAACATGCAGCGAGATAGAGGATTTGGCATTACACAATCTACCTACAAACAAAAACCTGAGATTAACCATAAAAAATACTGGTTTACGATTTAGAGTTTCGGCCACTTCTGACGACTCATCAATACATTTCACGACAGCTTTTATATGCCTTCGCGAGCCTACGGTTTATCTGACCAGCACTCCATTCCATGAAACATGATTAAAACTTGATATTTTAACTTCCATCGCGATAGTTTTTTATTTGTAATAATTGCAATTTTTATCAAGAGATATGCGCAATTACTTTATTTTTTACAGATCAGAGTAGCCAAGTCGATTACCCAAATTTAAACGAACAACACACGAAAATTGCTGCAGGAAAATTGATGCGAGCACCCCATCACTCATCATCATCAAAATCCTCATACTCAAGCTCCTCCTCACCCTCCATAAGCGGAACCGTCGCATCATCCATCAACGACCCCGGATCTTCATTCCCCGGATCATTGATAAACGGCAATCCGCTCGGGCCTTTTTCTTCCTTGCCTTCGGTTTCGGGAGTCATGGCGCACCTCATTAATCTCAAATGTGTAAACGTTCGAAAAGTATGGTCGCTATTCGTTCCTGCGCATGACGCGCAGGCGCAAAAAACCCGGCATAAAGCCGGGTTTCCGTAGAACCGATCACTCAACGATGACGATTCTTGTGTTTGTACTTGTGCTTATGACCACCGCCGGAGTGCGACTTGCCGCCATCGTCACCCAGGTTGTTGCCGACCGCACCACCCGCTGCGCCGCCCAACCCTGCGCCGATGGTCGAACCGGTGGAGCCGCCGAGGCTGTTGCCGATCACTGAACCGCCTGCGGCGCCGAGGCCACCGCCAATGGCGGCTTCCGTGCGATTGCGTTTGTTCGCGCCGACAGCACTGCCGGCTGCACCACCAACACCAGCGCCCACCGCAGCACCGGTGCTGCCGCCGAGCTGGCCGCCGACCACGTTGCCCAGCGCGCCACCCAATCCGCCACCCACGGCGGCTGTGCCATCACCAGCGGCCATGGCGCCTTGGGCTACCAGTAATCCCAAAACCAATGCGGATAATGTCAAGCGCATACAGACCTCACAGGTCCCGAGTCGGGACGGTTCGCCCGCGGAGGGGGCTACGTAGCATTGGAGGCGAATTCGGGAAAAACGTTCAGCAACGAAAAGGCCCGGCATCAAACCGGGCCTTTTCAGACATGCGTTGGCAATCAGTGACGTTTGTGACCCTTGGACAGGTTGCTGCCCACCGCGCCACCGGCTGCGCCGCCCAGGCCAGCACCGATGGTGGCGCCAGTCTTGCCGCCCAGGCTGTTACCGATCACCGAACCGCCCGCCGCGCCGACGCCGCCGCCGATGGCTGCTTTGGTACGAGCACCTTTCTTGGCAGCCAGTGCACTGCCGGCCGCACCCGCTACACCAGCGCCAATCGCTGCGCCGGTGCTGCCGCCCATTTTCTGGCCAACCACGTTACCCAGCGCGCCGCCGAGACCGCCACCCAGTGCGGCGGTACCGTCACCAGCCATTGCACCTTGAGCAACCAGAAGCCCCAGAACCAGAGCAGGCAGAGTTAAACGCATGACGAAAACCTCAACAAAAGGAATAAAAAAGGGCGCAGATTGAATGCTGTTGCCGCGGCAATGTCCAGCGTTGCAGCGCACTTGGCGCCGATTGGACAGTGAATACGGAAAAGGTTTTATGACGGACAAAAAAAAGCCCGCTGGGGAGACGGGCTGGAGACTTGCTTTCTAACGGATGGCTTCACCCTACTCAGGCGGGTGTGAAAAGTTTGTGAAAAAACCGGACAAAAGCTTCAATCAATGTAGGACGCTTCTTTACCAGGCAGGCATAAAAAACCCCGTTCAATGACGGGGCTCTGCGGGACAGGACTCACTTTCTGGAGCGGGTGGTGACCTTGGGCAGAAACTTCGCCTTCGGGCCCTTGGGTGCCGTGGACTTGATCTTGCCGGTCTGCACCGGATCCTCGCCAAATCCGGCCTGATACTCCGTCTGGCCGCAGCGCACGCAATTATTGAATGAAAATTCAGCCCCGTCGTCTTCGATGTACGGATCAGTCATCTTTGCTCCCCTTCTCAAATGCGGGCCGACACCGGCAAACCCTTTCGCCTGAAAAAATATCGACCTCCAAGGCTTTTGAGACTAGCCGGTCATTCCTGGACTTGTGATTCAGATCGCCCGAAGCCCGACGAATGGCCTACGGAAATTAAACACATTGGGGAACCGTTGGTCCCAAGCGGCTAAAGATTTGCGGCGACCGGCCGCTGCCCTTTTTCCTACACAATGAATCTCAAGGAGAGAACATGGAAATCAAAGGATTCCCGACACTGCCTGTTGTAAAGCTCACGGATGAACAGATCGCCGCCGGCAAGGCCGGGGCGGAGAAACTCAAGGAAAAGATCGCTTCAGGTGAGATTGTCATCAAGCAGCCGACCGGACCAAGTCCGTTGCAGCCTGGCGTCATCTACCATCCAGACCCGGTTCAGCCAGTTCAACCCGGCGATACGCCGCCTCTCGTCGCGAACGACACGCCGCTGACCTACGATTCGAAAGGCACCATCCTGCTCAAACCGCAGGGCTGATTATCAGCACAGAGCCCATTCCGTTGGATGGGCTCACTAGCCTCAGCGCAACTTGACCGCCGTACCGGTCGCAAACACCACAACCATGCCACCCTTCCCTGCGGGCATGCTGATCTCGAAATCCACCCCGACCACCGCATCCGCCTGCAAAGCCCGCGCACGTTCCTTGATCTCGTCAGTCGCCTGGATACGTGCCTCCTTCAATGCCCGCTCCAGCGTCTGCGAACGCCCGCCGAAAAAGTCGCGCATGCCCGCGAACATATCGCGAATCACATTCACGCCCTGCACCGACTCGGCACTGACGATGTCCAGATACGCCGTAATCTGCCGGCCTTCGATGGAGTGGGTGGTGGAAATGATCATGGAGGTCGTCCTTTTACATGCCGGATAAAACCGCGATTGTAATGCCCTGGCAAAGGGATGCCGAACCGATCTCTGTGACCAAAAAAATCCGGACGCCAGAATGCACAAAACCCCTGGTTTCTTTCGAAACCAGGGGTTTTGTTTACATCGAATTTGGCGGTGAAGGAGAGATTCGAACTCTCGATACAGTTTCCTGTATACACACTTTCCAGGCGTGCTCCTTAAGCCACTCGGACACTTCACCGTATCTCTTCAAACATGTTCTGTCTGTCGAGGCGCGCTAATGTAGTCGAAAGCTTTTCTGATGGCAAACTTTTTTTCAGAATTTTCATGCGGTTAAGCGAAAAAGCCGCGACCGCCATCGAGAGTCCATGGCGATCCGGCCAATCTCGGGTAAACGCGGCCCTTCTATATAGGCGCGCAGGCGTCAGGCACCGGGCGCGTTGCAGCGCATCGGCCAGTAAACAGTGACTGGCGGGTCAGTCACAGTGCTTTACCTGACCGACGACGGTGGGTAACGTCTGCCCATCTTTCTTATAAGGAATTGCGCCATGAGCGACCTGATTGCCTACCACCTCGAAGACGGTATCGCGACCCTGACCCTGAGCAACGGCAAGGTCAACGCCATTTCCCCGGACGTGATCGCGGCCTTCAACGCGGCGCTGGATCAGGCGGTGGCGGATCGTGCCGTTGTGATCATCACCGGCCAGCCGGGCATTCTCTCTGGCGGCTACGACCTGAAAGTAATGACCGCCGGCCCTAAAGAGGCGGTGTCGCTGGTGACTGCCGGTTCGACTCTGGCCCGTCGTCTGCTGTCGCATCCGTTCCCGGTGATCGTCGCTTGCCCGGGTCACGCCGTGGCCAAAGGTGCATTCATTCTGTTGTCCGCCGACTACCGCATAGGTGTCGACGGCCCGTTCAGCATCGGTCTGAATGAAGTGCAGATCGGCATGACCATGCACCATGCCGGTATCGAGCTGGCCCGTGATCGTCTGCGTCGCTCGGCCTTCCATCGCTCGGTGATCAACGGCGAGATGTTTGATCCGCAAAGCGCAGTGGATGCCGGCTTCCTCGACAAGGTTGTCGCGGCCGATGAACTGCAAGGCGCCGCCCTCGCCGCCGCACGTCAGTTGAAGAAAATCAACATGACCGCACACAAGAACACCAAGCTGAAAGTGCGCAAGGCGCTGCTGGAAACCCTGGACAACGCGATCATTCAGGATCAGGAGCATCTGGGCTGACACCCGGCTCATACCGATTCTGAAAAGCCCGACCGTCGTGTCGGGCTTTTTCTTACACGCCCAGTTAAAAACTCTGCAGCAGCTCTAGGACGCCTCTGACCAACAAGTCGGAAACATGCGCTTAAACATCGCCCATCTCCGGACTCTATAGCGGCAATTGCCGAAAACAGTGCACATCCGTACACTGCGCCACCTTTTGTCCCGATGGGCCTTAAAATGCTGTTCGTGTTTCGTATGTTGTTGATGGGCCTGCACTTTATTCTGGCGGGAATCCTCGGTGTGATCCTCGGGCTGTGCCGCCCATTCAATCCGGACAACAGTCGCCTGTGCGCCCGTCTCTATGCACTGCCGGCCATGTGCATTTTGCGTTTGCGAGTGAAAGCCGATGTCGGGCCGTTGATGAACAAGCCCGACAGCTGCGTGATCATCGCCAACCATCAGTCCAACTACGACCTGTTCGTGTTCGGCAATGTGGTACCGCGTCGTACCGTGTGCATCGGCAAAAAGAGCCTGAAGTGGGTGCCACTGTTCGGGCAGCTGTTCTGGCTGGCGGGCAACGTGTTGATCGATCGCGGGAACGCGCACAAGGCGCGCCAGTCGATGCTGACCACCACCGACACTTTGCAGCACAAAGACACCTCGATTTGGGTCTTCCCGGAAGGCACCCGCAACCTGGGTGAAGAACTGCTGCCATTCAAAAAAGGCGCGTTCCAGATGGCCATCGCCGCCGGGGTGCCGATCGTTCCGGTGTGTGTCAGCAGCTACATCAAGCACATGCGTCTGAACCGCTGGCACAGCGGGAAAGTTCTCATACGCTCGCTGCCGGCAATTCCTACCGCTGGCCTGACCATGGATGACATGCCCATGCTCATTACCCAATGCCGCGAGCAGATGCGCGAATGTATCGATGCGATGGATCGGCAGCTGCAAGCCGCGTGAATAAAGAAGCCCGCCCAGTGCGGGTTTTCTTTTGCCCGGTGAACTGTGCAGATTTCACTGACTCTCAAGCAGCGACACGGCTAAGCTGAAGCCATGTCTCCCCTGCCATCTGCCAAGAAGAAGTGAATCAACACCATGGGTCGAGTTGTTGCTGCTGCGGTTTACAGCGCTGGTAAGAAAGTCACCAATATTTCCCTCGACGAAGGCGCGGCCTGGGCCGCCAAGACCGGCCACTTCGTCTGGATCGGCCTCGAAGAGCCGAGTGCCCAGGAACTGTCCAACCTGCAACGCCAGTTCAACCTGCACGAACTGGCCATCGAAGACGCTCTGGAAAAACACAGCCGGCCAAAGCTGGAAACCTTTGGCGACGCGCTGTTCATCGTCACCTACTCGCCGGTGCGCGAGCACGGGATTCTGCAGTTCATCGAAACCCATATCTTCGCTGGTAACGGCTACATCATCACCGCGCGTAACGGTCATTCGGCGTCCTACGCCCATGTCCGCCAGCGCTGTGAGGCGCGGCCGCTGTTGCTGGAACACGGGGAAGATTTCGTACTGTATGCGCTGCTGGATTTCGTGATCGAAAACTATCAGCCGGTGGGAGAAGCGATCCATGCAGAGATTGATGAGCTGGAACGCAACGTGCTGTGCAGTGCGCTCAATGAACACGACATCCAGAAACTCCATGGCCTGCGCCGAGACGTCTTGCGTTTGCGCCGTTACGCGGCGCCGATGGTGGAAATCGGCGAGGAGCTGCAGAAGCTGAGCTTCCCCTTCATCGACAAGAACATGCGCCCGTACTTCCGTGATGTGCAGATCCATGTGACGCGGCAGATGGAAGACCTGACCACCCTGGCCGACATTGCCAGCCAGACCATCGAAATCGGCGTGCTGCTGGAGGCGTCACGCCAGAGCGTGGTGCAGCGCAAATTCGCCGCGTGGGCGGCGATTCTGGCGTTCCCCACGGCAGTGGCGGGGATCTACGGGATGAACTTCCAGAACATGCCGGAGCTGAGCTGGCACTACGGCTATTTCGGCGTGCTGGGCTTTATTACGGTCGGCTGCGTGAGCCTGTGGGCAAGCTTCAAGAAATCGGGCTGGTTGTAAGTTAAAAAAACGCCCCCGTGCAAAGCACGAGGGCGTTCGAATTCAAGCGGCGGTCGGCTTGTGCGCCACGAAACGCATCATCCATTCCGCAACGGTGGTACCGTGGTGCTGATGTTCCAGGCTGGCCACACCCTTGCTGTACACCTGCTCGCCCAGCGCATCCTGACGCAGATCCAGCAGCGCTCGCGAGTAGTCGTGGATAAATTCCGGATGCCCCTGGAAGCACAGCACCTGATCGTTGATGTGGTACGCGGCGAACGGGCAGAAATCGCTGGAAGCAATCACCGTGGCGTTCTCCGGCAACGCCGTGACTTGATCCTGGTGGCTGATCAACAGCGTCAGCTCTTCACGCACCGGGCTCATCCACGGTGCCTTGGCCGCCAGTTTGTAGTTGTGAATGCCAACTCCCCAACCCTGCGTAGCGCGCTCGCTTTTGCCGCCCAGCAGCAGCGCCAGCAGTTGATGGCCGAAGCACACGCCGAGCAGTTTGTCGCCGCGCTCGTAGCGAGTCAGCAGGTATTGCTTGAGGGTCTGGATCCACGGGTCGGTGCCGAACGAGTCGGCCTTGCTGCCGGTGACCAGATACGCATCGAAAGTCAGGTCATCACTCGGATAGTCGCCCTGCATCACGTTGTACACCGTGAACTCGGCGGCGATCGGCTGTTGCGAGAACAGGCGCTGGAACATCTGCCCGTAACCCTGATATTGATCGACCAGTTCCGGACGCAGGATGTCGGTTTCCAGAATGCAGATGCGTAGCGACATAAAAAATACCTGACACGTGATGGGAATAATGCACACCCCAGAGCCTGCCTTGAAACCACCCGGCAAGGCAAGCCCCGAAATGCCTCCCCTCCCCGTTAGAACAACTCGCCTTTCGCGGCTTTTTCCAGCAGCAACGCAGGCGGTGCGAAACGCTCGCCGTACTGTTCCGCCAGGTACTGCGCCCGCGCGACGAAGTCCTTCACGCCATATTGATTGATGAACTGCAACGCGCCGCCCGTCCATGCCGCAAAACCGATGCCGAAGATCGAGCCGACATTGGCGTCCGCCGTCGACGTCAGCACGCCCTCCTCCACACAGCGCACGGTCTCGATGGCCTGCACGAACAGCAGTCGATCACGCACATCCTTGGGCGAAATCTGCCCGTCGGCTTTCTCGAAACGGGTTTTCAGCTCGGGCCACAAATGTTTCTGCCCACCCGCGGGGTACTCATAAAAACCGCCTCCCGCTGCCTTGCCCGGCCGCTTGTATTCGTTGAGCAGCAAGTCAATCACGGCGAACGCCGGGTGCTCAATCAGCGGTTTCCCTTCTGCCTGCAGGTCTTTGGCCGTTTGCTGACGGATATGGCTCATCAGGCTGAGGGAAACTTCGTCGGAGATCGCCAGCGGTCCGACAGGCATCCCGGCCTTGCGCGCTTCGGTCTCGATCATCGGCGCACTGACGCCCTCACCCAGCATGGCAATGCCTTCATTGGTAAAGGTGCCGAATACTCGAGAAGTAAAGAAACCGCGACTGTCGTTGACCACAATCGGGGTTTTCTTGATTTGCAGTACGAAATCGAACCCGCGTGCGAGGGTTTCGTCGCTGGTTTGCGCGCCTTTGATGATTTCCACCAGCGGCATCTTTTCCACCGGGCTGAAGAAGTGCAGGCCGATGAACTTGCTTTGATCCGGTACTGCGGTCGCCAACCCCGTGATGGGCAAGGTCGACGTGTTGGAAGCAATCACCGCGTCGGCGCCGACCACCTGCTGCGCTGCTGCCGAGACCTTGGCCTTGAGTTGACGATCCTCGAACACCGCCTCGATGATCAGATCGCAACCTGCCAGATCGGCGTCGCTTTCGGTCGGATGGATGCGCGCCAGCACCGCTTCACGCTGCTGCGCAGTCATCTGCCCGCGAGCGACTTTCTTGTCCAGCAATGCCGCCGAATGGGCTTTGCCCTTTTCCGCAGCCGCGAGGTTGATGTCTTTGAGCACCACGTCGATCCCGGCCGATGCGCTGACATAGGCGATCCCGGCGCCCATCATGCCCGCGCCGAGCACGCCCACGCGCTTCGTCACATAAGGCGCAAAACCCTGCGGCCGCGATCCGCCGGCGTTGATTTCATTGAGCTGGAACCAGAAGGTGCCAATCAGGTTTTTCGAGATCTGGCCGGTGGTCAGTTCGGTGAAATAACGGGTTTCGATCAGGTGCGCGGTGTCGAAATCCACCTGCGCGCCTTCCACCGCCGCACACAGAATCTTCTCCGGCGCCGGCAACGTGCCCTGGGTTTTGGTGCGCAGGATCGACGGCGCAATCGCCAGCATCTGCGCGACTTTCGGATTGGAGGGCGTGCCGCCGGGAATCTGATAGCCCTTCACATCCCAACGCTGCACGGCCGCGGGATTGGCCAGAATCCAGGCCCGGGCCTTGGCCAGCAGCTCATCGCGATCCGCTGCCAGTTCATCAATCAGCCCCGCCTGCAACGCCTGCTGCGGACGGACTTTCTTGCCTTCGAGCAGATACGGCAAAGCCTTTTCGATGCCCAGCATGCGCACCATCCGCACCACGCCACCGCCGCCCGGCAACAGGCCGAGGGTCACTTCCGGCAAACCGAGCTGCACCGACGCATCGTCCAGTGCCACGCGGTGGTGGCAGGCCAGGCAGATTTCCCAGCCGCCGCCGAGCGCCGCGCCGTTGATCGCCGCGACCACCGGTTTGCCGAGGGTTTCCAGGGTGCGCAACTGGCCCTTGAGGGTCAGCACCATGTCATAGAAGGCCTTGGCTTCGGGCTTGCCGACCTTGATCAGTTCATTCAGGTCGCCACCGGCGAAGAAGGTTTTCTTGGCCGAGGTGATGATCACCCCGGCGACGTCCTCTTTTTCCGCCTGCAAACGGGCGACGCTTTCGGCCATGGCCTCGCGGTACACCGAGTTCATGGTGTTGGCGCTCTGGCCCGGCATGTCGATGGTCAGGAGGACGATGCCGTCCTGGCCTTTTTCGTAACGAATGGCTTGGGTCATGACAGGATTCCTTGGGGTCAGAGGCGTTCGATGATGGTCGCGATGCCCATGCCGCCGCCGACGCACAGTGTCGCGAGGCCGTAGCGCAGGCGCCGGGCTTCCAGTTCATCGAGCAAGGTGCCGAGGATCGCGCAACCGGTGGCGCCCAGCGGGTGGCCCATGGCGATCGAGCCGCCATTGACGTTGACCTTGTCCGGGTCGACAGCCATGTCCTTGATGAACTTCAGCACCACCGAGGCGAACGCCTCGTTGACTTCAAACAAGTCGATGTCTTCCACCCGCAGCCCGGCCTTGGCCAACGCCTTGCGAGTGGCCGGCGCCGGGCCGGTGAGCATGATGGTCGGATCGGTGCTGGTGACCGCCGTGGCGACGATCCGCGCCCGGGGTTGCAGGCCCAACGCGCGGCCCTTGGCCTCGGAGCCGATCAACATCAGCGCCGCGCCGTCGACGATCCCCGAGCTGTTGCCCGGCGTGTGCACATGGTTAATCCGCTCGACATGGCTGTAGACCCGCAACGCCGTGGCGTCGAAGCCCATCTGGCCAATCATTTCGAAACTCGGCTTGAGCTTGCCCAGACCTTCAAGAGTCGACTCGGCGCGAATGAACTCATCGTGATCGAGCAGGATGATGCCGTTCTGGTCCTGCACCGGCACCAACGACTTGTTGAACGAACCGTCGGCCCGGGCACGGGCGGCTTTCTGTTGCGAATGCAGCGCGTAGGCATCGACGTCCTGGCGGCTGAAGCCTTCAAGGGTGGCGATCAGGTCGGCGCCAACGCCTTGTGGCGTGAAGTGGCTGTGCAGGTTGGTCTGCGGGTCCAGCGCCCAGGCGCCACCGTCGCTGCCCATCGGCACGCGGGACATGGACTCCACACCACCGACCACTACCAGATCCTCGAACCCGGAGCGCACTTTCATCGCCCCCAGGTTCACCGCTTCCAGCCCGGAAGCGCAGAAGCGGTTGATCTGCACACCCGCGACGCTGACGTCCCAATCGGCCACCTGCACGGCGGTCTTGGCGATGTCGGAGCCCTGATCGCCAATCGGCGTGACGCAACCGAGCACCACGTCATCGACCTGGCTGGTGTCCAGCGCGGTGCGCGCCTGCAAAGCGGTCAGCAGCCCGGCCACCAGGTTCACCGGTTTGACGCTGTGCAGCGAACCATCGGCCTTGCCCTTGCCACGGGGCGTGCGTAACGCGTCGAAAATCAAAGCTTGGGTCATGACGTCCTCGAACCTGTGCGGTGAGTGAAATTCGTGCTGTCACTGTTGTCTTCGCAGGCGACGGATTCAATGACCACAGCGCTCAATGACGTTGACGCGCACGCTCAGACGGACGGTCATCCATGGCTTGGTTAACCGGTTCAGGTGTGCGAGCTGTCTAGCAAACGGGCGGCAAAGAAGCTGGCAATGGGCCTCATGCCTTTTTAATCGCAACCGGTAGCAAGTACATACGAAATGGATCTAAGCGAAGCGTGACGCGGGCCCTAAGGTGAAGATGTACGTTGTTGTCGTCGGGTTTTGCCGAGGCAGACGTTCTTCAACAGGAAGTGCAGCGCTTGCCATCATGGATATGCAGGCAGGCATCAGGAAATAACAAAAAAGGCGGTCAAGCCATGTTCAAACAACCGAAAGTACGGCAAGCAGGACTCATTCTTTTCGCCACGACGCTGTTGTTGATTCTGCCGAACCTGACCAAGGTCCTCGGCTGACTCAAGCGGCAGGTATTGTTTATCGCCACTGAAAATGTGACTGGCCCGCTATCCGGGCCAGCGTGGCTGTGCCAACCTTTGCGCACTTCCACGACACGGACGGCGATCACTTGAAAACGCTCATTCTGTTCGGGGCCATGCTGCTGAGCATGCCCCTGACTGCCGCGCAGCTGAACCTGGAGCTGGGCGCGAACAGCCGCACCTGGCAGACCGAGGAGTTGCTCAAGCATCCTCAGGTACAAACCCTCACGATCAAGAATGATGTGTCCTACAAGAAGGACATGACTTATCGGGCCGTGCCGATTGCCGCGCTGCTGACCGGCATCAAACCGGACGATCACCTGCAAGCCGTAGCGCTGGACGGTTTTGCCGCTGAGCTGTCTGCGGCTCCATTACTAAAAACCCAAGGCTCACGCGCCTGGCTGGCCATCGAAGATCCGGCGCAGCCCTGGCCGCCGCTGTCGGAAGGCAAGCACAGCGCCGGGCCGTTTTATCTGGTGTGGACCGATCCGCAGGCCGGCAATATCAGCCCGGAACAATGGCCATTCGAAGTCGCGAGCATCAAGCGCATGGCGCCGGTGGCCGAGCGCTTCCCTGCCCTGTTGCCGGATCCTGCGCTGAAGGCCGATGACCCGGTGAATCAGGGTTTCGCGCTGTTCCAGAAGAACTGCCTGGCGTGCCATCGCCTGAATGGCGCGGGCGATGCGCAGTTTGGGCCGGATCTGAATATCCCGTACAACCCGACGGAGTACTTCGGCGCGGATTTCCTCAAGCGCTACATCCGCGATCCGCAGAGTCTGCGTCAGTGGCCGCAGGCGAAGATGCCGGGGTTTACCGCCGAGGTGTTGCCGGATGCGGATCTGCAGAAACTGATCGGGTATTTGCAGCACATGGCCGGGCGCAAGGTTGCGCCCGCCAAGTAAACCGACCACATCGTTTACTGCTGCTGCACCGAGATGATTGGCGCTGGTGTCGGCGACACCAGCACTTTCGCGTGCATCTGCTCTGACCCGCCGCCCCGACGCATGCCGCGCACCGGACAGGCATCCAGATAATCCAGACCCACTGCCAGTTTCAGGTGCCGCTCCGGCCGCGCCAGCTCATTGGTCACGTCAAAGCTGTACCAGGCGTCATCGATCCAGGCTTCGGCCCAGGCGTGACTGGCGAGATGCTCGCAATCCTCGCTGTACAGATAACCCGACACATAACGTGATGGCACCCCGAGGCTGCGTGCGCAGGCCAGGAAAGCGTGGGCGTGGTCCTGGCAAACACCCGCCCGCCCGGCAAACGCTTCGGCGGCGCTGGTGTCGACTTCGGTGGAACCCGGCTTGTAAGTCATGTGCTGGTTCAAACCGTGCATCAGATCGATCAATGCGTTGCGGTCGCGGCGTTGTTTGCATGAATTCTCGGCAAACGCCCGCAATGCCTCGTCAGCCTCGGTCAGCCGGGTGAACCGCAGGAACGGCAGCGCCGACTGACTCTCGTGCTCCGCCTCGCGCAATTCGTCGATATCAACCTGCCCCCGGGCGCCGATGATGATCGCTTCGTGGGGCTCGTCCATGGTCAGCACGTGCAGGATGTTGCCGAACGGATCGAGCTGGGCGCGCACCGGGCGCGGCAGGTCAAGCTGCCAGCTCAGCACGTGCTGACGCTCGCTGTCGTGGGGTGTCAGGCGCAGGTACTGGATGCTCGCGCGCACCTGATCTTCGTAGTGATAGGTGGTCTCGTGGCTGATGGAAAGTCTCATGCGGCCTCCAGGTAGGAACTGTGAATGGCGTTGCCCAACTGGCGCACCAGCGGGATGAATTCGGTGAGCCAGGCGTGCAACCCTTCCTCAAGGATTTCTTGAATACCGGTGTAGCGCAGACGCGCGTCCATTTCCGCCGCCAGTCGTTGCGCGGGACGACCGTTGGCCCCAGGCAACTGCGCCAGAATCTGGTCGATTTCTTCGGTGCAGGCCCGCAGCGAACGCGGCACATCCGCACGCAACAAAAGAAGCTCGGCCACATGCCGGGCGCCGGGCGCATCGCGATAGATCTCGGTATAGGCCTCGAACGATGACAAGGCCCGCAACAGCGCACTCCACTGGTAATAGGCGTGAGCGGTGCCGTCGCTGACGGCTTCCGCCTGATCGCCTGCCATTTCGTAACGCGCATCGAGCAGACGCAACGTGTTGTCAGCGCGTTCGATAAACGTACCCAGGCGAATGAAACGAAACGCGTCGTTGCGCATGATGGTGCCGTAGGACGCGCCCCGAAACAGGTGCGAACGCTCCTTGATCCACTCGCAGAAACGGCTCATGCCGTAGCGACTGAGGCCCTGATTGGCGATCCCGCGGATCTCCAGCCAGGTGGCGTTGATGTTCTCCCACATGTCAGCGGTGATTCGTCCTCGCACCGCATGGGCGCTGGCCCGTGCCGCACCTAGGCAGCTGTAGATGCTTGCCGGGTTGGCCGCGTCGAGGGCGAAGAAGTGCAGCAGTCGCTCGGCATGCAGCTCGCCGTGACGTTCCAGGTAGTCGTCCAGCGTGCCGGTGATCAGCAGCGGCATCGCCAGTTCGTGCAGACCGTCGCCACGGCCGTCCTGCGGCATCAGCGACAGCGAATAGCTGACATCGAGCATCCGCGCGAGGTTTTCCGCCCGCTCCAGGTAACGCGACATCCAGTACAGATCCGAGGCAGTTCTACTTAACATGGCAGGCTTCCTTCAATCCTCGACCACCCAGGTGTCTTTGGTTCCGCCACCCTGGGATGAATTCACCACCAGAGAGCCTTCGCGCAGGGCGACACGGGTCAAACCGCCGGGCACGACCCGGGTTTCGCGGCCGGACAATACGAACGGGCGCAGGTCGATGTGGCGCGGCGCAATGCCGTTTTCGACAAAGGTCGGACAGGTCGACAGCGACAGCGTCGGTTGCGCGATGTACGCGTGGGGCTTGGCCTTGATCCGCTCGCGGAACGCATCGATTTCCGCCGTGGTCGCCGCCGGCCCCACCAGCATTCCGTAACCGCCGGAGCCCTGGGTTTCCTTGACCACCAGATCCGGAAGATTGGCCAGCACATGGGAAAGCTCGGACGGGTTACGGCATTGCCAAGTCGGCACGTTCTTCAGGATCGGTTCTTCGTCGAGGTAGAAACGGATCATTTCGGTAACGAACGGGTACACCGATTTGTCGTCCGCCACGCCGGTGCCGATGGCATTGGCAAGCACCACGTTGCCGGAGCGATACGACGACAGCAGTCCCGGCACGCCGAGCATCGAATCCGGGCGGAACGCCAGCGGGTCGAGGAACGCGTCGTCGAGCCGGCGGTAGATCACGTCCACCGCTTTCGGTCCGTCGGTGGTGCGCATGAAGACCTTGTCGTCGCGCACGAACAGGTCCGCGCCCTCCACCAGTTCCACGCCCATTTCCCGGGCGAGAAACGCATGCTCGAAAAACGCGCTGTTGAAGCGTCCCGGTGTCAGCACCACGACGCTGGGGTCGTCGATGGGGCTTGAGCTTTTCAGGGTGTCGAGCAGCAGGTTCGGGTAATGATCGATGGGCGCGATGCGCTGGGCCGCGAACAGCTCGGGGAACAGACGCATCATCATCTTGCGGTCTTCGAGCATGTAGCTCACGCCGCTCGGCGTGCGCAGGTTGTCCTCGAGCACGTAATACGTGCCGTCGCCGTCACGCACCAGATCGACGCCGGAGATGTGCGAATAGATATCGCGATGCAAATCCAGCCCCTGCATCGCCAACTGGTATTGCTCGTTGGCCAGCACTTGTTCGGCGGGAATGATCCCGGCCTTGATGATGCGTTGCTCGTGGTAAAGATCGGCGAGGAACATGTTCAACGCCTTGACCCGCTGGATGCAGCCGCGCTCGACGATCCGCCACTCGCTGGCCGGAATGCTGCGCGGAATGGTGTCGAAGGGAATCAGGCGTTCTGTCCCTTGCTCGTCCCCGTAGAGCGTGAAGGTGATCCCGGCGCGATGGAACAGCAGATCGGCCTCGCGTCGCCGCTGGGCCAGCAGCTCGTCAGGTGTCTCGGCCAGCCAGCGGGCAAACTCCCGGTAATGCGGGCGGATCTGGCCGCCGGCATCGTACATCTCATCAAAATAGGTGCGGATCATGCCGTACTCCTTGTCACTCCGGACATACAGGCCTTCGCAAGGCCCGTGCCATCGGCATAAACGCTTTGATTTCAATCGGTTGGATATTCACGCCACACGCGCCGCACCATTCCTGTGCGGCAAATGCTCCAACCTGATCGCCCCCGCTTCATTGCGACGCAATCCCGTCGCCTATCACCAGCATAGTCAGAGTTGATTTCACTGCCCGCAGGCCACTGCGGATAATCCGCGCATCCGCTGCAAAAACGTCGCTGACGAAGTACGCAGCCTCACTGATCCGGCTTGCCTCGGCAGCCCTCCCGGCCGTAACCCTGACCGGTTTCCTCTCCTTGCGGTCTTCCCTTTTAGCCACCTTTTCAGGTGGCTTTTTTTTGCACCGGTTTCTTGTTTCAGGGTTTTGCCATGCGCTTTCGGGGCCGTAGAAACGACAACGGCCGACCCGAAGGTCAGCCGTAGCTCGACGTGTTGCGAGAGTGATCAGTTCAAACGATGCCGGTTGCGGATCTCCTGTTTCACGCCCCAGCCTTCGATGATGCCGCCCAAGGGCTCGACCACCGCCGAGAAGCCCTGCTCGAAATCGCCAATGTCGTCGTAGGTTGCGTACATCACCTTGCTCAATTCCAGAGACCAGGCGCCGTCGTCGCGCGCACTGACCTGGGCATTGATGGATTCACCGCGAAATTTGCCTGCCGCCCTGCGCGCCCGCTCCTCGTCCGGGAAAATGGCGTAGAACTCGATGGGATGGAATCGGGAAAAATCGAAACCGCCTTCTTTCATGCGGCGCAGCACGCTGCTGCTGATGTCTTCTTGATAGGCTGTGCTCATGAATCGTCCCCCTCGCATAGATGGATAGACTTTCCGTATTCCCTGCACTGGCCCACAGGGCCCGGGTGCTCACGGCAACCGCGTTGCCGGCGGGAAACAAGCATGTAGCTGACAAGACCAGACCTTAGCGATCCGTTCGCTGATCTCGCTTGCAGAGTAGCCCCAAGATAGAGCCGCTGCCAAGGCCTGGTACATGAAGAAAATGAAGATTCAGATTGGGGTGATGCTGCGGATTTCGATGCTGTTCTGGGTTTTCAGGCTTTTTACGCCGGCATCGGCGGTGCGCCCTTCCAGATCGTTCAGGTCAAGCTCGGCGGCGACTGGCAGGAATCGTTCCTTGATGAGGCGGGCTGCCCGTTCATGGCTGGGGCATTCCTCGCACTCGAAGACTTCGTCGATCGTTTCACCATGATCGTCCACGAAAGTGACTTTCCACTTTGACATCGGAGCCTCCTCGATCAAACCCGCAAATGGGCTTACACCTATCTCGACTTTTGTCAGGATTGATCGTTCAAAAGGTTTACACCGATGCAACATGAAAAAAGCCCAGGCCGGTGTGTTTTCGCACACCGGCCTCGGCTTTTTCTGACCCGCGAACGATCAGTCGTTGCTTGGCTTGTTCACCGCTTGCAGCACGTACTGCGGCAAGGCGAAAGCACCGATGTGGATTTCCGGGTTGTAGTAGCGGGTGACGATGCCGCTGCCGATGAAGCGCTGTTGCAGCACTTCGCGGGTCAGCTTGCGGTAGGCCGGGTTGGTCGAGCCCCAGGCGAAGGTCATCGAACCGCCGATGTAGGTCGGCACGGCCGCCTGATAGAAGTGCCAGTCCGGGAACAGGCTGCGCAGGCGCCCGGCAGTGGTTTTCACTTCTTCGATCTGCATGAACGGCGTGCCGTTCTGGGTCACGAGGATGCCGCCCTCGTTCAGGCAGCGGTGGCAGGCCTGGTAGAAGTTTTCCGAGAACAGTACTTCGCCCGGGCCGATCGGGTCGGTGGAGTCGGAAATGATCACGTCGAACTTTTCAGTGGTGGTGGCGACGAAACGCATGCCGTCGTCGATCACCAGATTCAGGCGTGGATCGTCGTAGGCGCCCTTGGAGTGGTTCGGTAGAAACTCTTTGCACATGTCGACCACGGTGCCGTCGATCTCGACCATGGTGATGTGCTCGATGCTGGCGTGTTTGGTCACTTCGCGCAGCATGCCGCCGTCGCCACCGCCGATGATCAGCACGCGCTTGGCGGTGCCGTGGGCGAGGATCGGCACGTGGGTGAGCATTTCGTGGTAGATGAATTCATCGGCTTCGGTGGTCTGGATCACGCCGTCCAGCGCCATCACCCGGCCCATGCGCGGGTTCTGGAAAATCACCAGGTGCTGGTGTTCGGTGCGCACTTCGTGCAGCAGTTTTTCCATGCGAAAACGCTGGCCGTAGCCTTCGTAGAGGGTTTCCAGGTATTCGCTGGTCTTGGTGACGGTCATGGTGAAGTGCTCCGATGAATGCGCGGGCGCCAATCGTCAGGTTCGATTGCCCGGGAAAGGCGCGCATTCTACGTTGCCGAAGATGACAGGTCGAACCTCAGTTCATCGGCCCGACCCGATCAGGGTGCGAACGGTCAGATCCGCACGTTGCCCCGCGGCCCGGCAATCGCCCAGATGATCAGGCCCAGCACCGGCAGGAGGATGATCAGCAGCACCCAGAGGATTTTCATCCCGGTCTCGGCGCCGCTTTTCAGCACATTGATGATCGCCCAGATGTCGAGCGCAAGAATGATCAGGCCGACCAGGCCGTTGAACGTGGAACCCATGGTGTCGCTCCAGAATAGTGGCATGCACTTTTAGGATAGACGGTCGCGCTCAGGGTTCCCTTTTATTGCGTCAGACGTGAACGGCGACCTTCAAGGCTTCCAGCGACGGCGCGGCGGCAATGCCGACTTCGGCGCACAGATCCAGCACGCGCGGCACGTCGTTGCCGTAGACCAGCACCACTTGCAGCTCGTCGTCGAGCAACTGGCTGAAGTTCATCAACGTGTAACCGCCGTTTTCCTTGTTCAGGCTGCTCATCTGCACCTGGATGCGGTTGAGCGCGGTCAGCGCTTCGGTCTTGGCCAGTTGCTTGGGCTTGAGGTTGAACTCCACGCCCGGGCCGAACGAAGCAACGATCTGCGCGAACAGGTCGGCGTAGGTGTCGGCCTGGAACAGCACGGTCTCCGGCAGGCTGCCGACCACGACCCACTCGCCCAGCGGAATCGGGAAAGTCTCGTCGTAGTTAATGTCCGGGTTGGCGGTCAGAAAAGCGTCGGCATCGGCGTAGGCCTGCGCCGCTTCGTCAGCGACTTTCAGGATCTCGTCTTCGCCCATGCAGCCGGAGCTGATTTTGCTGATGAGTTCGGCGAGTGCGGCTTTCATGGGGGCGGATCCTGTGGCGAAGGGAATTTTGAGGGCGCGAAGGATAGCGCATTCTCGCCTTCGCCACAGAGCGGGTTGCGGCCAGCGGCCTCAGCCCAGCAGTTTTTCCAGCTGCGCGGTGGTGTCCACAGCGCCCATGGTGCGGGCCGCGTCCAGCGCGGTGACGCCATTGGCATCTTTGGCTTTCGGGTCGGCGCCCTGGTCGATCAAGTAGTCGACGATTTCAACGCGGTTGAACATCGCCGCCATCATCAGCGCCGTGCGGCCATCGAAGGAGGCGCCTTCAATCTGCGCCCCGCCCTCGACCAAGGCCTTGACCACGGCCAGATCACCCTTGAACGCCGCGCCGGCAATCGGGCTCTGGCCGTTGCCATTGCGTTGTTCCGGGTCGGCCTTGTGCTTTAGCAGCACTTGCACCGCGTCCACGTGACCGTAATAGCTGGCGAGCATCAGCAGGGTGTCGCCCTTGCTGTTGGTCAGGTTCACCGGCAGACCGGCAGTGATCAGGCGATCGAGCATCACCGCATCGCCCTCGCGCGCCTTGTTGAACACCTGTTCAGTGAATTCGGCTGCTTCCTCGGGGGTCATCTGGCGGCTTTGGTCAGACATGGTTCACTCCACTTTCGGTCAATCGGAAAGCCGACAGTTTCCCGAGCGCAGCGATAGCTGTCATCCCCTTTTTTCCAAGACCGCCGATAGCCAATATCAATAGCGGTACTTGCCTGCCCGGATGTCGGCAAGGATTTCATCCGTGACCTGCACGTAGGTTTCGCTCCCCGGCAGCCAGGCGTAAATCGGATCATCCGCCGTCAGGCCGGGGTCGAAGCCTTCGTTTTTCAGGCGGGTTTTCTGGTATTTGAAGGTGCCGGTGGTTTCCATTTTCACCTTGACCCGCAAGAACAGCGGCACCGCATAGGCCGGCATGCGTTGGCGGGCGAAGGCCAGCAATTCGGCGAAATCCAGGGTCGCCAGCGACTCGGCCGGGGTGATCGCCGCCATCCCGGCGCGACCGTTGGTGTTGGGGATTTCCACACCATAGGCCACCGCTTCGGAAATGTGCGGATGCTGGAGCAGCAGGTTTTCGACCTCGGTGGTCGAGACGTTCTCGCCCTTCCAGCGATAGGTGTCGCCGAGGCGGTCGACAAACTGTGCGTGGCCGAAACCGATGTTGCGCAGCAGATCGCCGGTGTTGAAGAAGCGATCGCCCTTGGTGAACACGTCCTGTAGCACGACTTTCGCGGTTTTCTGTGGATCGGTGTAGCCGTCCAGCGGCGCCTTGTCGTCGATCCGCGCCAGCAACAGCCCCCGCTCGCCCCGGTCGACCTTGCGCATGAACCCGTCGTCACCGCGAATCGGCTCGCCGCTGTCCTGGTCGTAGGCCACCAACTCCCAGGCCATCAGCGAGAAACCGATGGTGTTGTCGAAATTGAGGATGTTGGTGAAGCCGATATTGCCGTCGCTGGCGGCGTACAGCTCGCAAATGTGATCCACGCCGAAGCGGGTCTTGAACTCGGCCCACGCACCGGGCCGCAGGCCGTTGCCGATCATCTTGCGCACATCATGACGACTGTCGTCGGCACTGAGCGGCTGATCCACCAGATACCGGCACAACTCGCCGACGTAACCGATGGTGGTGGCGCGGTAGCGGCGCACGTCGCTCCAGAACTGGCGGGCGCTGAACTTGCGGCGAATGGCGAAACCCGAAGCGCCATTGACCGCCGAACCCCAGCACACGCAAAGCCCGGTGGCGTGGTACAGCGGCAAGGTGCAATAGACGATGTCGTCCGGGCGCATGTCGAGGGCGATCATGCCGAAGCTCGCCGAACTGCGCATCCAGCGGCCGTGCTTGAACACGCCGGCTTTCGGCAAACCGGTGGTGCCGGAGGTGTAGATATAGAAACAGGGGTCGTCGAAGAAAATCTGCCGGCTGCTGGCCGGGTTGTCGCCCGAGGCGTCGGCGCTGGCGCTGATCAGGTTGATGTAGCCCTCGGGCGCGATGCCCGGATGGCTGAAGGTATCCTGATCGGCAACGAACCAGGCGCGCACTGCCGGGATCGACACTTGCTCGCGTACCGCCGCAAATGCCGGCAGCAGTTCCTCACCGACGACAATCGCCGCCGGCGTCACCAGATTGATGCTGTGGATCAGCGTATCGCGGGTCTGCGAGGTATTGAGCAGCGCGCTGACGGCGCCGACCTTGGCCAGGGCCAGAATCGTCACCAGCAGTTCCGGGCGGTTCTCGATGAACACCGCCACCACATCGCCTTTACCGATGCCCTGCCCGATCAGATAGTGGGCGATGCGGTTGGCCCACTGGTTGACCTGTGAATAACTCAGCACCACCTCGCCCGACAGCAGCGCGGGGCCCTCGGGATTGCGCAGGGTCGCTTGCTCGAAAGTCCAGCCCAGGCCACAGGTTTGGGTCGGATCCTTGACGTTGGCCACCTTCATGCCTTTCACCACCCGGGGGATGGCTTTGGCAATCATCGGCAGTTTGCGGAGCATCATGCCCCAGGTAATCGTGTCGCTAGGCGCGTGGCGCATGGCAGCTCCCGTTCGACCTTGACGTGCAGGCCGGATTTTTATTGTCGGGCAATCGGGTGAGGCAACCGGCGCTTCTCGAGCGAGGGTCGAGGCCGAAAATACGTCAGGGCTTCGCGGGCTGTACACGCGGTTTTTGCAATGTTTTGTATCCGCCCGGCGCTGCAACGCACAGCGGGATTCCGGCCGGAGATATTGGTTCCATCGGATCGACAGTGATCCCGCAAAATGCAGGATGCACGATGGCAATTCATGCAGATTGCACGACAGATGAAACGACCTGACTTTATAACTTACTGATTTACAACGATTTTTATAAACAGAAATACTGGCACAATCGCTGCAACTCCCTATACATGCTTGCCATTCAAGTGCATACGGAGCTGAAAGACATGAACCTGATCCAAGAAAAATTTACCTCCCTGTTCTCCAACTTCGCCGTCACCACCCAGCCACGTCCCGATGGCGGGATCCTGCTGACGCTGAAGAGTGCCGACGGCAAAGTGTTCAAGCGTGCGCTCACCTATCAGCAATTGCATACCGGCGACCAACTGTCGTGGGCGATCAGCGCGATCCGTCGTGATCTGGCAGAACAAGCCAGCGAGCTGCCGCAGATCGGCATGCTGCAAAGCCAGCAGCGTTTCGCCCTGCCGACTTATCACTCGATGTAATTCGAACACCGTATAAACAGACAGGCCGTGGAGCTTTCGCTTCACGGCCTGTTTTTTTTGCGCGTCGATTGGGTGAACTCAGAACGCTTCCGGTTCGATCCCGGTAAAACTGTCGACGGTCACATGCCCTGCCAACTCCCCACCCTCACGGGCCAGCCCGCAGGTTTGCAAGCTGGCGGCTTGGGCGGCATCGAGTTCCTGCACGATATCGGACAGGAACAGGATCTCCTGCGGTTCGACACCGATGGCCTGCTGGATGTTGCTGTACGACTGCGCTTCGCGCTTCGGCCCGGAGGTAGTGTCGAAATAGCCGCTGAACAGCGGCGTCAGATCCCCTGCTTCCGAGCAGCCGAAAATCAGCTTCTGCGCCTGGATCGAACCGGATGAATACACAAACAGTTGATAACCGGCCTGATGCCAGCGCTGCAGCGCTTCAACGGCATCCGGATAAACATGGCCTTTCAACTGCCCGGCCTGATAGCCCTGTTCCCAAACCATGCCCTGCAACGCTTTCAGCGGCGTGGCTTTCCGGTCTTCGGCGATCCAGGCCAGCAGAATTTCCACGACCCGCTCGACGTCAGCCTGCGGTTCGTTGCTGTAGCGGCGCACGGCGTCCAGTTGCTCGGCAACATCCGCGCGCTGAGCGTTCTGGCGAACGAAGTCCGGCAGATGTTTCGCCGCATACGGAAACAGCACGTCGAACACAAAACTCACCGCGCTGGTGGTGCCTTCGATGTCGGTGAGAATGACCTTGATCGACATTGGCTCAGTCCTCCAGACGCGGGAAGCGGCCGGCGATGTCTTCGCCGGTGAAGTTGGCGACCCAGCCTTCAGGGTTGTTGAACAGGCGGATCGCCACGAAGTGCGGGTTCTCGCCCATGTCAAACCAGTGTTTGGTGCCGGCCGGCACCGAAATCAGGTCGTTCTTCTCGCACAGCACGGCGTAGACGTAATCATCGATGTGCAGGGTAAACAGGCCACGACCGGCGACGAAGAAGCGTACTTCGTCTTCGCCATGGCGATGTTCTTCGAGGAACTTGGCGCGCAATTCGGCTTTTTGCGGGTGGTCGCTGTTGAGGCTGATCACGTCGACCGTGATGTAACCGCGCTCGGTCATCAGTTTGTCGATCTGCTCTTTATAGGCACCGATCACTTCTTCCTGGCTGGCGCCGGGCTGGATCTTCGCGGCGGCTTGCCAGCGGTCGAAGCGCACGCCCTGCTCGGCCAGGGTCGAGGCGATGTCTTCGAAATGGGTCAGCACCTTGTTCGGAATTTCGGGGCTGGAAACGTGATAGACGGACAGGCTGCTCATGGGGCATTCCTCGGTATCGGCCTTGCCGTCCGGTTCTTCGAGACCGGTCGGGCACTGCATTCATCAGGCAAATGGGCTGGTTCTGGTGAAGTCAGCCTTGGCGGTTCATGACGCTGCGGGTCTTCAACTCGCATTCAAACAGGAATTCAAAGGCCTCGATCTGGCGCAACGCGTCGCTCATCTGCGCGCCCCAAGTGTAGAGGCCGTGGCCGCGAATCAGATAACCGACGCAATCGGGATGGGCGTCGAGCCAAGGCTGCACCTTGGCGGCGAGGCGCGCAATGTCCTGATCGTTGTCGAAGATCGGCACGCGCACCCGGGACTCGTGGGTCGAAATGCCGCTGAAGGCTTTTTGCAGTTCGTAGTCTTCGAACTCGATGAAATCTTGCGGCGTCAGGCGCGACAGCACCGTGGCGTTCACCGAGTGGGTGTGCAGCACCGCGCCGATTTCCGGACGCCAGCTGTAGAGCTGGGTGTGCAGCAGGGTTTCGGCGGACGGTTTTTTGCCGGGCTCAAGACTGTTGCCGGACAGGTCGGTGGCGAGCACGTCGTCCAGGCCCAACTGGCCCTTGTGCTTGCCGGACACGGTCAGCAGCGCTTCGCTCGGCGACAGGCGCGTCGAGTAATTGCTGCTGGTGGCCGGCGACCAGCCGCGACCATAAAGAAAACGCCCGGCGTCGACAATTTGCTGGGCAAGCTGTTCACGGGTAAGGCTCATGGCCTGTCCTCTTGCATTCGAATGGCAATGATAACGGCAGCGGCGAGCGCTGCGAGACTGGCAATACTAAAGGTCAATGTCGCGCCGAGGGCATTCCAGCTGTAACCGGAATACAAAGCGCCGAGCGCACCGCCGGTGCCGGCCAGCGCGGCATACAACGCCTGGCCCTGCCCTTGCTGGCGCGCGCCGAAGCTACGTTGCACGAACGCGATGGCAGCCGCATGAAAGCTGCCGAACGTCGCCGCGTGCAGCACCTGGGCAAACAGCAAGACCCACAGGAACTCGGCGAACGAACCTAGCAGCAACCAGCGCAGCGCCGCCAGCAGAAAACTCGCCATCAGCACCCGCCGCAGGGAAAAACGCGCGAGGATCCGGCTCATGGCCATGAACATCAGCACTTCCGCCACCACGCCGACCGCCCAGAGCATGCCGATCACGCCACGGCTGTAGCCCAGTCGCTCGAGGTGCAGGGTCAAAAACGTGTAATACGGCCCGTGGCTCATCTGCATCAGCGCCACGCAACCGTAGAACGCCAACACCCCAGGATTGCGCAACTGCTTGAGAAAGCCCTCGCCTGTCGGCCGGTTGCCCTGAGGTGGCTGCGCATTCGGCACCCACAGGCTGCTGAGGACGATGCCGGCCATGATCAACACCAGCGCCGCCGGGTAGATATCGAGGCTGAGCCACTCGAACAGGCGACCGAGGGCGACCACGGTGATGATGAAACCGATCGAGCCCCACAGGCGAATCTGACTGTAGCGGGAGGTCTGGCCCTGCAAATGCGCGAGGGTGATGACTTCGAACTGCGGCAGCACCGCGTGCCAGAAGAACGCATGCAAGGCCATGACCATCGCCAGCCAGGCGTAGGTCTTGCTGACGAAAATCAATGAGAACGTCAGCAGCGTGCACACCGCGCCAAAGCGCACGATGGCCAGGCGCCTGCCGGTGTAATCGCCGAGCCAGCCCCAGATGTTCGGCGCCACGCAGCGCATCAGCATTGGGATCGCCACCAGCTCGCCGATCCGAGCGGCACTGAAACCGAGGTGATCGAAGTACAGCGCCAGAAACGGCGCCGTCGAACCGAGCAAGGCGAAATAGAACAGATAGAAACTGGACAGCCGCCAGTACGGGAGCGCCGCCACGCTCAGACCGCAGCGGCAGTGAGTTGACCCATCAGAGCTGGCCCAGCACCGGGGTGCTCACGCGCACATCGGCATTCTGGCCACGGTGACGCAGCAGGTGATCCATCAGCACGATGGCCATCATCGCCTCGGCAATCGGCGTGGCGCGGATGCCGACGCACGGATCGTGACGGCCCTTGGTGATCACGTCGACCGGATTGCCGTCGATGTCGATCGAACGGCCCGGGGTGGTGATGCTCGAAGTCGGCTTCAACGCCAGGTGCGCAACGATCGGCTGACCCGAGGAGATCCCGCCGAGAATGCCGCCGGCGTTGTTGCTGAGGAAGCCTTCCGGAGCCATTTCATCGCGGTGCTCGGTGCCACGCTGGGCGACGCAGGCGAAACCGGCGCCGATTTCCACGCCTTTGACCGCGTTGATGCTCATCAGCGCATGGGCCAGTTCGGCGTCGAGACGGTCGAAGATCGGCTCGCCCAGGCCCGGCATCACACCTTCGGCAACCACGGTGATCCTGGCGCCGACGGAGTCCTGATCGCGGCGCAACTGGTCCATGTAGGCTTCCAGCTCCGGCACTTTGTCGGGGTCCGGGCTGAAGAAGGCGTTCTGCTCGACCGATTCCCAGGTCTTGAACGGGATTTCGATCGGGCCGAGCTGGCTCATGTAGCCGCGAATGACGATGCCCTGGCTGGCCAGGTACTTCTTGGCGATGGCGCCGGCCGCGACGCGCATGGCGGTTTCCCGCGCGGAGCTGCGACCGCCGCCGCGATAGTCGCGCTCGCCGTATTTGTGGTGGTAGGTGTAGTCGGCGTGGGCCGGGCGGAACAGGTCCTTGATCGCCGAGTAGTCCTTGGACTTCTGGTCGGTGTTGCGGATCAGCAGGCCGATGGAGCAACCGGTGGTGCGGCCCTCGAACACGCCGGAGAGGATTTCGACTTCGTCGGCTTCCTGGCGCTGGGTGGTGTGGCGGCTGGTGCCCGGCTTGCGACGGTCAAGGTCGCGTTGCAGGTCTTCAAGGGAAATCTCCAGGCCCGGCGGGCAGCCGTCGACAATGGCGACCAACGCCGGACCATGGCTTTCGCCCGCGGTGGTGACAGTGAACAGCTTGCCGTAGGTATTGCCGGACATGCAGGACGCTCCGTGAAATCGAACCCAGATTCGTGATGCGCGCCAGTATACGCAGGCTAACCGAGTAGTTCATCCTCGAACCTTAGCGGTGTGGGTGAGTCCAACCGGCACCTTGGCAAATGATGGCGTGATGATGCTGCGAGTTTTGATCTTGAGCCTTTCCCTGTTTACCGGCTTCGTCCAGGCGACTGTCCTGCAACGACCGGTCACGTTGACGACTGACAACGGCGAACTTTTCGGTTCGCTGTTGCTGCCGAAATCCGACAACCCCGTGCCGGTTGTCCTGATCCTTTCCGGCTCGGGTCCTACCGATCGTGACGGAAACAACCCCGACGGTGGACGCAATGACAGCCTCAAGCGACTGGCCTGGGTGCTGGCCAAACACAATATCGCCAGTGTGCGCTTCGACAAGCGCGGCGTGGCCGCCAGCCTGGCGGCGACTCCGGACGAGCGAAACCTGTCGGTGGAAGCCTACGTGGCGGACGCCGTGGCCTGGGGTCAGAAGCTGAAAGCCGATCCGCGCTTCGGTCCATTGATTTTGCTGGGCCACAGCGAAGGTGCATTGATCGCCAGCCTGGCGGCGCCGAAGGTGGACGCCGCTGCGGTGATCTCTCTCTCTGGCACAGCCCGGCCCATTGATCAGGTGCTGCGCCGGCAACTGGCCCGCAGCCTCCCTCCTCCTTTGATGCTGCGCAGCAACGAATTGCTCGACAGCCTCAAGGCCGGGCGCACCGACGACAATGTGCCGGCGCCGTTGCAGGTGATTTTCCGTCCGAGTGTGCAGCCGTATCTGATTTCGCTGTTCCGTCAGGATCCGGCGGCGGCCTTCGCTCAACTGCAAATGCCGGCGCTGATCGTGCAAGGCAGCAACGATATTCAGGTCCAGGTCGATGATGCGAAATTGCTCAAGGCCGCCAAACCGGATGCGCAACTGGCGCTGATCGAAGGCATGAACCACGTGTTGCGCATCGTGCCCAATGACGTGAAGCGGCAACTGGCCTCCTACAAGGACCCGAATTTGCCCTTGGCGGCGGAACTGGGGACACGCGTGCTTGAGTTTATTGACGGACTTCGCACCCGTTGAGCTCTTTTACCCTCTAGTCCTGTAGAAAACGGCCGATAAGCCTTTGTCGCCAGCGTACTGGCTGGCGGCAAGCAGCTTGGACAGGATCTCGCCGTTATGACTGATACCCAGACTTCAACCGACACCACCGCTGAAAAAGACGCACCGCCAGCGGTCGAGCTGCCATGGGCGGATGTCCACGTCGAGCACCACAAGATGCTCCGCCTGGCGCCGTTGCAGACCGACCGCAATACCGGCGGGCGGCCACTGCGCTTCGTTGAATTCGGTTACGCCGAGCGCAACGGCAAAGAACACAGCCTGATGCGCATGGCGATCAAGTTGCCCGCTCAGCGCGTGCGTAAAGAACAGAATCACCTGGACGTGTGGGTCGATCACACGACCAAACGCGTGCACTTCGGCCCGGACAGCGGTTTGCAGATCGAACCTATGAACCGTGGCATCGGCCGTTTCATGGCTGCCCAGGGCATCAACTGGGCGAAAAAACGCTGGCCCACCTACACCGTCGACGGCATGGACTTGAACAACAAGGACGCGCTGAACGAAGACACTCGCCTGCGCCGCGATCACTTTCTGCGGGTGCACGGCTTTGATGTGGTTTACGCCGACGCCCAGCATTTGAAGGGCAGCGTCAAGGAAGTAAAGGTCGGTGACTTGCTGGGCGACTGGAACAGCGAAAAGCTGCAGATCGTCGAAATTCTCGAAGCTGCGCAAATGCTGCAGCAGGCCGAGCAGAATCTGGCCGAGCAGGAAGTGAAGCTGAAGAAGCAGGAAGACAAGGTCAGCAAGTTCAAACGTGAAGACGCCGGGTTGCGTTTCACCATTACCTGTCTGGTGGCGTTTGCGGTGTTTCAGGCCGGGTTGCTGATCTGGATTGCAACGCACCGCTAAGACCATGATCGTTCCCACCGAGGTGGGAACGATCGGTTCAGGTCAGACGCGGGAAGCGAACAGTGCCTGATGGGCGCGGCACTGTTCGGCGGTCAGCATGAACACGCCGTGCCCGCCGCGCTCGAACTCCAGCCAGGCGAAATCGACTTCCGGGTACAGCGCCTCGACGTGGACCTGGCTGTTGCCCACCTCGACAATCAGCAAACCCTTCTCGGTCAGGTGAGCCGCCGCTTCGGCGAGCATCCGGCGTACCAGGTTCAAACCGTCATCGCCGCAGGCCAGGCCCAGTTCCGGCTCGTGCTGATATTCGTCCGGCATGTCGGCGAAATCTTCCGCATCGACGTAGGGCGGGTTCGACACGATCAGGTCGAAACGTTGACCCGGCAGACCATCGAAACCATCGCCCTGCACCGTGAACACCCGCTCATCGACGCCATGACGCTCGATGTTCTGGTTCGCCACTTCCAGCGCTTCGAACGACAGATCCGCCAGCACCACTTCGGCGTTCTGGAACTCGTAGGCGCACGCGATGCCGATGCAACCGGAGCCGGTGCACAGGTCGAGAATCCGCGCCGGCTCGTCGCCGATCCATGGGGCAAAACGGTTTTCGATCAGTTCGCCAATCGGCGAGCGCGGGATCAGCACGCGCTCATCGACGATGAACGACATGCCGCAGAACCAGGCTTCGCCCAGCAGATAAGCGGTCGGAATGCGCTCTTCGATGCGGCGCTTGAGCAGGCGCTGAAGATTGACCAGCTCGTCGTCCTCCAGCGCGCAATCCAGATAGCTGTCGGCGATTTCCCACGGCAGGTGCAAGGCACCGAGCACTAGCTGCCGGGCTTCGTCCCAGGCATTGTCGGTGCCATGGCCGAAAAACAGATCCTCCCCATGGAAGCGGCTGACGGCCCAACGAATGTGGTCGCGCAGGGTACGAAGTCGGGAAGTGATCACGGGGCAGAACTCCAGAAAAAACGACTGGCGATTCTAGCAGCCAAAACGCGCCGCGACGACGCAGGAAAGATTCCGGGGCGACGGTAGGACTCTTCCGATTTTCCCCTCGGCTATTGAACAGATCGTGTAACTTGACAAGGCTGCAGGCCAGCAACGACGGTGTCTACGATGGTAGCGATTCACAGAACCGCTCAGCCAGAGGACAATGTCGCAAAAGCCCCACCCGAAGGAGCCCCAGAATGTCCGTTCCAAAAACGATGTTTCAACTCAGCGGTCGCGGTTACGCAGCGGCCACGTTGAGCCATGCCACCGTGGTCATCATCGATGCCCAGAAAGAGTACCTCAGCGGCCCGCTGGCCCTGAGCGGCATGGACGCGGCTGTCGCGAACATCAAACAACTGGTTGCCGCCGCCCGCGCGGCCGGCCGGCCGATCGTGCACGTGCGCCACCTCGGCACCGTCGGCGGTCTGTTCGACCCGCAGGGCGAACGCGGCGAGTTCATCCCCGGCCTGGAACCCCAGGGCGATGAAACCATCATCGGCAAGTTGCTGCCGAGCGCCTTTCACGGCACCGAACTCTACGATCGTCTGCAAACCATCGGCTCGCTGGACCTGATCGTCTGCGGTTTCATGAGCCATTCCAGCGTCAGCACCACCGTGCGCGCGGCGAAGAACCTGGGTTTCCGCTGCACCCTCGTCGAAGATGCCTGTGCCACCCGCGATCTGCCATTCAAGGGCCGCGTGCTCAGCGCCGAACAGGTGCAGGAAGCGGAAATGGCGATCATGGCTGACAACTTCGCTACCCTCGCCCTGACCCAGGATCTGATCTGATCTTCCGTAAATGAGCGGCTCAGCCCGCCGCTCATCTGCAAAAACCTCGCATTTGCTTCAATTACCCTAGCCTCAGGAACAACCCGGTCAACTCCCGGTCGAAGGGCCGATACCCATTGAGGAAGGTCGGAATGAAGTTATCCGATGGATTTGACGCACGCCGCTTGCGGCCCAAAGGCCAAAGCAACTGGCGATTTCGATTCGGCGCGGCGATCGCGGCCATACTGGCGACGTTCGGCGTGCTGCTGGCGATGGCCGGGGCCGCCAGCCTGCTGGGGCGCCCACCGGCGCTCGGCGACCTGAACGCAACACCGCTCGGCTCGGCGATCATTCTCGCAGTCGGCCTGCTGTTCCTGTATTTCGGCGTGGCCCTGTGGCGTCGTTGCCGGCGTCGCGCACGGCAATCGCGGGAATTGAACATGTCCCCGCACCTGATGAAAAAACACGATTGATCGACGGCCTGGCTTTTTGCCGGGCCGTTTTGTGTCTGTTTGGGTAAACTGGCCGCCCTTCGCGGAGGCTGACATGCAAGACGACGATTTTTCCCTGTTCAAAAGTGCGATCCAAGGCGTCAAGCCGATCAAGCACGACCGCGCCGACACCGGCAAACCCAAGGCTGACCGAGACCGGATCGCCAAGCTGCGCCAGTCCGCCACCGTGCGCACCGACACCACCACCGTTGACGGCCTGTCCGATCAGTTCGTGATTGACGTAGGTCCCGAAGACGAGCTGATGTGGGCCCGCGACGGCGTGCAGGAAAGCCAGATGCGCAAGCTCAAGATCGGGCAGATCCCGTTCGAAGGCAGCCTCGACCTGCACGGCATGAGCGTAGAAAAAGCCCGCGAAACCCTCTGGGCGTTTCTCGCCGAAGCGACCAAATTCGAAATCCGCTGCGTGCGCGTTACTCACGGCAAGGCTGTGCGCCTGGACGGCAAGCGGCCGATGATCAAAAGCCACGTCAACACCTGGCTGCGCCAGCATGCGCAAGTGCTGGGTTTCTGCTCGTGCCAGGCTAAACATGGCGGCGCCGGCGCCGTGTATGTGATGCTCAAACGCACCATGATGGAAGGCCGCGACGAATAATCCCGTCACACCGAACTTGCAGGGTCGTGTCCGCCACCGTACCCTTGCCCTTTGCGAAAATCCCCACAGGTAGTTTCATGTCCCTGGAACAGAATTACACCGCGATTCTCGGCCAACTGGGCGAGGACGTCTCCCGCGAGGGCCTGCTCGACACGCCAAAGCGTGCCGCCAAAGCCATGCAGTACCTCTGCCGCGGTTATGAACAGACGCTCGAAGAGGTCACCAACGGTGCCCTGTTCAGCTCCGACAACAGCGAAATGGTGCTGGTCAAGGACATCGAGCTGTACTCGTTGTGCGAACACCACCTGCTGCCGTTCATCGGCAAGGCCCACGTCGCGTACATCCCGAGCGGCAAAGTGTTGGGCCTGTCGAAGGTCGCGCGGATCGTCGACATGTACGCCCGTCGCCTGCAGATTCAGGAAAACCTCAGCCGCCAGATCGCCGATGCGGTCCAGCAGGTCACCGGCGCGCTGGGCGTGGCCGTGGTGATCGAGGCCAAGCACATGTGCATGATGATGCGCGGTGTGGAGAAACAGAATTCGTCGATGATCACTTCGGTGATGCTCGGTGAGTTCCGTGAAAACGCGGCGACCCGCAGCGAGTTTCTCAGCCTGATCAAGTAATGCGTGACAGAAAAAACCGGCGTTGATCGCCGGGTTTTTTTCGTCCGTGAAAAATCGGGTAAGCTGCGCGCCTTCTTCAATGTCCCTGTGAGGCTTGTAACGTGTTCGTCAAAGCGCTTCGTGTCGGCCTCGGCCAACTGATCATCTTCGTGGACTTTCTGACCCGCCCGGGCAAGAAGCAGCGCCCCGCCGCTGCCCAGGCTCAGGTTGATGCCGCCGCCAGGAACCTGACCCTGTATCAGTTCCACGCCTGCCCGTTCTGCGTGAAGACCCGCCGCAGCCTGCGTCGCCTGAACGTTCCGGTGGCCCTGAAGGATGCGAAGAACAACGAGCAGGATCGCCAGACCCTGCTGGAACAGGGCGGCAAGATCAAAGTGCCGTGCCTGCGCATCGAAGAGAACGGCCAGACCACCTGGATGTATGAGTCCAACACGATCATCGAATATCTGAACCAGCGGTTCGCCGCGGTCTGAACCAAAAAAAAACCGGCCTGAGGCCGGTTTTTTTATGCCGCCTGCGCGGCCTGGGCCTGGCGCACCACCGCTGCCAGGCGTTTGAGCCCTTCGTCCAGGCGGGCCGGGTCGATGTGACTGAAGTTCAGGCGCAGATGCCCGGGATTGCGATCCGGCTCGGGGAAGAACGGCTCCCCGGGCATGAACGCCACATCGTTGGCCAGCGCGGTGTTCAGCAACGTGCGGGTGTCCAGCGGTTGCTTCAGAGTCAGCCAGAAAAACAGCCCGCCCTGCGGCGTGTTCCAGTCCGCCAGATCGGCGAAATGGGTTTCCAGCGCCGCTTGAAAGGCGTCGCGGCGCTGACGGTAGAAGCCGCGCAATTCACTCAAGTGCTGCTGATATTTCTCACTGCCGATCCACTGCAATGCCTGCCACTGTCCGATGCGGTTGGTGTGCAGATCCGCCGACTGCTTGAGTTTGAGCAGATGCGGGAACAGATCCGGGCTGGCGATCAGGTAGCCGACACGCAGGCCCGGCAACAGGGTTTTCGACACGGTGCCGGTGTAGATCCAGCTGGATTTCTTCAGGCGTCCGGCAATCGGCTGGGCGCTGCCGCCGTCGAAGGTCAGCTCGCGATAGGGCTCGTCTTCGATCAGGGTCACGCCGAATTCGTCGAGCAATGCCGCAACGGCCGCGCGTTTGGCTTCGCTGTAGCGCACAGCGGACGGGTTCTGGAAGGTCGGAATCAAATAGATGAACGCCGGGCGGTGCTGCTCCACACGCTGACGCAATTGCGCAAGGTTCGGACCGTCAGCCTCCAGCGGCACGGTCAGGCAATCGGCGCCGAACAGCTGGAAAATCTGCAACGCCGCCAGATACGTTGGCGCTTCAAGCAGGATTTCGGTGCCCTTATCGATGTACAGCTTGGCCGCCAGGTCCAGAGTCTGCTGGGAACCACTGACTACCAGCACCTGACTCGCCTCACACGGCAAACCCAGCGCCCTCGCCTCTGCTGCCAGCGCTTCGCGCAATGCCGGCTCACCTTCGCTCATGCCGTACTGGCCGAGAGACAGCGGCATGTCGGCCCACTCGACCTTCGGCAACATGACTTCAGCAGGCAGGCCCCCGGCGAAGGACATGACCTCCGGGCGCTGGGCCGCGGCAAGGATTTCACGGATCAGAGAACTTTTGAGGCGCGAGACACGTTCGGAAAAAGCCATGGAAGTCACCGCTAGCGAGGCATGGGAAAAATGAGTCAAACTTGTTGACTGAAATTACGACACCTTCTCTGGAAACGTCAATATGCTTGACCTTAAAAACTGCGCCAGCCAACAACAAGCCATGGAAGCGTTTTTCTTCGGTTATCAGGCGTTCACCGCCAAGGCCGACGAAATGCTCGAGCGTCGTGGCTTGTCCCGAGTGCATCAACGCATTGTGTTTTTCATCGCCCGCTATCCGAACCTGAGCGTCAAGGAGTTGCTCGCGCTGCTCGGCGTCAGCAAGCAGGCGCTGAACATGCCGTTGCGGCAATTGCAGGAAATGCACCTGGTGAACAGCGTTGCGTCCGAGACCGATAAACGTAAACGCCTGCTGGAGCTGACCGTCGAAGGTGCGAAATTTGAACAGGCGCTGCGTCGTGAACAGGTGAAATTGCTCGAGCGCGTCTTTGCCGAAGCCGGCGAAACGGCGGTCAACGGCTGGCTGGCGGTGAATCTGGCGTTGGGAACCAATCGCCCAACCGAGTGATATAGCTTGATCGCCAGTCTTTTCGTCTACAAAACCAAAAACAATATTTGCTTTATTTGTACACAAAAGCATAATCCACAGCGTGCGAGTTCCTGACCGCATGGTCAACAAATTCGCGTATGCCTCAAAGGACTGCTGCCACCCCTCATGGGTCCGGTCCTGGAAATAACAATAAAACTCTTGAGGAGTACTCGCTGTGGAAAGCCGCAAATCCGAAGCATCGACGCTGGAACTCTCGCCGCCGTTACGCACTGGCCTGCTTGAGCGCATCTTCAAACTCAGCTTGCATGGCACCACGGTGAAGACCGAGCTGATTGCCGGTCTGACAACCTTCATCACCATGGCCTACATCATCTTCGTCAACCCGAACATCATGGCCGATGCCGGGATCGATCACGGTGCAGCCTTCGTCGCCACCTGTATCGCCGCCGCGCTGGGCTGCCTGCTGATGGGCCTCTACGCCAACTGGCCGGTGGGCCTGGCGCCAGGCATGGGCCTCAACGCGTTCTTCACCTACACCGTGGTCGGCACCATGGGCTACAACTGGGAAACCGCGCTCGGTGCGGTGTTCGTCTCGGGCGTGCTGTTCATGATCCTGACCTTTTCGCGGATCCGCGAATGGCTGCTCAACAGCATCCCGGTCAGCCTGCGCTATGCGATGGGCGCCGGTGTGGGTCTGTTCCTCGGGCTGATCGGCCTGAAAACCGCCGGCATCGTCGTCGATAGTCCGGCGACTCTGATCAAGCTCGGCTCGCTGCGTGAACCCGGCCCGCTGCTCGCCGCCATCTGCTTCCTGATGATCGCGATCCTCAGCTACCACAAAGTATTCGGCGCGATCCTCATCAGCATCATCACTGTGACCCTCGCGGGCTGGGGGATTGGTCTGGTGCACTACGAGGGCATCATGTCCGCCCCGCCAAGCCTGGCGCCAACCTTCATGGCCATGAACGTCGCCGGCGTCTTCAACGTCAGCATGATCAGCGTGGTACTGGCCTTCCTCTTCGTACACATGTTCGACACCGCCGGCACCCTGATGGGCGTCGCCCAGCGCGCCAATCTGGTGAACGCTGACGGGCGTATCGAAAACCTCTCCCGCGCGATGAAAGCCGACTCCGCCTCCAGCGTTTTCGGCGCGGTCGTCGGTGTTCCGCCGGTCACCAGCTACGTGGAAAGTGCCGCCGGTGTAGCGGCTGGTGGTCGGACTGGTCTTACCGCCGTCACCGTGGGTGTGCTATTTATAGCCGCGATGTTCTTTGCACCGCTGGCCGGCATGATTCCCGCCTATGCCACCGCCGGCGCACTGATTTACGTAGCGATGCTGATGATGGGCGGCATGGCGCACATTGAATGGGACGAAGCGACCGACAGCATTCCGGCCATCGTCACCGCGATCATGATGCCGCTGACCTTCTCGGTCGCCGACGGTATCGCGCTGGGCTTCATTACCTATGTCGCGCTGAAGGCCGGCACCGGTAAATACAAGGAAATCTCCGTCAGCCTGTGGGTGCTCTGCGCGATCTTCATCGCCAAGTTCATCTTCCTGTAAGCGCTACGCGGTTTACGCTTCAAAACAGCCTCACCCCACCGGGTGGGGCTTTTGCACATTCTTGATAACCATAAAAAGGAGCAAGTGATGAGTCTGGAAACCTGGCTGCTGTTCAGCGGCGCTGCGCTGGTGGTGATCCTGATTCCGGGGCCACTGTCGTTGCTGATGATCAGCAACAGTCTGAATTACGGTCTGCGCCGTTCGTACCCGGCGTTCCTTGGCGGCGTGTTCGCCTCGATCTGCCTGCTCAGTGCCTCGGCGCTGGGGCTGGGCGCCCTGTTGCTGGCATCCGAAAAACTGTTCAGCGCCCTGAAAATCATCGGCGCGATCTACCTGTTCTACCTCGCCTGGCAGAGCTGGCAGCAATCGCGTCAGCCGTCGGTGGGGGCCGAAGTGCCTCAGGCCGCACCGGTTCCGAAATTCCGCGCATTGTTCAGCCGGGCCTTCGTGCTGGGCGCGAGCAATCCGAAAGACATTTTGTTTTTCGCCGCATTTCTGCCGCAATTCCTCAGCGCCGAGCAACCGTTCCTGCCGCAACTGCTGGTGATGATCGCCACCTGGACGTTGCTCGACCTGCTGTGCAAATTGACCTACGGCCTCGGTGCCCACGGCGCCGCGCGGTATCTGCGCAGCGGCAAGGGCCAGAGTTGGTTCAACCGCATCAGCGCCGGATTGTTCGGCGGTGCCGGAGCTGCTTCACTGTTGAGCGGGCACTGAATAACACAGTGATCGATAATGCCATCCAGGACCATAAATTGAATTTCTGGATGGCAGCAAAAAACGACGGTTGATTCGAGTACAACAACTCAAGCCATCTGCAACACACCGCAATAGCCTGCGGATATACAAAATTGAATTTCTTTAACTACCATGGAGCAGTAAATACATAACCACGCAAGAACAAGGATGTTCTATGGCAACGCTAATACTCGACTCCACCATCAACCATAATTCAGTAGACATTTCGGACATTGAACTAACTTCCTACCCCAAACCCGCCTCCACGATTGATTTCGAAGAACACCAAAGCAATACCGGGAAACCTTCTGAATCAAAACGCAAAACATCAGAGTTAAAAGTTGTCGACCAAGTATATGGTCCTCTTCGGATCGGCAACTTCTACATAACCCGAAGATCTCTCGACGCATTGGGTGCCACCCTTGACGGCCAAGTTCTGGATGGAAAAAACACTTTTTTCCGCACTCCAAGTAGAAAGTTCATCGATGGTTTGCAGTTTGATCCAGTTAAAATCAACGCTCGCATGAAAACGTCCGTCAGCGATGATGATTACTCGCTGACTGCGCTGCTGTTTGAAATTGCCAGCCGACGACCGCTGACGTCGCCCACGCTGCTGAATAACAATATCGATATCCACGCCGACACCGATGGTTATCTGACCAAGTTGAAGCAACTTCTAGTCTCTGCACAGAAACTGGACATTCGACATGCGCATATGTCCGAGCCCCTTCCTAAATGGGCAAACCGTACCGCAAGCCGCACCATGGCCGGCACCGGCATTGGCCTCCAGGCGTTTGGTATCTACAGTGGACTTTGCGGGCTCCAGGATGCAGTGAAAAACAAGGATTCCTACGGGATCATCTTCAACAGCGCTGCCTATACAGCAGATATCACTTCGATTGCAGTGGACCTGGCGGTCACTCACAAAGCCACCCAGATGCTCAAGGCCGGACAAAGCGCCTACAAGGGCTTCGCACACACCAGCTTTGCATTGAAACTGGGCCGGGGGGGCGGCTTGATCGGCGGAGCCTTGACCCTCCCTTTCGATATCATCAGCGCGGTGGATTCATTCAATGCAGCAGCCAAAGCCACGGGTAAAGAGGCTGTCAATCATTACGTAAACGCTGGCTTGAGTGTGACCAGCGCGGCGATGACCGTACTGCTGGGCACCGCGGCTCTGGCCGGTTTTTCCTCTGCCGGCCCTATAGGGCTGGTGGCTGGCCTGCTGCTGGTCGCCGGTTCGCGTATCTGGGCGGCCATCAACGTGGTCGATGACATCGACGATTACATCACCCTGACAACCGAAGAACGATTGCGCACAGGCTGGTTTGCATTCTGGGGAATCAGCCCGGATGAAAGCGTCGAAAATCGCCATATCATTGCCAGGGCCGCCGCTCAACATGCCCGGCAGCTGCAAGCCTCCGCCAGAAAATTGCTCGACGAAGATCTGAAAGACCATACCGAGGCTGTCATCAACGGCAGATTTCACGTCGAAGTCGAGTCGATTCAGATCCCCACCTACCACTCGACCCCGGAAAACCCGCAGTACAAAACCATCAAGCGCCCTAGAATCGTCGATGACAACGACACTATCGATGCACGTGCCGGCGTCACGGAAAAGACCAAAGGCTCCGTCCTCGGAGCGTCATCGGAACTCAAGAACATTCTTTGGTTTCTCGGTGGAGGTTTCGACACCGTGCAGGGAGTGACGAATAAACCCAACAACTTCTATTACAGGCTGGGTCCGAAGTTTCTGGACGGAGGCAAACAGGATGACGAATTCGTCTTTGAGGGGGCCGCCGATCTGCTGCAAACAAAAGACCATTCCGGCCTGATCGGCGAACTGGATGGAGGCGCGGGAAGCGACAGCCTGAAACTGACCGGAACGTTTCCTGCCGGACACGAAGAGCGCTTTGGCTACAAAATCGATCTGAAGCAAGGCGAGATGTTTGTAAAGGTCGAACCGGATAAAGCAGACGGACTGATTCTGCACAGCATGCTGCGCAATATCGAGAACATCGACACCCTTGCAGGATCGAACAACGAGGTGATCGGTACCGACGGGCCAAACATCATCAAGGCTCGTGGCAAGGATCATGTCGATGCCGGAGCCGGCGATGACCAGATCTACGTGCTCAGCCCCTTTGCATCAATTCGTGGCGGCCCCGGCAAAGACACTTATGCGCTTTCCCATTTACCCGGCAACGTAGTGATTCACGAGGAAGGTACAGACGAGAGTTTCATCGTGCTGGACTGGCGATCGGATCTGATTGAAAGCTGGGAAATCAAAAATGCAGACTTGATCGTCACTTCGGGGTTCGATCTCGATGACGACAAAAAAAGATACGTGCGCCTGACCAATCTTTACGACTGGACTGACAATCGAACACAAAAACTGAGGGGGGGAAAGCTGACGTTCATCACCAGGGATGGCTTCCGCTGGATACCTGAACTCCCGGAAATCATTATTGACTCGCAATACGCGCCTGCTTCACAGATTCAGGTTTCCATGTTGCAGCAAGGCACGCGCGAGCTCCCGGCCATCCTCCACTCCTCGGACATTACCGTCCCTCAGGATAAAAACACCCACTATTGGATTTCACGAAACAACCAGCACACCACTCTGACGGTCACAGAACAAAAGAACAGTTTTCTGACCACTGTGTACCTTGATTTCTCCAGCGCGGAACTTTCGAATGTCCTGGCGACTTACAACATCGAAGTCCTCGCGGAAGGTGAACTCAAAAACATCATGTACAGGAATTGCAACCTGAAGCTTTTTTTCGGTGAGAAAAGCCTGTCGATCAACAATCTTGCCAGCTCCTGGTGGCGCAGCCCTGGACGGATAAACAATGGCCTGACCCGCCCTCTCATGATGCTCAATCACTCATTCGTGCTGATCCTGAACGATGGGGTTTCTTATCGCCTGCACGTGCCTCCCATCGCGGACGACCATCTATCGAATTACGGTATCGGTCATTCGCAAAGGGCGAAGGCGATTACCCTGACACCTCGGGAAGGAGAGCATCTCTATTTGCGTCCCCTCGACAATACCCCACACCCGCTGGGCGACCAGGCACGGTGTGTCAGGTTCTCGCTCCCGACCGCCCAGACCGCCATCGAAACCCTGAGCGGAAATGGATCGACCTATCTCGTTCACCTCAGCAATGACATGTCCTTGCGCCTGTCCACTCCCGGTGCCATGGCCTCGGCGACTGAACGGCTCGCCTTCTCCTCGACCTGGGAGCTGGACGCGACAGCCCTGGGTCACGTCGACATAACGCTCTCCAACAATCAGTTACTGATTGGGAAATGCACCGTGCACCTGCCTGAATACGACAACAGCGAAGATCTGGTGGATCAGATACGTGTGATCACGGCTTCGGGGATTGTGCATGCAGTCGATCTGATCTTTGAGGCCATCTATATAGAATCGATCGATGCCAGGTTCTTCATCCCCCCCGACGATCCCGACACACCTCTGCCTGCCGAATGGTCCACCGCGACGAGCGCTCAACTCCCCGTGCGCAATATATCGATGAAAGACGGCACACCGGGAGCGCTCTCATATCACCTGAGTCAACGTCGCTGGGTATTGGATACCGATGTTTCCCGCCTTGTGGACGTCGACGACCTGAAGACGATCAACCACTGTACCCATCAGATGAATGTGTTCGAAGTGGTAGCAAAGATTGCCCTCGATTACTCCCCTCCGATCAGCGCCCAGGGTCTGCACACGCTTCGAGCGCAATGCGCGAAGCTGAGGGGAGATCTGTCCCTTGATGACGCGACAAGGCTGGAGCGAGCGAAGAACCTGGCCTGGCTTCTGGCCGGACAATCCAGCGTCAATTGAAGGCTTTGCCTCCATCAGTGTGCAGCGTTCATGACAGACCGGCCGGGGGGTCGCGACCTCCGGCCGTTTCGGGTCAGTCATTGGCGCTGACGTCACTGGAAAGATCCGGCATCACGAATGCGTGCGCATAGACATATGTATTACCCGGAACGGGTCTGGGCTGACGATCATTTCCCCTCAATGATCCGCACTGTCGGTCTTCCAATCGCCTCGTTCATTTCAAGAGCACATCCATCAATGAGCCCCAAACGCCCTATCCGCGCCAAAGACACAGCCTCCCACGACAGTCCTCCGACTTCACGCATTCCGGCACCGGATCTGCTTCCGGGACCCCGCATTCATGCGGACGGCCACAATGCACTGCCTTTGCCTGACCATCGCTCGGACCGCTCCGTGCACTTGCCGGAGCCTCAGCCACCCACGGTCGAGATCATTGACCTGCCCGGCGATACGCAGATAACGCGACTGAATGTAGAGCCCCCCATGTCCACCTATTTTCTGGCTCCCCGACTTGTCGACCGCCTGCCGCAGCCCGACGTACAAACCGGGCTGCGCTCATCCGGACGTTATCACTATGTCGACCTGATCGACGGTGCAACGGTTCTGGTCGGTACGGATACGCAGAACCGGATACGGGCACGCCTACCCAACGAACTCATCGCTTCCGGCCCGCTTCTGGAGCGTATCGAAGGCACTGTTCAGTGGCGCCAGGTCCAGGCGCAGAGCGGTACTGGTGCGGAACCCTCGCAACTGATCCTCACTCGCCATATCCAGGATGAATCGCCTGCCATTCCGGAAAAACGGGCGCGCCGTGAAGAAGACATTGGACCAGAGAGCGAAGGAACGCCTGCCGTTGAAAAAGACGATGCAACGGCAACAGTTCCTCGTTCACCCGCGCCGCTACCCGATGCTCCAATCGACCACTGGGAGCAGTGGGCAATCGACGCACCGCCCGGAACAACCCACGATATACAGATCAATGGCAAACGATACATGGTGTTGCCTCAAGGGCCTGCAGAGGACACACCCATTGTTTACATCACCAACCCCACACACCTGATTCACAACTATTCATCACTGGAAAGGGTTCTCGCTTCGGACCTGTTGCAACAGCCTCGCGGTGCAATCCGCGTACCTCCCGCCGGTCACTGGGAGATCGATCCCACACTGCCCTTCCTGCAACCGCTTGCAGGTTATGTTGCCGTGCATTTTCCGGAGTTGTCGGCCACCTGCCTGCAGCAGGTGGCAAAGCGTCAGTTCGAACTTGCCAATGGCTCCGACAGGATAACCGGCACCGGACTGACTCTCTTGCGCCAAACCTTCAACGACTGGAAAGCCGGCAACACCTACCCGCGAGCCGAGCTTGCGGACCCGTTATTGATGCTGCCCTCGATGATCACCCTCGAGCCGGAAAACGCGCGCTTCATGGCGCTGCCGCTACCTGATGGAGAGGGGTCGCTGCAACGCCTCGATTTCGACCCCAACCGATTCAAACTGGAATGGAGTCACTTCATGCCCAGTCAATCGGGCCAGGACTTGAAACGTTTCACTGCGGCACTGCTGAAACGCAACGGATACAACGTCTTCGACATCAGCCCTTCGACGTCATTTCCCGCCGTCGTATTCAATCGGCCAGGACATGATTTTCTGTTCTTTTTGAGCCTGCACCGCATCAGAGGTCAAAAAATCCATCTCCCCTTGAATCTCGACCCGAAGAGCTGGGGTGTCTCTCTGGGCGAACAGGTCGGCACATCGGCGGCACAGGCAGTCATTCAGGCAAATGCCGAAAAAAGGGTCGTCTGGCTCAGAGGAGGACCGCAAACGCTGGCGACTTATCCGCAAACTTTCGTGATTGTCAGGGACGAAAATTCCAGACTCTAAAATGAAACTTCGTCAGACCAAAGGCCAGCCTGCGGCGAATTTCAAGCAAAAAAAGCCCGCAGTGTGAGCGGGCGAAAGACCAAAGAAGCTATATGCGCAGTCGCTTCCCGGTGGGGGCAGCTGCTTGGGGGTCAGCTGCCCCGATAGGTGGAATAGCTGTAAGGCGAGATCAGCAACGGCACGTGGTAGTGATCCTGTTCGGCAGAGATGCCGAACCGCAGCACCACCACGTCCAGAAATGCCGGCTCCGGCAACTGGACGCCACGGGCGCGGTAGTAATCGCCGGCGTGGAACTGAACCTGATAGACACCGGTACGGTAGTCATCGCCTTGCAGCAGCGGCGCATCGACCCGGCCATCGCTGTTGGTAAGCGCACTGGCGACCAATTCCAGGTGCGAACCTTCAACGCGGTACAGCTCGACCTTGATCGAGCTGCCCGGGCAACCGTGTGCAGCGTCCAAAACGTGTGTTGTCAAACGTCCCATTGATTCTGCGCGCCTGCCTGCGTGGAGCAGTCAGACCTCGCGCCTCCCGAAGTCAGTTGAAAAGGAGACCGCACCGTTTCGGAGCACGAAAAGCTGCGGCGAGCGACTGATTAAGACACTTTTCAAAAAAATTGTACACAATAAAAACGACATTTTTCCTCCCGCCCCCAGCCTCCGCCGATTTTCCGCTGCTCAGCCCTCGAACCATGCATTCATTGAACCTCTGATCCATTAGCTGACTGATCAGGCAGATTTCTTGCAGGCTCTCACCGTTATCAGCAAAAGAGGACGGCCGGTGAAAAATGCGAAAATTCAGGCTTACAAATTGAGAATAAAGTTGTATACAATCAGCCCATCGCTGTGACGCCAGCTGCCATCCCATCTTCAAGGCGCCACACAATCTGTCAACGAATAAGAAGGAAGACTGCAGTGAGCGCTGACTACCCACGCGACCTGATCGGTTACGGCAGTAACCCTCCTCACCCACACTGGCCGGGCAATGCCCGGATCGCCCTGTCCTTCGTACTCAATTACGAAGAAGGTGGCGAGCGCAACATCCTGCATGGCGACAAAGAATCGGAAGCCTTCCTCTCGGAAATGGTCGCGGCCCAGCCTCTGCAAGGCGCGCGCAACATGAGCATGGAATCGCTTTACGAGTATGGCAGCCGCGCCGGCGTCTGGCGGATCCTGAAACTGTTCAAGGAATTCGACATTCCGCTGACCATCTTCGCCGTGGCCATGGCCGCCCAGCGTCACCCGGACGTGATCCGCGCGATGGTCGAGGCCGGTCACGAGATCTGCAGCCACGGCTACCGCTGGATCGACTACCAGTACATGGACGAGGCGCAGGAACGCGAGCACATGCTCGAAGCGATCCGCATCCTCACCGAACTTACCGGCGAGCGCCCGCTGGGCTGGTACACCGGTCGCACCGGCCCGAACACCCGCCGTCTGGTGATGGAAGAAGGCGGTTTCCTCTACGACTGCGACACCTACGACGACGACCTGCCCTATTGGGAACCGAACAACCCGACCGGCAAGCCGCACCTGGTGATCCCGTACACCCTGGACACCAACGACATGCGCTTCACCCAGGTCCAGGGTTTCAACAAGGGCGACGATTTCTTCGAATACCTCAAAGATGCGTTCGACGTGCTTTATGCCGAAGGCGCCGAAGCGCCGAAGATGCTGTCGATCGGTCTGCACTGCCGTCTGATCGGCCGTCCGGCGCGTCTGGCTTCGCTCAAGCGCTTTATCGAATACGCTAAAAGTCATGAACAGGTGTGGTTCAGCCGCCGCGTCGACATCGCACGTCACTGGCACGAAACCCACCCGTACCAAGGGGCTGCCAAATGAGCACCTTTCAAACCCTGCAACCGTCGACCCTGAGCCGCGACGCCTTCGTCAAAGCCTTCGCCGACATCTACGAACATTCGCCATGGGTGGCCGAGAAGGCCTTCGACCTGGGCCAGGATGCGTCGATCGACCAGATCGAAACCCTGCACCAGCGCATGAGCGACATCCTGTTGAGCGCCGATCACGCCAGTCAGCTGGCACTGATCAACGCTCACCCGGACCTGGCCGGCAAAGCTGCCGTCCAGGGCGAGTTGACCGAAGCCAGCACCCATGAACAGGCTGGCGCCGGTATTCACCAATGCACGGCCGAAGAGTTCCAGCGCTTCACCGAGCTGAACGACGCCTACAAAGCCAAGTTCAAGTTTCCCTTCATCATGGCGGTAAAAGGCAGCAACCGGCATCAGATCCTCGCGGCGTTCGAAACGCGCATTCACAACCCGGTCGACACCGAGTTCAAATGCGCGCTGGCGGAGATCAACAAGATCGCCCTGTTCCGATTACTGACTCTCTAGCGAGCCTGGCCCGAGAAACCTCTAGAACGCTTGTGTTTCCCAGGGCCCTGCAAGCATCCCAAGCCACTTATTTAAAGGCAGACAAGAAGAATGAAAGCTTACGCCGTACCTTTCGAGAAGTTCGTCAACCTGGCCGATGCCCGCCTGGGCACCAAAATCATCTCGGTCACCGATGACTGGTTCGCAGACGCCAATCGTCTGTTTCAGCCGACCCCGGCCGTGTGGAAGGAGGGCGTGTTCGATGACAACGGCAAGTGGATGGACGGCTGGGAGTCGCGCCGCAAGCGCTTCGAAGGCTACGACAGCGCGGTGATCCGCCTGGGCGTACCGGGCTCGATCAAAGGCGTGGACATCGACACTTCATTCTTCACCGGCAACTTCCCGCCATCGGCCTCGCTGGAAGCCTGCTTCCTGGCGTCGGGCGAGCCGGACGAAAACACCCAGTGGACTGAAGTGCTGTCGGCCGTCGAACTGCAAGGCAACAGCCACCACTACCACGAAATCAGCAACGACAAGGCGTTCAGCCACCTGCGCTTCAACATCTACCCGGATGGCGGCGTGGCCCGTCTGCGCGTGTACGGCATTCCGTTCCGCGACTGGTCCGCTGTTGGTGACAACGAGCAAGTCGACCTCGCCGCAGCCCTCAACGGTGGCCGCGCCCTCGCCTGCTCCGACGAACACTTCGGCCGCATGAGCAACATCCTCAACCCGGGCCGTGGCATCAACATGGGCGACGGCTGGGAAACCGCACGTCGTCGTACGCCAGGCAATGACTGGGTGATCGTCGCGCTGGGCCACCCGGGCGAGATCGAAAAAATCATCGTCGACACCCTGCACTTCAAGGGCAACTACCCGGACACCTGCTCGATCCAGGGCGCGTTCGTCAAGGGCGGCACCGACAGCCAGATCGAAACCCAGTCGCTGTTCTGGCGTGAACTGCTGCCAAGCCAGAAGCTGGAAATGCACGCCGAACACACCTTCGTCGAGCAGATCAAGGCACTGGGCCCGATCACCCACATCCGTCTGAACGTGTTCCCGGATGGTGGTGTGAGCCGCCTGCGCGTTCTCGGCAAGGTCGCTAAATAACACCGCAATGATCGTTCCCACGCTCTGCGTGGGAATGCATCACTGGACGCTCTGCGTCCGCTTTGGATGTGACGCGGAGCGTCACGGGCTGCATTCCCACGCGGAGCGTGGGAACGATCACTCAACGAAAAGAAGAACAGCATGCGCACACTGACGATTGAACCGCTGACCAAAGAAGCCTTCGCCCCTTTCGGTGACGTGATCGAAACCGACGGCAGCGATCACTTCATGATCAACAACGGTTCGACCATGCGCTTCCACAAACTGGCGACGGTCGAAACCGCGACGCCTGAGGACAACGCGATCATCAGCATCTTCCGCGCCGACGCGCAGGAGATGCCGCTGACCGTCAGCATGCTGGAACGCCATCCGCTGGGCAGCCAGGCTTTCATTCCGCTGCTCGGCAACCCCTTTCTGATCGTGGTCGCGCCACTTGGCGATGTACCTGTATCAGGCTTGGTCCGCGCCTTCGTCACCAACGGCAGGCAGGGCATCAATTACCATCGCGGCGTCTGGCACCACCCGGTGCTGACGATCGAAAAGCGGGATGACTTCCTGGTGGTTGATCGCAGTGGCACAGGCAACAACTGCGATGAGCATTTTTTCAAAGAGGATGAGCGTTTGATCCTCGCCCCCCACCAATAAGAGAAGGTCCGATCACTCGACAACAAGAGTGACGGGCGAGAGGTAAAGACTGTGGAAGCACATCTGTTGGAATGGCTGAACCTGAGCGTGCGCTGGGTTCACATGATCACTGGCGTGGCCTGGATCGGCGCGTCGTTCTACTTCGTCTGGCTGGAGAACAACCTCAACCGCGTCAATCCGAAAACCGGTCTGGCCGGTGATCTGTGGGCGATCCACGGCGGCGGTATCTATCACCTGGAAAAATACAAACTGGCCCCTCCGTCGATGCCGGAGAACCTGCACTGGTTCAAATGGGAAGCCTACTTCACCTGGATGTCGGGGATCGCGCTGCTGTGCGTGGTGTTCTACTCCAACCCCGTGCTCTACCTCGTGGCACCCGGCAGCGGCCTGACCGGCCCTGAAGGCGTGGCCATCGGCATCGGTTCGCTGATCGCCGGCTGGTTCATCTACGACTTCCTCTGCGATTCGCCTCTGGGCAAAAAACCTGCCTTGCTCGGCTTCATCCTGTTCGTGCTGATCATCGGCGCGGCGTATGGCTTCAGCAAGGTGTTCAGCGGTCGTGGTGCGTACCTGCACGTCGGCGCGATCATCGGCACCATCATGGTCGGCAACGTGTTCCGCATCATCATGCCGGCGCAGCGCGCCCTGGTCGCCGCGATCGCCGAGAACCGCACGCCGGATCCGGCCCTGCCGGCCAAAGGCCTGCTGCGTTCGCGTCACAACAACTACTTCACCCTGCCGGTGCTGTTCATCATGATCAGCAACCACTTCCCGAGCACCTACGGCAGCCAGTACAACTGGCTGATCCTGGCCGGGATTGCGGTGTTGGCGGTGTTGGTGCGTCACTACTTCAACACCCGTCACGACAGCCACAAGTTTGCCTGGACCCTGCCGGTTGCAGCGGTGGGCATGATCAGTCTGGCGTACGTCACCGGCCCGGCGCCGATGTCGACCGCGCCGGACGTGGCCAAGGCCCCTGCGAAAATCGAGTACCAGCCGCTGCCGGAAACGGCTTTGGGTGGTGGCGCGAAACCGGCTGAAGCTGCGCAACCGGCCGCCCCTGCTGCACCTGCCGCCGCTCCCGCTCAGGCGTCCAACGCCGGCCCTGCGTTCGACAAGGTGCACACGGTGATCCAGGAACGCTGCGCGGTCTGCCACTCGGCCAAACCGACCAGCCCGCTGTTCAGCGCTGCACCGGCCGGTGTGATGTTCGACACCCCCGAGCAGATCCGCCAGAACGCGGCGCGGATCCAGGCGCAAGCCATCACCACGCAGATCATGCCACTGGGCAACATCACGCAGATGACCCAGCAGGAACGTGACCTGATCGGTGCATGGATCGCCCAGGGAGCCCAGACCAACTAAGCAGTAAAAGCATCGCTGGCAAGCCAGCTCCCACAGGGTTTTGCACTGCCTGTGCGGGAGCTGGCTTGCCAGCGATTAGCCGCCACGCGGTTTACCTGATGCAAAGAAACAGCTGTGAGCAACCCGGCAGCTGTTCAATCACAAGAATAAAAAAGATCCGAGGTGTTGCATGTCCGAGCTGTCCAAAGCGCGCATCCCCGACGCACCCGCCATTCAGCGTTTGCCCCTTTTGCAACTGATCCTGGTCGGTTTGCAACATGTACTGCTGATGTACGGCGGCGCCATCGCGGTACCGCTGATCATCGGACAGGCCGCTGGCCTGAGTCGTGAAGAAATCGCCTTCCTGATCAACGCCGACCTGCTGGTCGCCGGCATCGCCACCATTGTGCAGTCCCTGGGGATCGGCCCGATGGGCATCCGCATGCCGGTGATGATGGGCGCCAGTTTCGCCGCCGTCGGTAGCATGGTCGCCATGGCCGGCATGCCCGGCATCGGTCTGCAGGGAATCTTCGGCGCGACCATCGCCGCCGGGTTCTTCGGCATGCTCATCGCGCCATTCATGTCCAGGGTCGTACGCTTCTTCCCTCCGCTGGTGACCGGCACGGTCATCACCTCGATCGGTCTGTCGCTGTTTCCCGTGGCCGTGAACTGGGCCGGTGGCGGCGCCGCCGCTGCGCAATTCGGTTCACCGATTTACCTGGCCATCGCCGCACTGGTGCTGGCCACCATTCTGTTGATCCACCGCTTCATGCGCGGTTTCTGGGTCAACATTTCCGTGCTGATCGGCATGTGCCTGGGCTACGTGCTCTGCGGCGCCATCGGCATGGTCGACCTGAGCGGCATGGCCAACGCGCCGTGGGTTCAGTTCGTCACCCCGCTGCATTTCGGCATGCCGAAGTTCGAACTGGCACCGATTCTGTCGATGTGTCTGGTGGTGGTGATCATCTTCGTCGAGTCCACCGGGATGTTCCTCGCGCTGGGCAAGATCACCGGTCAGGAAGTCTGCCCGCGCATGCTGCGTCGCGGCCTGCTGTGTGATGCCGGTGCGTCGTTCTTCGCCGGTTTCTTCAACACCTTCACCCACTCCTCCTTCGCGCAGAACATCGGCCTGGTGCAGATGACCGGCGTGCGCTGCCGTTCGGTGACCATCGTCGCCGGCGGTCTGCTGATCGTCCTGAGCCTGCTGCCAAAAGCGGCGTTTCTGGTGGCATCGATTCCACCGGCGGTGCTGGGTGGCGCGGCGATTGCGATGTTCGGCATGGTCGCGGCCACCGGCATCAAGATTCTGCAGGAAGCCGATATCGGCGACCGTCGCAACCAATTGCTGGTGGCGGTGAGCATCGGCATGGGGCTGATCCCGGTGGTGCGTCCGGAATTCTTCGCTCACCTGCCACTGTGGATGAGCCCGATCACCCACAGCGGGATCGCCATGGCCACCCTCAGCGCGCTGACGCTGAACCTGTTGTTCAACATCCTCGGTGGCGCCGAACGCGCCGCGATCAACGACTGCCACGCACACCCGCACTGATCCGAAGAGTAAAAAAGGGGGCTCGCCCAAGCCTGCCCCCTCGCGACAGCTTTGCCTCAAACAATAAAAACAAGAGGGAGCAACAGATGATCCGGACTCAAACCAGCGTGTTGTTGGGCGGCGGCCTGCTGGCCGCCTCGCAAGCCATGGCCGGCGATTTACTGCTATGGCAGACCAACAGCCTGAGCTACCTGTACGGCAAGAATTTCGCGATCAACCCGTCAATCCAGCAGACGGTGACGTTCGAGCACGCTGACAAGTGGAAGTACGGCGACAACTTCCTGTTCATCGACAAGATTTTCTACAACGGCCAGGAAGACCGCAACAAAGGGCCCCATGCGTTCTACGGCGAATTCAGCCCGCGCCTGTCGTTCGGCAAGATCTTCGACAGGAAGCTGGAGTTCGGCCCGATAAAAGACGTACTGCTGGCCATGACCTACGAGTACGGCGAAGGCGACAGCGAGGCCTACCTGATCGGCCCCGGCTTCGACCTCAAGGTGCCGGGCTTCAACTATTTCACCCTGAACTTCTACCGCCGCCAGACCGAAGGCCCGCGCCCCGGCGACGGCGTCTGGCAGATCACCCCCGGCTGGTCCTACAGCATTCCCGTGGGCAATTCCGACCTGTTGATCGACGGCTATCTGGACTGGGTGGTCGACAACGATCAGAACTCGCGCGGCACCTATCACGCCAACCTGCACATCAACCCGCAGATCAAATACGACCTGGGCAAAGCCCTCGGCTGGGGTGAAAAGCAGGTGTACGTCGGCACCGAATACAGCTACTGGAAAAACAAATACGGCGTCGAAAGCACCCACAGTTTCGACACCAACCAGAACACCGCCAGCCTGCTGGTCAAGGTGCACTTCTAAGATGGCCCGCAACCGTGCCCCCTACCTGTCGTCGGTGCTCTGTTGCGGGGCACTTGAGGCCTGGCCGTTGAGTCAGTATTCTCCGCGGCCTCCTGAATTCGGTCTAAAAAAAAGCCCGAATTTAATTCCTGACCGAAAAGCCAGCTTATCCAGGCTTCGGTCAGTACCGAGGCATCCCGAAAACACGCTCAATCGACTGTTTTTCAGCAGCCGACGGGCTTTTTTTTGCTTTTCGAAAAGCCTTGGCTCAGCTCTTGCTAACAGCATGAAAGCTGACCGGATGGATGACTTTTGCAGCAATGAAAAAAGGCGCCACACCAGAGCGCCGACTCAAAAAAATAAACGTGGAACACCTACTTTGGGAGCAACCGAATGAAACGTATGTGCACCAGCCTGATGCTTGCGGGATCGCTGCTGGCAGGGGGTCAGGCCATGGCCGACGGCCTGCTGCAATGGCAGAACAACAGTCTGACCTACCTCTATGGCAAGGACTTCCAGGTCAACCCGCGCATTCAGCAGACCGTCACCTTCGAGCACGCCGATGCCTGGAAGTACGGCGACAACTTCGTGTTCGTCGACAAGATCTTCTACAACGGCAAGGATGACGGCGGTGTGGGTTCGAACACCTACTACGGCGAAATCAGCCCGCGTCTGTCGTTCGGCAAGATCTTCGATCAGAAACTGGCTTTCGGTCCGGTCACCGACGTACTGCTGGCCATGACCTACGAATTCGGTGAAGGTGATACCGAGTCATACCTGATCGGTCCAGGCTTTGACCTGGCGATCCCGGGCTTCGACTACTTCCAGCTGAACTTCTACCAGCGCCACACCGAAGGCTCCCGCGCCGGTGACAACGTCTGGCAGATCACCCCGGTCTGGTCCTACACGATTCCGGTCGGCGACTCGAACATCCTGATTGACGGCTTCATGGACTGGGTGGTCGACAACGACTCCAACTCCAAAGGCGATTACCACGCCAACCTGCACTTCAACCCACAGGTCAAATACGACCTGGGCAAGGCGCTGAACATTGGCGAGAAGCAGTTGTATGTGGGTGTCGAGTACGACTACTGGTCGGACAAGTACGGGATCAAGGACAGCCAGTATTTCAAGACCGATCAGAGCACCACGAGCTTCCTGGTGAAGTTCCACTTCTGATCCGGCGGCGTCCTCACGGGCGCCTTCGCGAGCAGGCTCGCTCTCACATTGGCTCTGTGCACGACACAAATCCCTGTGGGAGCTGGCTTGCCAGCGATTGCTGCACAACAAAACTCAGGCCGGAACCAGCGACTCGCCAATCCCGAGAAACCGGCACAGCTCATCGCGCTTGGCCAAGGCATCGCGCCTGCCCAGATCGATCAATTCGCTGCAATACCCCGCCTCGAACAGCAAGTAACTCAACACCCCTGCCCCGCTCGTTTTGGTCGCCCCCGGCCCACGCAGAAACAGACGCAACGCCGCGGGCAATTCCTGGCGATGCCGCGCCGCAATTTCATCGATCGGCTGGCTGGGTGAAATCACCAGAACGTCCACCGGCGCCACACCCAACGCGCGCGTCGGCGTGCCTTCAGGCATCAGACGGCTGAACTGGTTGAGACGCTGAAGCAACTCGATGTCGCTTTCCAGGCTATCAATGAAGGTGCTGTTGAGCATGTGCCCGCCGATCTGCGCCAGCGTCGGTTGCTGCCCGGTGTAAGCACGCTCCAGCGGTTGCGCCGGATCGAAACCGCGCGGGTTGCCGCTGACGCCCACCACCAGCACCCGGCTCGCGCCCAGGTGCAGCGCCGGACTGATCGGTGCCGATTGCCGCACCGCGCCATCGCCGAAATATTCATCGCCGATCTTCACTGGCGCGAACAACAGCGGGATCGCCGAACTGGCCAGCAAGTGCTCCACCGATAACTGCGTCGGCACACCGATGCGCCGATGACGCAACCAGGAATCGATGGTCCCGCCGCCCTGATAGAAGGTCACGGCTTGCCCGGACTCGTAGCCGAACGCCGTCACTGCCACCGCGTGCAATTGCTTGCGCGCGATGGACTCGGCGATGCCGGGCAGGTGCAGTTTTTCGTTGAGAAGATGACGCAGCGGCGAGCTGTCGAGCAGCGCTACCGGCAGCTGCCGGCCCATGCCCAGCAGGCTGTGACTGACGAAACGACTGGCCTGACGGATCACCCCCGGCCAGTCGCTGCGCAACACCCGATGGCTGCGAAAGCCTTGCCAGAACAGGGTCAGGCGTTCGATGGCAGCGCGAAAATCCGTCGCACCGCTGGCCAGACTGACCGCGTTGATCGCCCCGGCCGACGTGCCGACAATCACCGGAAACGGATTGTCCGCCCCCAGCGGCAACAATTCGGCAATCGCCGCCAGCACCCCCACCTGATACGCCGCCCGAGCCCCGCCGCCGGAAAGAATCAAACCTGTGACCGGTTCAGCTGGGCTCATCGCAACGCTCCGTGGTGCTTATGGAAATGGGTCGAATCAACCGCGTTTGGCGTACAGCTTCGGCTCGCCCGGTGGCCGGCTCTTGAAACGCCGGTGTGCCCACAGGTATTGCTCGGGGCACTCCCGCAACACGCCTTCGACCCACTGATTGATGCGGATGCAATCTTCTTCTTCGGTCTCGCCCGGGAAACCTTCCAGCGGCGGATGAATCACCAGACGATAACCGCTGCCGTCCGCCAGACGCTCCTGGGTGAACGGCACCACCAGCGCCTTGCCCAGCCGGGCGAACTTGCTGGTGGCGGTGACCGTTGCGGCCTGAATGCCGAATAGCGGCACGAAGATGCTTTGCTTGGCGCCGTAGTCCTGATCCGGTGCGTACCAGATTGCCCGGCCTGCGCGCAGCAGCTTGAGCATGCCGCGCACGTCGTCACGCTCCACCGCCAGCGAATCAAGATTGTGCCGCTCGCGGCCCTGACGCTGGACGAAGTCGAACAGCGGGTTCTTGTGTTCGCGGTACATGCCGTCGATGGTGTGCTGCTGGCCGAGCAGCGCCGCGCCGATTTCCAGGGTGGTGAAATGCACCGCCATCAGAATCACGCCCTTGCCTTCGCGCTGGGCCTTTTGCAAATGCTCCAGGCCTTCGACGTGGGCCAGTTTCGCCAGACGCTGACGCGACCACCACCAGCTCATCGCCATCTCAAAAAAAGCGATGCCGGTGGAGGCGAAGTTTTCCTTGAGCAGACGCTTGCGCTCGGCGGCGGACTTTTCCGGGAAACACAGTTCCAGATTGCGCTTGGCGATGCGCCGTCGGTCGCCGGCGAAGCGATACATCAGGGCACCGAGAAAACGACCGATGGCCAGCAATGCCGGATACGGCAGCTGCACGATCAGCCACAACAGCCCGAGGCCGCACCAGAGCGGCCAGAAGCGTGGGGCAAGAAATGCTTTTCGAAAACGCGGGCGATCCATTAAAGCTTCCGTAAATACAGTGGCCGCGCATTCTACATCGTTCGACCCGGCTTGCGGCCTGCGGGCGTTCTCGTTATAAGTCTCGGCACTTTTAGTGACAAGCCGTTGTATGCCGACATGAGCCAAACCGAACCGAAAGACCAAGATCCCGTGTTCCAGCTGAAGGGCAGCATGCTTGCCATTACAGTGCTGGAGCTGTCCCGCAACGACCTGGACAGCCTCGATCGGCAATTGGCCGCCAAAGTCGCCCAGGCACCGAATTTCTTCAGCAACGCGCCGCTGGTTCTGGCGCTGGACAAACTGCCGCCAAGCGAAGGCGCCGTCGATCTGCCGGGCCTGATGCGCGTGTGCCGTCAGCACGGCCTGCGCACCCTGGCGATCCGCGCCAGCCGCATCGAAGACATCGCTGCCGCCATCGCCATCGACATCCCGGTGCTGCCGCCGTCCGGCGCCCGCGAACGACCGCTGGAAGCAGCCGAACCCGTCGCCCCGAAAAAGCCGGAAAAGCCGTCGGAGCCGGCCGTCAAACCGACCCGCGTCATCACCACGCCAGTACGTGGTGGCCAACAGATATATGCGCAAGGTGGCGATCTGGTGGTGGTTTCCTCGGTCAGCCCGGGGGCGGAACTTCTCGCCGATGGCAACATCCATGTATACGGCCCGATGCGCGGTCGTGCGCTGGCCGGGGTCAAGGGCGACACCAAGGCGCGGATTTTCTGTCAGCAATTGAGCGCTGAACTGATCTCCATCGCAGGCCATTACAAGGTTTCCGAAGACCTGCGTCGCGATCCGATGTGGGGTTCGGGCGTACAGGTCAGCCTGTCGGGCGACGTGTTGAACATCATTCGGCTTTAACGGATACTGCCGCATTTTCCAAGCATCTCTAAAACGTAGCGAAAACGGCTCAAACGAAGTAGGAAAAAGGCCAAAAGCCGGATTCCAGCCAAGGCTGTCCGACTGCAGTAGTTTTCTAGAGATGTTTTTCAGGGGCTGAACAGTCCTTCTTCCTTAGGGGTGAAACACCTTGGCCAAGATTCTCGTGGTTACATCCGGCAAGGGTGGTGTGGGTAAGACCACCACCAGCGCCGCTATCGGTACCGGCCTCGCTCTGCGCGGCCACAAAACAGTGATCGTCGACTTCGACGTGGGCTTGCGTAACCTCGACCTGATCATGGGTTGCGAGCGCCGCGTGGTGTATGACTTCGTCAACGTCGTGAACGGCGAAGCCAACCTGCAACAGGCCCTGATCAAAGACAAACGCCTGGAAAACCTCTATGTACTGGCCGCCAGCCAGACCCGCGACAAAGACGCGCTGACCGTCGAAGGCGTGGAAAAAGTCCTGATGGAGCTCAAGGAACAATTCGACTTCGTCGTCTGCGACTCCCCGGCGGGTATCGAGAAAGGCGCGCACCTGGCCATGTACTTCGCTGACGAAGCGATCGTCGTGACCAACCCGGAAGTCTCCTCGGTACGTGACTCGGACCGCATGCTCGGCCTGCTGGCCAGCAAGTCCCGTCGCGCCGAACGCGGCGAAGAGCCGATCCAGGAACACCTGCTGATCACCCGCTATCACCCGGAGCGCGTCGAAAAAGGCGAAATGCTCGGCGTCGAAGACGTCAAGGAAATCCTCGCCGTACGCCTGCTGGGCGTCATCCCGGAATCCCAGGCCGTACTCAAGGCCTCCAACCAGGGCGTACCTGTGATCCTCGATGATCAAAGCGACGCCGGCCAGGCCTACAGCGATACTGTTGATCGCCTGCTGGGCAAGGAAAAAGAACACCGGTTCCTGAATGTCGAGAAGAAGGGATTCTTCGAGCGTCTGTTTGGAGGTAGGTAATGAACCTTTTTGACTTCTTTCGTGCCAACAAAAAGCCAAGTACCGCCTCGGTCGCGAAAGAGCGTCTACAGATCATCGTGGCGCATGAACGCGGCCAGCGCAGCACCCCGGACTACCTGCCCTCCTTGCAGAAGGAACTGGTGGAAGTGATCCGCAAGTACGTCAACATCGGCAACGACGACGTGCATGTGGCACTGGAGAGCCAGGGCAGCTGCTCGATTCTGGAACTCAACATCACCCTGCCAGACCGCTGAGTCGATCCGGCAGGAACGACGGCGGCTCAGGGCCCTTCCGACACCGGAGGGGCCCTGAGCCGCCGTTGGCATTTGTTACGAGGCTGTTTTAATGCCGTTGTCCAACGTCCAAATCATTCATCAGGACGCCGCCGTTCTGGTGGTGAACAAACCGACCCTGTTGCTCTCCGTCCCCGGCCGGGCCGATGACAACAAGGACTGTCTGATCACCCGTCTGCAGGAAAACGGCTACCCGGAAGCACGCATCGTCCATCGCCTGGACTGGGAAACCTCGGGGATCATTCTGCTGGCCCGCGACGCCGACACCCACCGCGAACTGTCGCGCCAGTTTCACGATCGTGAAACAGAGAAAGCCTACACTGCGCTCTGCTGGGGTCAGCCGGAACTGGACAGCGGCAGCATCGATCTGCCGTTGCGCTACGACCCGCCGACCAAACCGCGCCACGTGGTCGATCACGAACACGGCAAGCACGCCCTGACCTTCTGGCGTGTGCTGGAGCGCTGCGGCGACTGGTGCCGCGTCGAACTGACACCAATCACTGGTCGTTCGCACCAGTTGCGGGTGCACATGCTGTCGATCGGTCATCCGTTGCTCGGTGACGGTCTCTATGCCCACGAGCAAGCCCTGGCGGCCTGGCCACGCCTGTGCCTGCACGCGAGCATGCTCAGCTTCACCCATCCACAGTCCGGCGAACGCTTGCGCTTCGAATGCCCGGCACCGTTTTAAGCACTGTTGGACCGACAGCTGCCCGATTTATAGGATTTTGTTCCGGATGAGTTGTACTGATTCCCTTGCAACACCCGTCAAGAAGACCCGTCATCAACTGCTCTACCTGATTTACGGCAATCAGGATGTCTACCGGCGCGAAGCCAAGTTCAGCATCCTGACCGTCCTGTCCCAGGCCAAGAACGGCAAACGCCCGGCGATCAGGATTCTCACCGACCGGCCGCAAGACTACGAAGGCTGGCCAGTCGACACCGTACTGCTCGACGAAGCGACCCTGACCCGCTGGCAAGGACAGAACGGTTACCACCACCGGCGCAAGGCCTGCGCGATTGCCGCCGGTTTGCAACTGGCCGAGAAAACCCTGTTCGTCGACACCGACACACTGTTCACCAGCCACCCGAACAGCCTGTTCCAATACATCGATGCAAATCGGTCGGTGATGGATCGCTTCGAATACGACTGGAAAGACGTCTTCGAACGGCCGGACTACCTGAAGCTCGCTCGCGACCTCAGTGTCCACGGTGTTTCCCCACAGAACGGTTTCAAGCTCTACAACAGCGGCCTGTGCGGTATCACCGACCGCGACTCGGCATTGTTCGAAGAGTCGATCAGGCTGATCGACGAGTGGACGGCCGGCGGATTCGAGATTCACACCATCGAGCAGATCGCCCTGTCCTACGCGATGCGCGAACGGCCGGTGGTGGAAGCGCGCAAACACATCTACCACTACTTCGCGGAAAAACGTTTCTTCCACGCGATGCAGGCGTTTTTCTTCGCCCAGCACGGCGAGAAATTCAGCCAGCGACTGGTGGACCTGTGTGCCGATGTGCCGCGCGTCAAACCCTTTCCGTCCGCCTGGCAGCGTCTGAAGATCAAGTGGAAGCTGCGCAACCAGAGCGGCGCCATGCGCAAGGTGGGTCGGGATCTGTTGTACGGCAGCGCCGCGCCGGATCACCCGTACTACAGCGCCTGTCGTCATGAGTGGTGGGAATGCGCCTCGCGGGAGATTCTGCGCTGGGACGAGAGCCGTCAGAAAAAGCTTCTGGAACAGAGTCGCTGGCCAAAACAGTTGCCTCGCCCGGACAAGCCTGAAGACGAAAAAGCGATCATGAACTACCTGAAAAAACGCGTGGCCGCCGCTCGTTGACGCGAGCGGCACATGTCATGTCCCAAGCATCAGGCCGATGCGTTAAACTCCCGCCCATTGCTGTCTGGAGCTTCTTATGCGCGAAGAGTTGAACCAAGGCCTGATCGACTTCCTCAAGGCCTCCCCTACCCCGTTCCACGCCACCGCCAGCCTTGTTCAACGCCTTGAGGCCGCCGGTTATGTGCGCCTCGACGAGCGCGAAACCTGGCACACCGAAGCCAATGGTCGTTACTACGTCACCCGTAACGATTCCTCGATTGTCGCGATCAAGATGGGCCGCAACTCGCCGCTGCACGACGGCATCCGTCTGGTCGGAGCCCACACCGACAGCCCGTGCCTGCGGGTCAAGCCACAACCTGAATTGCAGCGCCAGGGCTTCTGGCAGCTCGGCGTCGAAGTCTACGGCGGCGCGCTGCTGGCGCCGTGGTTCGACCGCGACCTGTCACTGGCCGGCCGCGTCACCTTCCGCCGCGACGGCAAGGTTGAAAGCCAGCTGATCGACTTCAAGGCCCCGATCGCGATCCTTCCCAACCTCGCGATCCACCTCAACCGTGAAGCCAATCAGGGCTGGGCGATCAATGCCCAGACCGAACTGCCGCCGATTCTCGCGCAGTTCGCCGGTGACGAGCGTGTGGACTTCCGCGCGGTGCTGACCGATCAACTGGCCCGCGAGCACGGCCTGAATGCTGACGTGGTGCTGGATTACGAACTGAGTTTCTACGACACCCAAAGCGCTGCGGTCATCGGCCTGCATGGCGACTTCATCGCCGGCGCGCGCCTGGACAACCTGCTGTCGTGTTACGCCGGCCTGCAAGCCCTGCTGACCGCCGACACCGAAGAAACCTGCGTGCTGGTGTGCAACGACCACGAAGAAGTCGGCTCCTGCTCGGCGTGTGGCGCTGATGGCCCGATGCTGGAACAGACCCTGCGCCGCCTGCTGCCGGAAGGTGAAGAGTTCGTACGCACCATCCAGAAATCCCTGCTGGTCTCGGCCGACAACGCCCACGGCGTACACCCGAACTACGCCGACAAGCACGACGCCAACCACGGCCCGAAACTCAACGCCGGCCCGGTGATCAAGGTCAACAGCAACCAGCGCTACGCCACCAACAGCGAAACCGCCGGGTTCTTCCGCCATCTGTGCATGGCCGAAGAAGTGCCGGTGCAAAGCTTCGTGGTGCGCAGCGACATGGGCTGCGGCTCGACCATCGGCCCGATCACCGCCAGCCACCTGGGCGTGCGCACCGTCGACATCGGCCTGCCAACGTTCGCCATGCACTCGATCCGCGAACTGTGCGGCAGCCACGACCTGGCTCACCTGGTCAAAGTGCTGAGCGCGTTCTACGCCAGTCGCGAACTGCCATAGGAAACAGCCGGGATCGCAGCGTCGAGCTGCGATCCCCGGCCTTTAGAACCGGCTCATTTCTGATACACATCAGCACCGTCCATCGAAAACCCACCTAGACTTGAATAATCCCCTTCGACAAGGCTGTCGCCATGATCTCGATGTCTGCGTTTCACTCCATGCTCATTCCCATCCTCGGCGGAATGATTCTGCTGGCCATCGGTTTCAACTTCCGTGACAAGAACGCCGGTGTGTTCGCCATGTGGATCGGCATGCTGATGATCCTGGCCACCGTGGTCTACAAGATCCTCGCCAAACTCAACGAATAAATCCGCGCCCGGCTCGCATTGAATCTGGCGGGCTCGTACACTCGCCCGATCCGCCCCTTGCGAGGTTGACCGCCTAGTGTTTGCTCGTCTTTTTGCCCTGCCCTGCCTGTTTCTCGTTTGCCTGATGATCCTGGTGTCGCCGGCGCCTGCCGACGCCGCCGGTCTGCCGGGATTGCTCACGGGCGCCGGCAAGGCTCAGCCCGAAGCTCAGGAACCGCTCGGCCAGTCCCTGGACGAAGTCATCAAGTCGCTGGAAAACGACAAGCAACGTGCCCAGTTGCTGACCGACCTGAAAAAACTGCGCGACGCCACGAAAAAAGCCCAGGCCACCCCGGAAGAAGGGGTGCTGGGACTGATCGGCGGCACCCTCGCCACTTTCGAAAAACAGTTCTCCGGTGCCGACAGCCCACTCAATCGCTGGTCCGCCGAATTCGACATGGCCAAGGACGAGCTCAAAGGCCTGATGCTGCCGGCCAGCGAATGGCTGCCGATCATCTTCGCCTTCGCCGTGATCCTCGCGGTCTGGAGCCTGCTCGCCGCCGCGCTGATCTGGCTTGGTCATCGGGTACGCATGCGCTTCGGTCTGACCGAAGAACTGCCGCAACATCCCCGAGCCCTCGACATGCTGCGCTTCGCCCTGCGCAAGCTCGGGCCGTGGATGATCGCCCTGGTCATCACCGTGTACATGAGTTACGCGCTGCCATCGTCGCTGGGCAAAAGCCTGGCGATGGTGTTGGCCTATGCGCTGGTGGTCGGCACCTGCTTCTCGGCCATCTGCGTGATTGCCTTTTCCGTACTCGACGGCCCGCACCGCCACCGGGCGCTGTACATCCTGCGCCACCAGGCCTTCCGCCCGCTGTGGCTGATCGGCAGCTTCGCCGCGTTCGGGGAAGCCCTGAGCGATCCGCGACTGATAGCCGGCCTCGGCGTACACCTGGCCCACACCGCCGCCACCGTCGCCAACGTCCTCGCGGCGCTGTCGACCGGTCTGTTCATCCTGCGTTTCCGCCGGCCGATCGCCCACCTGATCCGCAACCAGCCATTGTCCCGCCGCCTGACCCGCCGCGCCCTCAGCGACACCATCGAAATCCTCGGCACCTTCTGGTACGTCCCGGCGCTGGTGCTGGTGGGCATTTCGCTGTTCGCCACCTTCGTCTCCGCCGGCGACACCAGCACCGCCCTGCGCCAGTCGCTGATCTGCACCGTGCTGCTGGTGTTGTGCATGGTCATCAACGGCCTCGTCCGCCGCCACGCCCTCAAACCCCAACGCGGCCCGAAACGCCACGCGCTGTATTCCGAACGCCTGAAAAGCTTCTTCTACACCCTCGCCCATTTGCTGGTGTGGCTGGCCTTCATCGAACTCGGCCTGCGGGTCTGGGGCATGTCACTGATCGGCTTCACCGAAGGCGAAGGCCACGACGTCAGCGTCAAACTGTTCAGCCTGATCGGCACGCTGATCTTCGCCTGGCTGATCTGGATCCTCAGCGACACCGCCGTGCACCACGCCCTCACCCGCTCACGCAAAGGCCTGGCCAACGCCCGCGCACAAACCATGATGCCGCTGATCCGCAACGTGCTGTTCGTGGCGATCTTCATCATCGCCCTGATCGTCGCCCTGGCAAACATGGGCATGAACGTCACGCCCCTGCTGGCCGGTGCCGGCGTGATCGGCCTGGCCATCGGCTTCGGCGCCCAGTCGCTCGTGGCCGACCTCATCACCGGCCTGTTCATCATCATCGAAGACTCCCTGGCCATCGACGACTACGTCGACGTCGGCGGGCACCTGGGCACCGTCGAAGGCCTGACCATCCGCACCGTACGCCTGCGGGACATCGACGGCATCGTCCACACCATCCCGTTCAGCGAAATCAAAAGCATCAAAAACTACTCCCGCGAATTCGGCTACGCGATCTTCCGCGTGGCCGTGCCGTTCAACATGAGCATCGACGAAGCGATCAAACTGATGCGCGACGTCGGCCAGAAAATGCGCACCGACCCGCTGCAGCGGCGCAACATCTGGTCACCCCTGGAATTTCAGGGCGTGGAAAGCTTTGAATCCGGCAACGCGATATTGCGAGCAAGATTCAAGACAGCACCGATCAAACAGTGGGAAGTTTCACGGGCGTTCAATTTGTCGCTCAAACGACATCTGGATGAAGCCGGCCTGGACCTGGCGACGCCAAGGATGAATGTGCAAGTGATCACCGCAGGCGGTGGCGGCCAAACTCAAGAATAGACCCGAAGAATCTGACCGACTTCAGGCCACCATCGCTGGCAAGCCAACTCCCACCACTCACCACGATGAGCGTTAGCTCGAGTAAAGCTTTTGATCTTTTGGCCCCATCGGAAGGCTGAGTGGAGGGATTTATCCGGGGGTGGGAGCGCAGCGACCGTGCGGCGAAGCCGCATGCATCGAGAGGAGGTGCAGCGAAGCAAACCGTAGGCGATGCCCCCGGATCAATCCCGGAACGAAGGAACCCCGAGCCAAAGCGAGGGGCCGAACGCCGGGGCCCAGCGTTTTGGTTACTTTGGGGCGTTTGCCAAAGTGACTCGCCGTAAGGGCGAAACCGTCAGCGGCAGCACCCGAAGAAACGGATATGTACACAGTCAACCCAAAACCTGGTCGGCCCAGCGGCCGCCAAGGTCAAACAACATCAACCCCAACGTGAATCGCATCATGCCGCCAAAACTCCAGATCACAATCAATCAACCGCCCAAACTGATCATAATTAACCCGAGCAATCCTCAACCCCGGACTCCCCACCGAAACCCGCAACGCCGCCGCCGCATCGACCGATAAAGACGTAGGCACAATCTCGAACCGCACCCGCCCATAGTGCAAATCGTAATGCCGCGCATACAGCTCGGTAATCGACTGATTCAGATCAAACTCCAGAATCCCCGGAAAAAACTGCGGATTCAGATAATGCTCCACATACAACACCAGCCGCCCATCGATCCGCCGCGACCGGCAAATCTGGATCACGCTCGACAACGCCGGCAACTGCAACCACGCACAGACCGCCGCTGAAGCCGGCTGCAACCGCGCCGAAATCACCTCGGTCGACGGCACCCGCCCCTGCGCACTGACCATCGCGTGAAAGTGACTGCGCTGCATCAGGTTGTAAGCCAGACGCGGTGGCGACACGAACCAGCCACGCCGCTCCTCGCGATAAATCTGCCCTTGCGCCTCCAGCTGCAACAAGGCTTCGCGTACCGTAATTCGCGTCGTGCCGAACAGCTCACTGAGCTTGCGCTCGGCCGGCAACTTGCTCCCCGCCGCCAGCAACCCATGGTCGAGTTGCTCCTGAAGGATCTGGCCAATCGCTGTCACCGCTTTTGTTGCCTCATCGCGCATCAACGTTACCTATCTGGACTAGACCAGCACTGTTTCGGGGCAAAACCGCACAGCAATCGTGCCGTCCGGTCGTTTTGCAAGCCTAGGCAGTGCAGATGACCGAGAGATGACAAAACTACCGAACGGTCGCCCTGACAACTTGCAATACATCGGCCAAGTCCCTTGCCCACCGGGACTTGGCGGGTGGTCTACGCTTACCGGGCACTCGCCGATACCGGAGATAGAAAAGGCTGGGTGAGCCATCGCCGACATCAAAGTGTCATCGAGTCCCCTTAAATTGGCTCAGGTATTGCTGACCTAGACCAACACAAACCGCAATCGCAGCGTTGAACACGACCCAAGGAGCTTTGGAATGAAACAGTTTTTCCTGGCATCACTGTTAGGCTCGACCATTGCCATGTGCACCGCCGCCATGGCGGCTGACGATCTGAAAACCCTCGAAGCCGCTGCGAAAGCGGAAGGCGCCGTCAACAGTGTCGGCATGCCCGATGACTGGGCCAACTGGAAAGGCACCTGGGAAGACCTGGCCAGGAAATACGGCCTGAAACACATCGACACCGACATGAGCTCGGCCCAGGAAATCGCCAAGTTCGCTGCCGAGAAAGACAACGCCACCGCCGACATCGGCGACGTCGGCGCGGCCTTCGGCCCGATCGCGGTCAAGCAAGGCGTGGTGCAACCGTACAAGCCGAGCACCTGGGATCAAGTGCCGGACTGGGCCAAGGACAAGGACGGCAACTGGGCACTGGCCTACACCGGCACCATCGCCTTCATCGTCAACAAGAAGCTGCTGCACGGCTCCGAAGTGCCGACCAAATGGGCTGACCTCAAGGGCGGCAAATACAAGGTTTCCATCGGTGACGTGAGCACTGCCGCGCAAGCTGCCAACGGCGTACTCGCCGCTGCACTGGCCAACGGCGGCGACGAGAAGAACATCCAGCCGGCCCTGCTGCTGTTCGCGGACATCGCCAAGCAGGGGCGCCTGTCGATGGCCAACCCGACCATCGCCACCATGGAAAAAGGCGAGATTGAAGTCGGCGTGGTCTGGGACTTCAACGGTCTGAGCTACAAGGCCAAGATGGCCAACCCGGATGACTACGTGGTGCTGATCCCGTCCGATGGCTCGGTGATTTCCGGCTACACCACAATCATCAACAAATACGCGAAGAACCCGAACGCCGCCAAGCTGACTCGCGAATACATCTTCAGCGACGCCGGCCAGACCAACCTCGCCCGCGGCAACGCTCGCCCGATCCGCGCCGAGCACCTGCAACTGCCGGAAGACGTGAAGGCCAAGCTGCTGCCGAACGAGCAGTACAAAAAGGTCACGCCGATCAAGGACGCCGATGCCTGGGAAAAAACCTCCAAGGCCCTGCCGCAGAAGTGGAATGAAGAAGTCATCGTCGAGATGAAGTAAGCCGGCGAATCACCGCTGTGTGATTTGTTGGAGATCCAAATGTGGGAGATTCTATGTTGCAGGGGAACCCTGCAATCTTAGATTCGGTTGGTATTCGCTCTGGTTCTTCATGAG